>MVQP01000078.1 GCA_002067235.1 Syntrophorhabdus sp. PtaB.Bin047
CCCGTCGCCTCAATGACGATCCGGCCGGGCTTAAGGGGAAGCATGAAGGCAGCGACAGCCTCCTGGCCTTCCTCGTCATTGGTGAACCTCTTCCGCGTCCCGTCCGGAATGACCGCCACGTCGCAATACTCCTTCGATACGTCGATGCCAATGAAAACGTCGTCCATGATATGGCCCCCTTTTCCCTTGTCCCGACCTTGTGCAATGCGGGATCTCCTGTGAGTCCCTGGCAACTGTCCGGGCTTGTACGGAGATGGCGTGGCGACCCGAGCTGGAACACGGGATAGGATCCCCTGGTTTAAACGGCCTGCCACGCCGGTAACCTTACTTTCATTCTTCTTATCATGGACTGCCTGTGATATTCCATTGGGAGTAACATACAAGGGTTTCAAGGTAAGGCCGGGCCGGCCGCCTTGCGTCCTTCCGTCACGGTTCCTTTAGGCTTCACGGCAAAGGTGCGATAAAGAAGATATGGACAATCCACTGCGAACACTGCGGCGGTTCGTGCCCGTCGCACTTTGTCTTCTGCCGGTGCTGTTGCCGTGTTTTTGCGGAGAGCTTGAGGCGAAGGGGATGTGGTCTGCCATTGCCGGGACGAGGCAGGATGATGTCTGGTATGTCGATCAAACGCTCGCGTACTCGACCCGTGACAAAGTGACTACTTCAAGGGCTGTCCTCAAGTTTGTCCCTGGCCCGGGAAGCGCCCTCAACGAGGAGATCAGGGAATGCCTTGACCTCAACGGGATCGTCCCGAAAGACCTTTCTTATATCATGGTTTTTGTTTCCATCGACTGCCGCAGGGAACTGCTCCACTTTTCAGATATGGCGTTCTTCGATTCCGAGGACAAGGTGATCTGGCGACAGCAATACGAAGAAGCGTATCATATTGCGCCCACGGCGGGTTCGTCGACCGGCGTCCTCAGCGGTTACCTCTGTCTAAACCGACCAGGTTTTCTTGACACCCTCAAGAGAAAGAAGCCTTTTCTTTATCTTTTCCCCTAGACCGAATCCCCCCAGGGAGCCGTTGTGGCGGATGACCCTGTGGCAGGGGACGATGATGGGAATGGGGTTCCTCTTGACCGCCTGGCCGACGGCCCGTCCCCCTGAAGGGCATCCCGCGCTTCTCGCGATGTCGAGGTAGCTTCTCGTTTCGCCGTAGGGGATCTTGCGGAGCTCCTCCAGAACCATCCGGGTGAACGCCGGCAGGTCCGATATATCGATCTCCACATCACGGAAATCCACCGGTTGCCCTTTCAGGTACCGGTGGAGAAGTGTCCGCACCGCCTTGAAGGATTGGTCCGACTCGACGCCGTCGGGAAAGCGTTTCAACACGGCGCGGTGTTCCTGGTACATGTCGTTCTCCGAAAGATCGAGACGTACGATCCGGCCCTGCCTCTTTACGACGGAGATGGTCCCGAACCAGGACTCAAATATGGCAAATTCGATAAGATCCAAGAGTATCCTCGCGGCATGTGCCTGCCGCTCCCGAAGGGCTGTGTCCCTCCCGTTCTTACCCTCCGGAGGTCTGCGGGAAAGCGGCGTTCGCGTAATAGTATTCCATCTTTTCCTTGTGTTTTAATTCCTCTTGGGCCATCGCGAGGAGCATATCCTTTGTCGGTCCCGCCGGGTGGATGGAGGCAAGTCCAATGTAGAACTCGTGAGCGCTCCTCTCGCGATGGGCCGCTATGAGGAAAACGTCCTTGCTTTCCATGCCGGTTTTGGGCTCCGGCGCTTCCAGGTGCTCCGCTATCTTATAGTCGACAACGGATGTCATCTTCAGGCCAGAGTTCCCGTAGCCCTTGTCGCGGTAGTTCACGAGGAACTCCTTGTGCTTCTTTTCCTCTCCGGCGACAATCTGGAGCGCGTCTTTGGCGGACCTGTCATCGACCATGGTCGCCAGTTCCATGTAAAAATCGTAGGCTTCCTCTTCTTTTGATATCGCTAGATCGATGATGGCTGAAAGATCTTTTGTTCCCATAACCCCTCCTTTTCAATTGTGCCTATAGAATTACACATTCACCCCGTGGCGCGCAAGGCCTTGAGGAGGCAGGTTCCGCCTGAAATGTGAAAGAAGAAAGCCCCCGAGGGGTGGATTTCGGGGGCTTTGAGGGTTTTTGCCATGATAGTGACGGGTTTTGCCCGTCTCTCTACACTTTTTCCACTGCGACGGCACAGGCCTTGTACTCGGCGGTAAGGGTTGCCGGGTCATACACCGCGTTGGTAAGCCAGTTTGCCGACCCTTCCCTGAAGTGAAAGGACATCCAGACCATGCCGGGTGGCACCTGGTCGGTGATTCTGGCGCGTACCTCTACCTCCCCGCGCCTTGACCGTACCTTCACGCGTTCATCAGGTTTGATCCCCAGCCTTTGCGCGTCGGCAACGGAGATGTCGGCGGTTTCCTCGGGCATCAGGAAATCGAGGCCCGAGCGGCCCGTCTGAGTCCTTGTGTGGTACTGGTAGAGCCTCCGGCCCGTGCTGAGGACGAAGGGATACTCCTTGTCGGGGACCTCCGCCGGTGCTTTCCAGTCGACGGGATTGAATATCCCCTTTCCATGGGTAAAGACCCCGTCGCGATGGAGGAAGGACGTTCCCGGATGGTCCGTGTTGGGGCAGGGCCACTGGAGCCCGTCGTTCTCGATGCGGCTGTACTTGATCCCTCCGAGTGCCGGGGCGAGGACAGACACCTCGTTGTCCCATATCTCGGGCCCGCTGTTCGATGCCCACTCCTGCCCCATTCTCCTGGCGATCTCCTTGAATATCCACCAGTTAGGTTTCGCGTTTCCAGGCGGGTTCTTGACCTTGCGGACACGGTTCACCCTTCTTTCGCTGCTGGTGAAGGTTCCGTCGTCCTCGCACCATGACGCAGCCGGCAGGATGACGTGGGCGAAGCGCGTTGTCTCCGTGGGGAAGATGTCCTGGCAGACGAGGAATTCAGCGGAAGAGAGCTCGTGCTCGACCTTGCGGATATCGGGCTCGGTGTTCGCGAGGTTTTCGCCGAAGACATAGAACGCCCTGACCTTCTTGTCGACAAGGGCTTCCATCATCTGGGGCATCATCATACCGTTGTTCTCGGGCAGTTTTTTGACGTTCCACGCCTTCTCGAACTTTTCCCGCGCCGCGGGGTCGATGACCTTCTGGTAACCGGGGAAGACGTTGGGCAGCGCGCCCATGTCGCAGGCGCCCTGGACGTTGTTCTGGCCGCGCAGGGGGTTGACCCCGGCTGAGGGCATTCCCATGTTACCGAGGAGAAGCTGAAGATTGGCGGTGCTCATCACGTTGTCCTTGCCCGTGGTGTGTTCCGTGATGCCAAGCGTGTAGCAGAGCATGGCCGGTTTTATCGTGGCGAGCATGTGGGCGACCTTCCGGATCGTTTCCACATTCACACCGGAGATCTCGGCGGCCCGCTCGGGCGGATACTCCATGATCTTTGCCTTGAAGGCCTCGAAATTATCGCACCTGTTCTCGACGAAATCCTTGTCGTACAGACCTTCATTGATGATGACGTTCATGAGGCCGTTGAGGAATGCTATGTCACTGCCGACCTTGATCTGGCAGTAGATGTCTGCCAGTTTCGCGAGAGGCTGCCTGCGGGGATCGACGACGATAAGCTTTGCCCCTTTGCGCAGGGCGTTCTTCAGGAACGTGGAAGCCACCGGATGTGCCTCGGTCATGTTCGTGCCGATGCAGAGGAACATCTTCGCGTCCGCGAATTCGCCAAAGGAATTTGTCATTGCTCCGGAACCGAATGATTGCGCCAGACCGGCGACGGTTGGCGCGTGTCAGGTTCGGGCGCAGTGATCGATGTTATTGGTGCCGATCACCGCGCGAAAGAGTTTTTGCATCTGGTAGGAATCTTCATTTATGCTTCGGGCGCAGCTGACGCCTGCTATGGCATCGGGGCCGCTCTCCGCTATTATCTGTTTGAACTTGTTGGCCACGAGGTCAAGGGCTTCATTCCACGACGCCTCGCGGAAAGACCCGTTCTCCCGTATCAGGGGTGTTGTGAGCCGGTCTTCCGAGTAGATGAAATCGTAGCCGAAGCGCCCCTTCACACAGAGCCTTCCCTTGTTCGGCGCGCCGTCTTCGACGGCAGTTATCTTGACGATCTGTTCACCCTTGAGGTGGAGTTCCAGCTGGCAGCCGACCCCGCAGTAAGGGCAAGTGGTCCGGACCTTCCGTGTCTCCCAAGCGCGCCCCAGGCCTTTCGCCTTTCTCTCCGTCAGGGCCCCCACAGGGCAGGCCTGCACACACTGTCCGCAGAAGACGCAGTTGCTCTCCTGGAGGGGAGTGTCGTAGGCGGTTGCCACTTTTGTATCGAACCCACGCTGGATGGTCTTGATCGCCTCGATGCCCTGGATCTCGTTACAGACCCGCACGCATTTGAGGCACAGGATGCACTTGTTGTAGTCCCTCACGATGAAGGGGTTGGAATAGTCGACTGGATAATCGTACTTTTCTCCCACCATCGTCGACGCCGTTACCCCCAGTTCGTATGCGAGGTTCTGAAGCGTACAGTCTCCTGTTTTCTCGCATGTCATGCAGTCCAGGGGGTGGCACGACACCAGGAGCTCGACGATGAAACGCCGGGCAGCCAGAACTCGCTCCGTGTCCGTCCTGACGACCATGCCTTCGGTCGCCGGAGCCGAACAGGAAGCCACAAGGTTACGCATACCCTCGACCTCCACCACACAGATGCGACACGCCCCTGTGGGGGTCAGGCCTGACAGATAGCACAGCGTGGGGATGTAAAACCCGTTAGCCCTTGCCACGTCGAGGACTGTTTGTCCCTCCGCGGCTTCACAAATCTTTCCGTTGATCGTGATTTTCATCAAAGGTCCTCCTTATAACCCCTCCGTTAAAGTTATTGGATTACGCAATGGTACGAGCACGGCACTTTTTGTTATTGATGATACTATTAGAACACAAATGGATGGGATAAACCACCATAAATTTGAAAAAATATTGGGGAGGAGCTGTGTTTCACACAGTGATTATGTTTCGGAAACCTTGAGGGCCAAATTGACAACGCTCCCCTGGTTCTCTAGAATAGAAGCGACGCCAATTTGAATGCGTTCAGGGAGAACGCATCGGGGTCGCACAGCACGGAAGGTACCGACCATGGAAGGATACATAAAGTTCTTCGGGACCGGCGGCGCCCGGTTCGTGGCACTAAAACAACTTCGGGCGACGGGCGGCCTGTGGGTCAACTACAGGAAGACGAACCTTTACATCGACCCCGGCCCGGGGGCCATTGTCCGCATCCGGTCAGCGAAGGAGAACTACGACCCCGCCCGGCTCGACGGGATCGTCATCACCCACCGGCATATGGACCATGCCAATGATACTAATATCCTTATCGAAGCCATGGCTGACGGTGGCTTCAGGAAGAGGGGGACCCTTTTCTGCCCGGGGGATGCCCTGTCGGGTGATCCGGTGATCTTCAATTTCGCCCGCAAGTACCTCGAGAACGTAGTCGTCCTCCAGGAAGGCGGTGAGTATACCCTGGGCGACATGACCTTTCGGACACCCGTCAGGCACAGGCATCCCGTCGAGACCTACGGCCTCTTCTTCCATCTCAACAAGACCATCGGGCTCATCTCCGATACAAGGTTCTTCCCGGAGCTGGCCGACCATTACAGGGCCGACCATCTTGTCATCAACGTCCTGCGCCAGAAGCCCATCGAGAACCACGAGATTGTTGAACACCTGGCCCTGAACGACGTGAGGGCCATCATCGAAAAGGTGCGCCCCGAAACCGCCATCCTTACCCATTTCGGCATGCACATCATCAATGAGGGCCCATCGCGCCTGGCCAGAAGAATGGCAAAGGAAACGGGAGTGAACGTCATAGCGGGACGGGACGGGATGAAGTGGGAATTCTAGAGTCGGCCGGAGCCGGCTCTAGAATTCCCGCACGGGTCCGCGCTAACGCGCAAACGGGCTCACGAGGAAAAGACATTTTTTCTGTTTTTACCGGTTCACTCGTTAGGCGCCCTGGCGCCGACCCGTATGCCCGTCCACGCGCTTAACGCGCGAGCGGCAAGCGCATCGTGAAGGCGCTGCCCTCTCCGGGGTGGGTTTCCACGTCGATGGAGCCGCCGTTGGCTTCGAGGAGCTTTCTGCTCAGGGAAAGCCCGAGTCCCGTGCCTTCTCCTTTGGGTTTTGTCGTGAAGAAGGGTTCGAATATCCTTTCCAGTGTCTCCTCGTCGATACCGTCGCCCTCGTCGGCAACGGTTATGAACCCCAGACCGCTATCAGTTCCCGAGGAGATCCTGATGGCGCCGCCTTTGGGCATGGCCTGCGCGGCATTGTTGATGAGATTGACAAGCGCCTGCTGGATGTGGATCCTGTCGACGCGGACGATGGCGGATTCGGTGCTGCGCCGGACCTCCACGGTCACGTTCTTGAAGCGTGTGAGGTGGTGTTCCATGAAAAGGACGGTGTCGTCGACGATGTCGTGGAGATCGCATTCCTCTCCTCTGGGCTCGTCCATCCGGGAGAAATCGAGGAGTTTCACCAGCACGTTGGCCATCCGTCCGGCTTCCTGGTCTATCAGTTCGGCATAACGCCTGATCCTGGCGATATCCCCTGTCTTCGCTATCCTCTTTGCAAAACCCTGGACAGAAATGAGGGGATTCTTGATCTCGTGGGCGATGGAGCCGGCGAGCTCACCCAGAGAAGAGAGCTTGTTCGCCCGTACAAGCTCGCCCTCGAAACGTTTTATCCGCTCTTCGCGGAAGCGGAGGGCCTTGAGCTTCTCGTTGAGGACGGCATAAACATCATTGAGCTCCTTGATGTTCGTTTCGAGGAGAGTACTGCGCGCCCTGGAAAGGCTCCTTTCTTCCTCCAGGGCGATCTCGAGGCTCCTCGTCCGATCCGGGTCCGCTTTGCACCCTTTTTTCCCCTGTTGCGTCATCAGTAAAGGAACACCTCGAACTCGCAATAATTGAAGCCCACTGACCAGCTCTTGGTCTGTGTCGACTTTGCCTTTTTTCCGTGAACGTTCTCGAGGAGCCCCGCGATGATCCCGCTTTCCATGTCGCAGAACATCTCGCCCGTGTTGGGAAAACCGGCGCAGGTCAAACATTCGAAGAGTTTCACGGTGATGTGGTCTTCGTCGTCGGTCACCACTTCGGGGATCCCGATCTTCAGTTGCCGTATCGTCTCGGAGAACTCCTCCATGGTCCGCGCCTGAAGCATATTCCCGACCTTCTTGCCCATCATGTACAGGGTGGCTCCCGATGTTTCACCGAGGATGCTGCGCATGCCGATGATCCGCAGGATACGGAACAGGACGAGGGGCACTTCTTCACCCAGTTGCGGACGCACTATGTTCTTGATATCGTCGACAAGATAGTCTTTCATGTGATGTCCTCCGCCGATCCTGCGCCCCCCGTTGGCCGCGGATCGGGTTTTGCCGCCCCGTTACGGCATCCCGTTGTTCCGGCCGGAAGGCAGACCCTTTCCGATGACCCCCGTCATGGCCTCCTGGATGAGACCATTTGAAGCGATGACCCCGCCCCCGTAAATGCTGAATCTCCCGCCCGAGATGCTCGACAGGGAACCCCCGGCCTCTTCGACGATAAGAGCTCCTGCGGCGAGGTCCCAGGGGTTGAGGTATATCTCCCAGAAGCCGTCGAAGCGCCCGCATGCCACGTAGCTGAGGTTCAGGGCCGCCGAGCCGTCTCTTCGCACGGCCTGCGCCTCATACAGGAAGTCTACGAAATGATTGATGTTATTGTCGGGGTTGGTGGCGATGTCATAAGGGAATCCGGTGCTGAGCAGCGATGCCTTGAGGCCCTGCACCGACGAGACCCGTATCCTTGTGCCGTTGAGATAGGCCCCCATCCCCCGGACTGCGACAAAAAGCTCGTCCATGATGGGGCTGTAAACGACGCCGATGACCACGACGCCTTTCACCTCGTATGCGATGGAGGTGCAAAAAAAGGGATACCCGTGGGCGTAATTGGTCGTGCCATCGATAGGGTCCACTATCCACCGGTTCCTGTTCCCCTCGAAAAGGTTCGGCTTTTCCTCGGCGATGATATGGTCTTCGGGAAAACGCTCCCTTATCACCGATATGATCATCTCCTGGCAGGCTATGTCGACATCGGTGAGGAGGTCGATCTCGCCTTTGTGATGGATCGCGAAGTCTCCCTTGAGGGAATCCTTCTGTATCTTTCCCGACGCGAGCGCCATCTCGACAGCCGTCTGCAGGGGTTCATTCATACCAGGTAATTCTAATCGATAATTTCTTTCATTTGCAAGGAAACAGTAAATTGACAACGCCCCGGTTGTAGTCTATTATTTCGGCAATGGCGGAGCTCAGGCGAGACCCTCTCACCGGGGACTGGGTCGTCGTGGGATATGGCGGCTCGAAATCAAGCGGAACGGGTGTTTGTCCTTTCTGCCCGGGTCACGAGTCAATGACGCCGCCGACCATCCGCGAATACACCGATGACCGCGGCGACTGGCTGGTCAGGTGTTTTGCCGCTTCCAATCCGATTTTCGTTATCGAAGTTGCCGAGGACAAGCGGGGGGAAGGCCTCTACGACAAGATGGGCAACGTTGGCGCCCACGAGATCATCGTGGAGAACAGGTCGCATTCGCGGGCGGTGTCCATGTACAGCAAACGTGAGCTGCAGCTGGTCCTGGATATGTACCGGGACCGCATACTCGATCTCAAGGGAGACACCAGGTTCAAGCACGTGCAGGTGTTCAAGAACCATGGCGAACTCGCGGGGTCTTACCTCCTTCATCCCCACTCCCATGTGCTTGCCACGCCGATCGTTCCGAGCCGCGTCTCCCATGAGATCATCACGACGCGTGGCCATTTCATGCAGAAGGAGAGGTGCCTTCTCTGCGACATCATCAACCAGGAGGTACGGCAGGGCAAGAGACTAGTGAGCATGAACAGGAGCTTTGTCGCCATCTGCCCCTTTGCATCGCGGTTCCCTTACGAAACGTGGATCGTGCCAAGGTTCCACGAGGCCAATTATGAGGACCTCGTCGACCAGGCGGTGAAGGACGACCTGACGGAGATGCTGCTCGACATAATGAAGCGCATCGAACAGTTCGCCAATGCCTATACCATGGAGATACGCACATCACCGAACACGACGTTCGCCGAACCCCACGGAGATGAGCTTCCTCTCAAGGAATATCACCACTGGCACATCGAGATCCTGCCGAGGGATTTCCGATCATCGAAGTACAAGAGGGAGGATGAGTTCTCCGTGCTGTCCATAACCCCTGAGGAGGCCGCTGAATCGATGAGGGCCCAGCGGATCTAGGGTGGTGGGTGCCCGTCGGGGGACCGGCAAGGCCCTCTCGGAACATGCATATCGTATGCCTCTTTTGCAGCGGTTGGAATGTTCAGGGAAAGAAGTGAGAAAATTCTTGAAGGAATACTTCTATGTATAAAATTTTCAAAAAATATTCGGGAGTGATCATACCCAAAAAAATTCAAAAAATCTCTTGACAATCTGAGGGCCGGTCAGTTAAAAAGTACTACATGTAGTGTGGATATCTAGTGAACATACTATATGTAGTGTTTTCGAGGGGGATTGCACTGCGGTTGATTTTCGGGAAGCATAGCCTGTCTTAGTAACGAGACGAATCATACAAGTACACAATTCTGATAGGGGGATGCATGGAAACAACGGATCTGAACTTGTTTGTCAGAACCTCAGAGGAAAGCATTGCCGGTTGGGACCGGTCGAAGATCGTCGATGCGCTCATCAGAGAGACGCTGATCGACCGCGACACGGCCGGCGAGATCAGCAAGGAAGTGGAGCAGATGATCAGGCGATCCGGCATCGAGGTCATCACCGCACCCCTCATCAGGGAGCTTGTGAACGCGAGGCTGATCGAAAAGGGGCTTGAAAGCTCCCGGAAGATGCATACCCGGCTTGGTATGCCGCTGTATGATGTGGACAGCCTCATCCTCCACCCCAACAAGGAGAATGCGAACGTGCCTCATGGCCCGGAGGCGACCAACCTTACCCTGGCCGAGGGCATCAAGAAGGAATACGCGCTCCTGTCGGTCTTCTCCCAGGAAGTGGCCGACGCCCACATGAACGGGGATATACACCTCCACGACCTTGGCTTTGTCGACAGACCGTACTGCAGCGGCCAATCCCTGGAATATATCAAGAAGTTCGGGCTCGATCTGCCCCACTCCCTGTCAATGGCGAAGCCGGCGAAGCACGCCGAGGTGCTCCTTGCCCATCTCGTCAAGTTTGCGGCGGCCCTCCAGAGCCATTTCGCGGGCGCTATAGGCTGGGATGCCATAAACGTCTTCTTCGCCCCCTACACGGAGGGAATGAGCGACAACGACGTGAAACAGCTTGCCCAGATGCTCATCTTCGAGTTCTCCCAGCAGGCGGTGGCCAGGGGAGGCCAGGCGATCTTTACCGATATAAACATCTACTGGGAGATCCCGAAGCATTTTGTCAACGTGCCGGCCATCGGTCCCAACGGCAAGTTCACGGGCAAGACCTACGGGGAGTATGAGAAAGAGGCACAGCGCTTTGCCTGGAAACTCTTTGAGGTCTACAAGGAAGGGGATGGGGCGGGGCGGCCCTTTTTCTTCCCGAAACCCATCGTTCATATCACGGAGAAGTTCTTCCATACCGACGGCCATATGGATTTCCTGAACCTCATCTGCGACGTTGCGTCCGACAAGGGCAACACCTATTATGTCTTCGACAGGGGAGAGACGGCCAAGATATCCGAATGCTGCCGCCTGAGCTTCAAGCTCGAGGAGAGGGACCTTCTCGATGCGAAGGAGCCCTGGAGGATGCGCTACTGCGCGCTCCAGAACGTATCTCTTAACCTGCCGAGGCTTGCCTACTTGGCGAAGAACGACGACACGAAGCTTTTCAACCTCATCACGGAGAGGTTCATACTTGCCGTCAAGGCCCACAAGGAAAAGCGGGTGTTCATGGAGAAGCTTCTTTCTCTCGGTGAGAACGGACCGCTCGCGCTGCTCACGATGAACCGGGACGGGATGCCCTACCTCAGGTTCAATCTGGCATCGCACCTTATCGGCATGGTCGGTCTCAACGAGATGGTGCAGATACACACCGGCGAAGAGATGCACGACTCGAGACGGGCGCTGAAGTTTGGCATCAAGGTGATCGCCCACATGAACCTCCTCACGGAGAAGATGCGGCGACAGGAGAACATGAAGATCGTCCTGGAGCAGACTCCGGCTGAAAGTACAAGCTACAGGTTCGCGCGCCTGGATCTCAGGTACTTCTCGCCCCACGCCGGCAGGATCATGAAAGGCGACATCGCCTCCGGTGAGGTCTACTACACGAATTCGACCCATCTCAACGTCAAGCACGCCATGAATCCCATCGAAAGGGTGACGACCGAGGGGCTGTTCCATCCTCTCATCGAGGCAGGCTCCATATCGCACGTCTGGCTGGGAGAGGCACAGCCGTCGAAAGAAGCCATCGCCGACTTTGTCATCAAGACGTTCAAGCACACGACAAACGACCAGATCGCCTTCTCACCGGAATTCACCACATGCAACAAGTGCCACAGGACGGGGCGGGGCCTTACCGACACCTGCTCATACTGCGGTTCCACCGACGTGGACGGCATTACGAGGATAACGGGCTACTTCACCAAGGTATCGAGCTGGAACAAGGGGAAACTGGGGGAACTCAAGGACCGCTATCGCAACGTGGAATTCTTCTCGGAGAGGCGTAAAGCGGCCGCAAACGACTAGAGCACCGATATGTAATATCCTGCAAAATTCAAGGAGGGACTATGGGGATAGTGAAGATCTTTTACAAGGATGATTGCCCGATGTGTCCAATGGCGAAACAGCTGAAGGACCACCTGCGGGAAAGAAACGTTGCCGTTGACGACTACAATGTTGGAACGACGGAGGGCCTTGCCGAGGCGACATTCTATCGCGTCATGGCATTGCCTACCATCCTTGTTGAAGATGAGTCAGAGAACTCCCTGGGCGAGTGGAGGGGCAACGTGCCTCATATCGATGAGGTGCTCAGTGCAGTTCAAGGAGCCTGATTGCCCGGCCATAAAGGGCTTCATTGAAACCAGTTTCGTGGACTGGAAGGGGCATCTCGCATCTGTTCTCTTTACCGGCGGCTGCAACTTCAGATGTCCCTTTTGCCACAATCGCGACCTCGTTCTCAACCCGGGGGGGCTCGAAGACGTCCCGATCGAGTATATCGTCGCAACCATAAGGAAATACAGGGCTCAGTGGGTCGACAGGATCGTGGTGACCGGGGGTGAACCGACGATACACAAGAGCCTGTACAGGCTTATGGGTCTCTTGAAAAGCGAAGGAATGAAGGTCAAACTCGACACCAACGGATCAAACCCCCCTGTTGTGAAAGGTCTTGTCAATGACGGTCTCGTGGACTGCATTGCCATGGATGTCAAAGGTCCGCTGGACCGTTACTCCCGGTGGTGCGGCATCAACGTGGACGACCGCAAGGTACTGCAAAGTATTGAATTTATAATGGATTGTGAGATCGATCACTGCTTCCGGATGACCGTTGTCCCTTTTCTTCACAGAGAGGAGGACGTGTACATCGTCGCCGCCCAGCTTCGGGGGGCGAAAGACTTCGTGGTGCAGACATTCAGGCCCGACATAACCCTGAATACCGCTTATTCCCGGATAAGGCCTTTCAGCCCCGACAGGATGAATCAGATCAAGGCAAACGTCTCCGACATCATGTCCGGGGCAAGCATCCGGAGAAGGGAATCAAGGCCGCAGCTCAGCGTTGCCGGTAAAACGGAACAGGACAACCTGCATAGTTGATGACAGGGAACAGGCGCCCCGATACCCGGCATTTCCCCTGGGTGACGCCAGGAGCAAACAAAAAGGCAAGAGAGTCGATCTCTTGCCTTTATTTTCGACCTGTTTTGAGGTTTCTTCTGTTCGCTGCCTTCCTTATTCCAGGAAACTTTCCAGTCTCTTCCGCCGTGAGGGATGTTTCAGCTTGCGCAGGGCCTTTGCCTCTATCTGGCGGATACGCTCACGAGTCAGCCCGAAGACCTCTCCGACCTCTTCGAGGGTGTAATCTGTCTTCTCGCCTATGCCGAGCCTCATGCGGATGACTTTCTCCTCCCGGGGGGTCAAAGTGGAGAGGACCTTGTCGATCTCCTCCTTAAGTGATATGCTGACGAGTTCGTTGAAGGGAGACGGTGATTTCGGGTCTGCAATGAAGTCGCCGAGCTTTGATTCATCATCGCCGATGGGGGTCTCAATGGAGATGGGCTCGTTGGAGACCTTCATGATCTTCCGCACTTTCTCCAGGGGAAGACCCGCCTTCAGGGATATCTCGTCGAGATTCGGCTCCCGGCCGAGTTCCTGAAAGAGAGAGATCGTGACCTTTGTTATCTTGTTCATGGTCTCGAGGACATGAACGGGAACCCTGATGGTGCGCGCGTAGTCGGCTATCGCGCGTGTGATGGCCTGCCTGATCCACCACGTCGAGTAGGTGGAGAACTTGTACCCCTTCTGATAATCGTACTTCTCGGCCGCCTTCATGAGACCCATGTTACCTTCCTGGATGAGGTCCAGGAACGAAAGGCCCCTGTTGAGGTATTTTTTCGCGATGTTGATGACGAGCCTCAGGTTTGCCTGTATGAGACGGTTCTTGACCGTCTTGAGGCCGTTTTCGATCTCGCCGATCTCGAGCAGTCTCTTCTTTACCTTCCGTGCTTCCTTGTCGTCCATGAACCTGAGCTGCCTCTGGACCTTGCGGATGATCTCTTCAAGGACCTTCTTGTTGAGATTGAGGTTGATGAGGTTCTCCTCGACCTTCTTCTCCAGGGCCTTGAGCTTCTTTTCGTTGAGTTTCTTCGTCGCCTCGTTGACCTTGACGGAATTCCTTCTCAACTCTTCTTTCTTCTCATGCTGGTTCTTGATGCTGTTGATAAGGGAGACCGTTTTCTTCCTGTACTTGTCCTCATCCTTCTTGGAATAGTTCAACTCGTCGATATTCTTGACAACATCGACTATATTGATGGCCTCTTTCTTGAGAAGGGAGGCTATTTCCATGAGTTCCTGGATGGCGTGGGGAAGGTCGAAGAGAAGGTTCCGTATCATGCGTTCCCCGTCTTCGATCCTCTTCGCGATCATGTACTCCTCTTCCGAATTGAGGAGAGAAACCCTGCCGATATCCTTGAGATAGGCCCAGATGATGTTGTCGGTCCTCTCCGAGGGGAACCGTTCCATCTCGCCCCATTCCTGGGATTCCTCTTCCGGGGCGGCCTCGATCTTTTCCTTGATCGTATCGACTATATCGATGTTGGATTCCGTGAGAAAATCGAAGATATCTTCAAT
>MVQP01000079.1 GCA_002067235.1 Syntrophorhabdus sp. PtaB.Bin047
TCGTCAATTCCGTCCACGCTCCCCAGGGGCGCCTCTCCGATGAGGCTTTCATGTCCTGGGCACTTCCCACCGTGCAATTTGCCCAGAAGGTCGGGGCCAGTGTCGCCGTGTTTCACCCTGAGTCCGTTCCGAAGCTCTCGAAACCTTCTGCGCAAACCATGGCTTTGGGAAACCTAAGAAGACTGAAGAGGGAAACAGATATTGTCGTAGCGATTGAAACCTTCGGAAACGCGAAGAGGGTTCTCACGCCAGAAGAGACCATCGAGATCAAGCTCCCCATGGTCCTGGACACGTCACATCTCTTCGTTCCCCGGATCTTCGAGATCATCCACGCTTACCACTCTGGCATCGTCAGTCTTCACCTCTCGGAAATGCGCTACGATGACGCAGCCGGCCATGACCTGCCCCACCTGCCGGTGGCCAGCTACGGTATCGAGGTCCTGGAGGCACTGAGGGCCAAGGACTGGAGCGGCAACGTTACTCTCGAGTACCTGCCGCAGTTTCACGACCAGTTGATCCCGGACCGGGCGGTACTGGAAGAACTGTTTGCCTCGCAGCTCGACAATCCCTCCCCTCCTGCTCCACCTCCCTCCCTCGAGGACATCCTCGCCGCGAAGAAGGCGGAAAGAGAACGCCTGCGGAAACTCCCCTTCGAGGAGAAGATCGTCCTCGTCGAGAAGATGCGCACATATTCAGAGCCCCTCTTCGCCCGTCATGACAAAGACAACTGGGCCATGCCGGAGAAGGCCCTCCTCGCCGGAGTGCGCCGGCACAGGTCGGAGAAAAAGGGCTTCAGGTGGTGCTATCTCTTCCCCAACGGACGGAAGGTGTATTTCAACACGAAGGAAGAGGGCGACGCGCTCCTTGAGGCGGAGCTGGGATGAAGACTCTCGTCATAGGCGACATCCACGGATACTACAGGGAGTTGAACGATGCCCTGCACAACGCCGATTATCAGGAGGGGGATCGACTCATATTCCTGGGTGACTACGTGGACCGTGGTCCGCAGAGCCGCGAAGTCATGGAATTCCTGACTTCTCTCAAGGGGGGTAACATCTTCCTCCGCGGCAACCACGAGGAGTACCTCATCCGCGCCCTCGCCGGTGATATACATGCTTACGGGATCTTGATGGATAACGGGTTTATTTCGACTTTGAAAAGCTATGGTGCAGATCCTGGTACTCTCTCCTATTCCCAGACTGGCAGGCACTACATCCTACGAGAGGGTAAACACATCCTCCTCGGCAACCGGGAGCTCCCGCTCTTCCTCAAGAGCGTGATTCCGGCGGAACACCTGGCATTCATCGCGGCAACCCGGTACAGCTTCGAGACTGACCGCTTCTTCTTTAGCCACGCAGGTGCTGAGCCGTCCATACCTCTGCACGAACAGCGCACCACCGACTTCGTCTGGGGGACGGACGGGTTCTTCCTCAAGCAGAAGTACACGTACGGCAAAACCCTCGTCTTCGGCCATTTTCACCTCATGGAACCCTTCCTTGCCCGCGGCCGGATCGGATTGGGAGCGGATATGTGCGTACGAATCTTGATAACGGACTATTCTCCAATGGTCATTGTCGATTCGGACGGTGACTATCTTGAGGTACGGGACGAATGGCTGATATGAGAATCCTTTATACTGCCGACTTACATGGTAACCCCGATTTCTACCGAAAGCTCTTTACGCTTGCCACCCGGAAGAAGGCGGGTGTCGTCATCGTGGGAGGCGACCTCCTGCCCAAGACCGGAGAATATGCAAACCTCATTAACGAGCAGCGGCGGTTCATAGCCGACACTCTCCGCCCGCTATTGCATGCGTTCCGTGACAGCAATCCTGCTGTGGACGTCCTCCTCATGATGGGTAACGACGATTTCTCCATCAATATGCATCTCCTCGAGGAGATGGAAGAAGAAGGCCTCCTGAAACTCCTCCATATGAGAGTGCATCCCCTTGCCGAAGGCCTTTCAATTGCCGGATACGGCTGTGTCCGTCCCACCCCGTTCTCCTGCAAAGATTGGGAAAGATACGATGACCAGCAAAAGATCCTCCAACCCGGACCTTACAAACCAGTCGTCAGCACACTGGACGGACTCCTCGACATCGATGAACAGGAGTGGTTCAGCTCTCATCCCACGATGCAGGAGGACCTCGAGCAACTAGCCCGGATGTCAGACCCCAAGAAGAC
Organism: Syntrophorhabdus sp. PtaB.Bin047; assembly: GCA_002067235.1. Classification (GTDB taxonomy): domain Bacteria; phylum Desulfobacterota; class Syntrophorhabdia; order Syntrophorhabdales; family Syntrophorhabdaceae; genus Delta-02. The sequence continues at coordinate 2,184 of MVQP01000079.1, forward strand.
CATCTATGTAATCCACGACCCGCCCTGGAACACAAACCTGGACGTGCTTTACGGCGGGCAGCATATTGGATCTGCGGCCGTGCGGAGGTTTATCGAACAACACCAGCCGTCCGCAGTTCTGTCCGGACATATCCACGAGTCACCCAAGGTGTCCGGAAAGATCACGGACAGGATCGGGGAAACTCTCTGTGTTAATCCCGGTCAGACTGAGGCCATTTTTCAAGGAGTGATGATCGATATTCCGGGCTACAAAGTGAAACCGTTATAATGTAATACGTAATTTTATGAATTACTTGCACCTAACTAATATCATTATGGTATTCGAGACGCGTTGCACTTGATATTGCACCTATTCTGCACCTATCCGGGACTCAGAGACCGCCAGAGAGACAAGCAACTCCTCCCTGTCCTTTTCGTCCACATACACCCCGAGTAGCCCGATACTGTGGCGCACTCTCTGCGCGTAGTCATCCACCTCGTTTTTTCCGAAGGTCGCCGCGCTGAAATCCGCGTCCCGGCGGCGATGATAGAGTTGGAAGAGGTGGTCGTATACGATCCTGTCCACCTCCCCGCTACTCACGAAATGCCTCGCCATTAGCTCGCGGACCTCGCCGTGCGAGTGCGTGCGATACCCCTTGCCCGCGAGGGCGTAACGGCAGAGGGCCTCCAGAGTAAAAAAGAGTAAAGACACACACTCGGGGAAATTGCCAGCCACGTAGTTGACCTGATATGACCGTAGTTTCCTCCTCATGAGCTCCATCATGTCCTGTGCTTCCTTCATTCTCTCGTCCCCCTCTTTGTCGAAACGCATCGACTCCGCCTGGTCTGACGCCCATCCGTATGTGTCATAGAGAGCATCCATATCGGGCTCAACCAGATGGATCCCCGCAAGGGCTTCTTGGACCGCAAAGGGCGACTCGTCGGTGTCGTGGAGATAGAGGATCGAAACATGCGTGTCGTCCTGCACGGCCGCGCGTATGCTGCCGACAATGCGCATCCGCTCCGCCTCATCGTCCGTCCGCAGGTAGATGCCGATATCAATCCCGGGGTGGCCATGCAGCGTTCCTTCCGAATACGGGCCATATAAGACGGCCACCAAGACTCTGTTCTCTGCCCGTAGCTTCTCCAAAACCTCCCTTATGGGGATGATCCTGTCATGGATCTGCTCATTATCGGCTCTGCGAAGCTCCGGCGCCCTCAGGTCCGCTCTCCCCACGAACCGGTCCACATCCCTCCTGAGCCGGTCGGGCAGCTGCAGGGCAAGCGAGGCAAACCCTATGATCCGGTCGCGTTCGGCCTCCCACACGCGCGCGGGAGTAAAGCAATAATCCCTGAGCGCATCCATGTATATTGTCGACGTCTTCCCCAGAATGCGTTGCTGGCCAAATGCATCATCGAGGTCCCTGAGGATACCCTCCATGCCGTCGTAGATGCGGCGGATCGACTCTGCCGCGGCCACCAGGTGGTGGTCACCCTCCGGCTTGTCCTTGTCCCGCCTGAAAAGGTCAAGTTGCTCGCGGAGTTGGGTGCGTTCCCTGTCAAGCTCCCGATATGCTTCCCTGGACACCTCAGACATACTCCACCTCTGCCAGGATCTGCTGTGCTGCATAGCTCTTTCCCATCTCATTTAGGATAGCATTTTCCGCAGACGGCGTGAAATTGTACCTGTCTTACGGCTAAATGACATATACTACCCATGCACAGTGACGACGGATGAATTCCACCTCGTATACCTGGAGGACGCCGCGGACTACATTGTAAGGAGCATCAAAGAAAGGGGGAGACGATATGCTGGCGCCATCTCTTGACGTCCAGATCGAACTGGACAGAATACAGAAAGAATGTGAAAAGCTGCGGAGAAGCCATGAACTGTTCCTCGCCGAGACGAATACGGAAACAAAGGAAGCCTATGGCTCCATGATGGCACTGGTACTCCACGGTGTTTATGCGGGAATTGAAAGGGTTCTCCGAGACATTGTCCGGTATTTTGATGGCCAGTTGCCCGTCGGCAGCGATTGGCACGCAAAGTTGTTGGTCAGAGCCTGCAACCCGAACCCTGGCGTACGGGAAGCTGTTATCAGCGAGAGGACCGCCGCAGAACTCGGTAATCTGAGAAGTTTCAGCCGCCTTGTCGAAAGCATTTATCAATCCAGCCTGGACTTCAACAGGGTGTCTTCGATGTCAGAGCGCGCGTTGAATGTTGTCCCTGCCGTTATAAACGAGATCGAGGGCTTTACGCAATCGAAGCACGGTCCGGATCTTTAGACACGACGAAGCTTGATGCTATGGAAGATTCCTGCTATACTTGTATAGCAGGAGGCAAAAATATGCTTGCGATAAGACTTCCACCGGAGATCGAAAAGCGCCTTGAGGACCTCGCAAAGAAGACGGGAAGAACGAAAACCTTTTATGCCAGGGCCGCAATAACCGAATACATTGAAGACCTCGAAGATATCTACCTGGCGGAGAAAAGACTGGAAGACATACGAACCGGCAGGAGCAAAACCATTCCCATCGAAGAGATCATGAGCCGGTATGACCTGGAGAGTTGAGTTTTCCAGGGCCGCGGCAAAGGAACTCGACAGGCTCGATCCCCAGCATGCCCGCAAACTTCTTGTCTTTCTCCACGACAGGCTCGCCCGTCTTGAGGATCCGCGCAGCCTCGGCGAGGCGCTTAAGGGCCCCAGGTTCGGTGAGTTCTGGAGATACCGCGTCGGTGATTACAGGCTCGTCGTTCGTATAGAAGATGAAAGGCTCATCATACTCGTGGTGAGAATAGGCCATCGCCGGGAAGTGTACAAGCGGTGACCGCTTGACGAAGTGTCCCACAAGTGTTACACTTATCTCCGAAAGGAGTTGTCATGCCGACCAAGAACGCAAGGGTCAATGTGGTATTGGAAAAACCCCTTTACGCGGCCGTGGACGAGATAGCGAAAAGACAGGGCCTGTCCAAATCCATGGTCGTGAGGGACCTAGTCCGGGAAGCGATCGAGCTCCGCGAGGACGCAGCCCTTGCCGCATTCGCCGAAGGCCGGGAGAAGACCTTCGAGACCGGAGAGGCTCTGACGCACGAGGACGTGTGGAGCTGACGTGGGCTACACGCTCAGGTACCATCCATCCGTAAAGACCGAGGACCTGCCCAAGCTCGACAAACGGACCGCCGCCAGGATAAGAGAGGCCATAGAGACACGGCTCCTCACGGCGCCCGAGGAGTACGGCGAGCCCCTCAGGCGAACTCTGAAAGGTTACTGGAAGCTCCGTGTCGGCGACTACCGCGTGGTTTTCCGCGTTCGGGACAGTGATATTCTCATCCTCGGGATCATTCACCGGAAAGAAGTCTACCGGGTCATGGAGAAAAAGAGGACCAAAGATTCAAAGAGATAGCCCCGACCAGCGGCCCGGAAAAATGAAGGAGATACAAACATGGCAACGATCATCAAAGAGACTCCTGTTCTCCATGGCAAGGATGCCAGGAGGTTCGTAGAGAAGATCAGGCGGAACGAGCGGGAGCCGGCGCCCCGGGAAGAGTACGACAGGATGATGGCGAACTATCGGAAGGTGAAGACCGAGGAGAAATAAGACCTCCTCTCCCACGGCTATCCTGTAAACCCGCACCGCGTCGGCGCCGCCTCACGGGGCCCCGTAAATCCTTAATATAATCCGTATCCTACCGATAATACTGAGGAATGAAAAGATTGACATATATCAAAGCGCTGTTATATAAAGAATGAGGAACATCTCCCATGATCCCTTACCAGAAAGAGAAGATCGAGAACGCCATCTGTTTCTTCGCCGCGGAGCATCAGAAGAAGACGAGGCGTCCCCTCGACCAGACCTCCCTGTACAAGTATCTCGCCTTCCTGGACTTTGAAACATGCGAAGAGCGGGGGAAACCTACCCTGGGACTCATCTATAAGGCCATGCAATGGGGCCCGGTACCCATCGAGATCTATGATGCAAGGCGTTCCTTGAAGGCAGAGCGCTTCGAGTTCGTCGCGCAGAAAGATGAGCTTTCATCCAGAGAGAAGTTCCTCGTGGTCGCTCATGGTAAGCCCGATCTGGACTACTTCTCGGAATACGAGAAGACGAAGATGAAGCACATCATCGAGATCTTCGCGGACAGATCCATCAAGGCCGGCCTGAGGAGTGACGCCTCCCATGAACGGATCAAGGCCTGGAAGAAGACCTGGGCCAAGAAACAGAATTCCATCATCGACTATTCCCTCACATTCGACGACAACCTGCGCACGAAGAAGCCTGAAGACCTCTCCTTTGCCGAAGGGTGTTTCCTGACCTCCGAGGCCCTTGCAAAGTCAGGCGCCTGAGCGGATGCAGGCGGGGGACGTATTTCGCTGGAACAACTTCCCTGAGCCAAAATACAATACTGATGACATCAAGCCGAGGTGGTTTGTCTATCTCGGGGATACGGGAAAGCTTAAGACACCTGCAATGGTCCATCTTCTCACCGCCACAACAAACCTGGCATCCACCGAGCCCGGCGGAATGAAACACGGCCACTCCGCGTGCCGGTACCACCCCAACAGTTCGCCCTTCGATCAGGAGTGTATCGTGGACGTGGATGAAGGGGCGTACTCAATCGCCGCAGGAGCGCTACCCAACAACCCCGATATTGAGGCCAAGGGATCCCTGACGGAACAGCAGATGAGGGAACTCTACAATAAGCTTTTCAGGTCCCAGTACTTCTCCAGGGCCGTGCTCAGGGATGTCCACAGGAGCTTCAACGATGCCGGGATCACGTCGCTGAAAATGCCATAAGCTTGACACCGCCCCTGTCCCGAGGTAGGCTTTTCCTGCGGTTGGGAGAGCCGCATGAGCGGTTCGCTGGACATAGGGCCACTCGGCCGCATTCTCACTAATAGCTACCCACATGGTCGTTGAACCTGTGGCGCGGGGCCGGGAGACCGGCCCCTGCTCTTTCCTTCCTCTTACCCTCAGGGTCATCCCAGGAACATAGTTGTCGTTTGGCTTCGCAGGATTGTCTTCTTGCCAATCACAATTCCCGGTCTTAAGATATGCCTTGACATAGTCGATATTAAGTATCATAATGATACTTAATTCAAATGTGAAAAGGGTCACAAAAAAGGATTTCCCATGTGTTGAAATGATGTTAGAATTGGCTAAATGGATAAGCGCATCGCCCATTATTCTCTTGAGACAATCAAGAAGTTGCTTAGACGTTCTTCGACAAGAGAGATAACCAGAACGAGCAGAAGAGGAGCCGTTTCTCTCGGGTACATGGATGATAAGGCGATAGTCGATGTTATACTTACTCTAGATAGGAAACACCTTCATAAGTCGATGGACACCTATGGTGACCATACACTATGGCAGGATGTATATAAGGTAACCGTTGATGAGAAGAAACTCTACATCAAACTGCAGATATCGCCCGACAGCAAGAAGGCGGTGATTGTCCAGTTTAAGGAGGATGATTCTCAGGAGGTATGATTATGGATGTCAACACATGTCCCGTATGCGGTAAGGGAAAGCTTGTCAGGAAGGTATTGAAAGAGTCGTTTGAATACAAGGGTAAAACAACGATTATTCCGGATTATGTGGTTCATGCCTGCGATAAATGCGGCGAGGAAATTGTTGATAAGAAGACCCTGGCAAAGAGCGGCAGGATCCTGAATGAGTTCAAACGCAGTGTAGAAGGCCTGCTATCTGGCAGCGAGATCAAGGCCATAAGAAAGAAGCTTGGTCTCACACAAGAGGAAATGGCAAGAATACTGGGGGGCGGCGCCAAAGGGTTTGCTCGATATGAAGCGGGCACCGTATGCCACAGCAAAGCTATGGATACCCTGTTGCGTCTCCTTGGCAGCTTCCCCTATCTGATCTTGTTTGTTCAGGAAAAAGCGTGCTATGTCGTTCCCGATAAGAAGAAATGTCTGCCTGCAAGACCCGAGAACGTTAGTAAGATAAGGTCTGAAGAACCGTGTTATGCGATTCCCGAAGGACTGATGCTTTCTTTGACCGATAAACCATATACGCTCGAGTTCAGAAGCCATCTGGGTTAGGGAAAATGGAATACAGCTTTCAGATCAAACATTTTCGACTCCTTGAGTGTCATTTCAAACTCAACACGGATTTTGACGCACAGAAAAGGAAAGAGACATACCTGAGCGGTGACATTCAGGTTCAGCACAAGACAGACAAGAATCTGGTCACGGTTGTTCTATCGATCAATTCCAACAATCCCGAGCAGCCCTTCATCTTCAGCGTTTCAATTCAGGGAGTGTTTGAATTCAACCGCACACCACCGACGGAAAAACTGAAACGAATAGTGAATATCAATTGTGCATCGATAATGTTTCCCTTTCTTCGCGAAGCAATCGCGGACCTTACACACAGGGCTCTTCTTCCTCCCGTCTATATGCAGCCCTTCAACTTCGAGGCAGCCTACAATGGGCTTCTGCAGTCTCAATCAGCCGAAACGGTGAAAAGAAAAAAGATCAAGAAGAAGTCCCCCTGATTGATTCATCGATTGTCGCGGCTTCCCCTTGAAATTTCTCCTCCTTCGGACGATAATCCTGTAAGCACACCGGGCGGTAAACCCACTTAATTCACGCACCGAGCCCCTGAACCCTTTTAAAAGGACAGACTTCACCATGGCGAACAACAACCCGTCCACCGACGAACGCTACCAGTGGTACTACAGGAAACAGGGAGGAGACCGCTACTTCGAGTTCGGCCCCTTCACCTGGGAGAAGATCTTCGTCATGTACATGAAGGGGGAGATCGCCGGCGACACGGAGGTGCGGAGCAGCGAATTCCCCTGGGCCCCGCTCACGGCCTTCCTCCCGGGAAGCAGGTTCAACGTAAAGATACAGGCGGCCAGGGCCCTTCATCTCCTGCGGTCCGGCTTCCGGAGGCTGGCAGACCGGAGGCACAGGGAGAGGAACCTCATGATAATAGCCCTGTGCCTGATAGCCCTGTATTTCGTGGTCCACAACGTCATCTTTCCGAGGCCGAAGCCCCTTATGCCCCCGGGGGCACGCGAGTTCTCCCCGGCAGTTCATCGGCACCGTGGAGGTCAGTCTCTTTAAAGCCCCGGCCTCCCGCGGGAACCCATCCACTCCAGGAGGAGCTCACGGCAACCGAGGTCCTACGGCTCACCAACGTCACCCGGTCGGAGCACGGAGTCCCAGAGCTGAAGGAGAGCTTCCTCCTCAACGCCGTCGCCGTCGACAGGGCACGGGACATGTTCGAGAAGCAGTACTTCGATCACGTCTCGCCCACCGGGGAGAAGGCCGCCGACATTGCACAGAAGGTCGGGTATCGCTACAAGAGGCTCGGTGAGAACATCGCGGCGGGCGCTTTCATCACCAACCAGAAGATCATCAATGGGTGGATGCAGAGCCCCGGGCACCGGAAGAACCTCCTTTCCGGGGAGTTCGAAGAGATAGGCGTGGCGGTCGTTAAGGGCCGGCTGGAGGGGGGCGAGGGTGGATCGCCGTGCAGGTGTTCGGGAAGCAGTCGCCGGCGGTGAGGGAGTAAACAGGAGGGGCGACATGGACAAGACAGGCAGGTCAACCGTCTCGTGAGGTAAATACCCGTCTTCTAATCTCCGCCAGTGTATCTCCGTCAACATATGTGATGTCGAGCTTGATATGTGTATCGACTGGCCGTGGGAGGTTACTGGCCGAGACTGTGCAAGATATTGTTAAGGAATCCTGGCCTGCTGGGAAAATGAAGAGTGTCTCTTGGAAACGAGCATATGTTTGATGCCTGAACTCCTCACATTCCAATACTCTCTGTTTTTCAAGTTTTCTAGGTTCACCACCCTTGAAGTGAAAATCGTTGCGGTCGGGCCGCTGAAGCAACGAATCCAAGGTTCTCAAGTTGTCGAACGCGCCGAAACCGCGAAAATGCGGATCATCAAAAAGACGAGTTCCCTTTACGAGAGCGCTGTACTGTGACGTCGGCATGGGAGGAGCCGGAGGAGAGGGGAACGCCAGATTGTGATTCACGTTGTCCAATTTCGAATTGATAAAAACAGCATCGCCGTGTATACTGAGATCCACCAGTGTGTTTTCTGCGGGAACGCTTCCATCGTTACTAACAATCAAAACCAATGAAGACTTCCTGGAAGGTTCCTCAAGCTCTTTTGGCAATGACCGCGCATATCCTTTTACTTTCTCGATCCAGGCCGGATACTCATGGTTCTGGTATTTGTCTATCGCCTCCTTGCTCGGAGGGATTTCTCTTGTTGCGGCCTCGATGAGCGCCCGAGTGCCGGCACCGAGGAGCGCGAGTTGTCCTGCTATGGTAGATGGATATTCCTGGGAGATCCTCGACTCCGGAGGGTTTTGCACGGGAAACTCTTTCATGGGATACCGCTCTTTGACCTCGGCCACGAGGCCATCGATTTCATCCTCAGTGAGTTCCCTGTACCGGGTCACCTGGACGGAAAAACACTCACGCTGGTTGCCGCAGGCATCCTCGGCATGCATTTCGATGACCGGGTACCTGCTTTGCAGCATTCTCAATTCTTCTTGAAGTTCCGCTATCTTCTTATCTCTTACGTCGGGTTCCGGTTCCAGCAGCCAGGTATCGGGGACCTCAAAACAGAGAATCCCATGGGAATGAGCCGTAGCCAGAATCCCAATGTCTCCGCTCAGGATTGCCACATCCACCCCAGAATTCTTCTGCCGGAAGCTCAGGACCTCGGCGATGATGGAGTCGTCCATTTGAGACAGATCGAGAGTGTCCAAGGCGTTTGCCGGCAGATACTCTCTTTCCAGAGAAGTCGCGAGGGCCATCTCGACAGACGGCCCCTGTCTGCTGATCGAGAACGTACTGCCGGGGAGCAGTATGTTCCTCAGCAGGGAGTTAACCTTTCTCGCTCTCTTGCTTCTTCGGCCATTCCCGTCCCCTTTTTGGCGGTCTATTTCCCTTTGCACGGCTCTCGGCACGAGAAGCTGAATATGCTCTTCCTTTTCGCCGATATCCGACCAAGGCAATTGCTGGAGGTCTCGACATTGCAGGAAGATGTTAGTGTCGATAAAGAAAACCTTCATATCAACCCTCCCCCTGCATATCACTGACGACAACTCCCGACAACCCCTGTAGCCAGAGATTGAACAAAGGATCGACGACCCGAAACGTCCCTCGCGCGTCCTTCTCGATATAGTCGAGACCGGTCAGCTTTCTCAGGGCTCCCTGAACACCTCCGATCGACCCGAGGTTGTGACGGGTCATGTACTCAGTGGAATAAGGGCTGACGGTAGGCTCTTTCGCTATGGCGGTGAGAAGCCTTATCTGCATGGGAGCGATCGTCTGGAGGTACGACTCGTAAACAGGCTTCTGCTCGCCATGGACTTCTTCCAGGCCTAGCACCAGATCTTCGTGGGTGATTGTGCTGCCTTCCGTCAGTTCCCGGATAGCATAGGGGATCTTTTGGATGTAGTACGGGTAACCGCTCACAAGGTCATAAATCCTTGCGGCCACCTCTTCCGGGCAGGTCTTTCCGTCGGCTCGGAACCTTTCCACGACAAATTGCACAGCCTCCACCTTTGGCAGGGGCCTGAGCTCGTAGTTGATCGCGCTCTTGTAGAACGGACGTTTGCTGAGATTGAAGATATCCACCAGAAGTCGGCGCCGACTTCCCACGAAGAAGTAGGAAACGTTTGAGTGTCCCTGGATGTGGGAGCGCATCGCCCCCTCGATCTTCAGCGAATCCGGCAACTGTGTGATCTCCTGGAACTCGTCGAATACCACGTGGAAACCCTTCTTGTGTCCTTCAGTGAACTTCCCGAATTGGGAGAGTGTCTCCTCGAGCAGGTCAGTGCCCCGGGCACGGACCACCGGCTCGGCCGTGATGATGAAGCCGGGATCCGGGTCGGGCCTCATGGTGATGACCGGCCGCCAGGAAGACAGAACGCGGGAGACTTTCTTGAGAAGAGACATTTCCCTGGCATAATGCGAGTACAAAGCGGCGGCAAGCTTCTGCGCCACCGTTTCCACCGAATCCACCCCGAAGAAGTCGATATATATCGTGATGGTGCCCTTGCCGGCGAGACGGGCCTGCACCCGTTTGACCAGGGACGTCTTGCCATACCTCCTGGGGGAATAAAGGACCACATTGGCCCGGTTGACGGCGTGGGATTCGAGTTCTTTCAACTCCTTCTCCCGGTCACAGAACGGGGCCGTCACCGGCAGCTCCGTCGCACAGAAAGGGTTTCTCATGGCCATTCTCCTTGTTACTACATCGTAGTTACTATACTATAGTAACTGTCTTATAGTATGTCAAGAGGGGTCGACAACACGAACCCCCTTCTTCGTATTGCCCTGAGAAGGGTGCAGAAACTTCAGCACGTTTCTTCTTGACAACCCTCCGAAATATTGTGATAATGACTTTAGTATGTAACCGACCGTCTAGACGGTATACTAACACCAGGAAGGCTTTGATACTCATGAACGCTCATGCTCAAAAGATGGATCAAAACCGCGATGATGTAGCCACCTCCAACCTCACTCCCTTATACCTCTTCTTTTTTCGCTGGATGGGATTAACTGCTTTTTTTCTCTGCCACTTTACCGACCGTCTAGACGGTATACTAACACCAGGAAGGCTTTGATACTCATGAACGCTCATGCTCAAAAGATGGATCAAAACCGCGATGATGTAGCCACCTCCAACCTCACCCCTTTACGCCTCTTCTTTCTTCGCGAACCAAAGTTCATCTCAAACCGGGGCGGCGATAATGATTGATAGTTTTTCTCTTCTCCGTAGAATTCCGATGCGTAGTACCGTCCCAGTTGTTTTCCTGTTTAGCTTGCACTTTATTGCGGTCTCCAATTGCTCGGCTGAAAACGCCCTTTCTTTTGGATACGGTTTCGGTTTGTGGAATGGGTCTGGCTTCGGACAGCTTGAGAAAGGGCTGTCGTATGATTACGCGGCATTTTCTTACCTTAATGAGAAGCCATTGGTTAAGTGCATCTCCTTGATACTCGAACCCTTCGTCAAGGTAGTGAACCGACCTGCAGGCGGGTTTGATCTTGGCTTTAGTTTTCTGTCAGGAGCTATATGCCTGACCTCAGCCCGGGTAACCGGTTTTATCTCACGGTTGGAGCGGGGGCTGTCTATAAAAGCCTTAACTTTCAGAAACGGGGAACGCACGTGCTTTTTGTACTGCTCGGAGGAATCGGGTACCGCAGAGATCAGGTCTTCGTGGAGACACTGTTTCATCACTACTCCAGGGGGGCTGGGAAAACCGAACCGCTCCATCAATTCAGGTTTGCTCAGAGTGGGATGGCATTTCTAGATGACGCTAGGATCAAGGGGAAGGAAAATGGAAAGGGAACCGTCACAATGGGGGAACCGATGAATAAAGAGACAACCGTGGCGTACTTCTCCATGGAGATAGCATTAGAGCCTGACATACCAACGTACAGTGGCGGCCTGGGTGTGTTAGCGGGGGATACCGTGCGTTCCGCTGCCGATCTCGGTATACCGCTCGTTGCGGTCACGCTTCTTTACAGAAAAGGATACTTCTATCAGAGGATTGATGAAAGTGGAGGACAGATAGAGGAACCGGTTCACTGGGTGATGGACGATCATCTGGAGGAACTGGCACAAAGGGTGACGGTACCGATAGACAACAGGGTCGTCTCTATCCGTCCCTGGAGGTACCATGTTGAGGGGGTAACTGGCTTCATCGTTCCTGTGTACTTGCTTGACACCGATTTGGACGAAAACACTGAAGAAGACAGGAGGTTTACCGACCACCTGTACGGCGGTGATCAACGATACAGACTCTGCCAAGAGGTGATTCTTGGTATCGGAGGAGTAAGAATGCTGGAGGCCCTTGGC
>MVQP01000080.1 GCA_002067235.1 Syntrophorhabdus sp. PtaB.Bin047
GAAGATATTCAGGGAAGCCGCCGCGGTACAGATCAAGACCAACAGGGAAGGCAACGCCAAGGGCAGCGCCGACGCAATCCAGAAGGCCAAGGCCCAGAAGGTGGATGTCTACGTTCTCACCGCAAAGGACAGGGAGGTTTTCAGGAAAGCGGTGCAGCCCGTATACGATAAGTACAAGGGCATATACGGGAATGAATGGTACGATTTCTTCGTGAAGAAGATCGATTTTTACTCGAAGAAGAAATAGAAAGAGTTGACTACAGGGGGGGAGGGGCCGGACCTCTCCCCCATCCGGCATGACTGACCTTATAAAGAAACTCAACAGGATAGAGGAAGGTGTCGCTGCCTTTTCTCTGCTCGGAATAGCCCTGCTCACGTTCGTTGAGACGGCCCTGCGCTACACGGCCAACTACACCTTCACGTGGTTCGGCGAGGTCGCTAACTACACGATGATCTTCTGCACCTATCTTGCCGCGTCCATCGGGATCAAGTACGGGACCCACTTTTCCATGGAGGCGATAACGGAATACGCTCCCGATAAGGTGAGCCACCTCCTGAAGACGGTCGCCTACTTCCTGTCGGGGGTCGTAACGATCCTTTTCATCTGGTACGGCACGAAGCATCTCATCACGCTGAAAGGTTTCGGGGTCAAGAGCTCGGCGATGCAGATACCAATGTATCTCCCCTACATACCAATCCCCCTTTTCGCCCTCACCATGACCTTTCGCTTCTTCGCCCTTTCCCTGCGGCATTTCCGGGACTTCCTGGAGGGTAAGCCCTTCGAGAGGGTGAGGAGGAAATAGGCGATGAACCTGGCCCTCGTCCTCCTGTGTTTCTTTGTGCTCCTGGCCCTCAGCACCCCTATTGCCATCGTCCTCGTGGCAACTACGGCGATCTACATCATCTTCGTCGCCCAGACGCCGGTCACCTCGCTCATCCAACAATTGTTCAATGGGCTCGACAATTTCGTGCTCCTCGGCGTTCCCTTTTTCATCCTTGCCGGAAACATCATGGCGGAGGGTGCCATTTCGACGAGGCTTGTCAACGTGATGAAGCTCTGCGTCGGCCGGTTCACCGGGGGGCTTGCGATGGCCTCCATCCTCGCCTGCATGTTCTTCGCGGCGATCTCCGGCTCGTCGCCGGCGACCGTCATCGCCATCGGAAGCATCATGATGCCGGCATTCGTCAAGGAAGGGTATGGGGAGAGGTTCTCCATGGGCCTTCTGACCTCCTCCGGCTCCCTGGGGATCCTCATACCGCCGAGCATTCCCATGATCCTCTACGCCCTCGTGATGAACGTGTCCGTGGCCGAGATCTTCATGGCGGGGTTCCTGCCGGGAGTCTTCATCGGCCTGTGTCTTATGGGGTATTCCTACTATCAGTCCGGGAAGAACAACTGGAGACAGAAAGAGACCTATACGCTGCGGGAGGCCCTGAAGATCCTGAAGGATGGGATGTGGGCGCTTTTCCTGCCGGTCCTCGTCCTCGGCGGCATCTACGGAGGCATATTTACCCCGACGGAGGCGGCGGCGGTATCCGTCGTCTACGCCCTCGTCATCGAGCTTTGTGTCTACCGGGAGCTCAAGATCAGCCGTCTCTTCTCCATCTGCAGGGATTCAGCCGTCCTCTCGGGATGTCTCCTCTTCATCCTCTCCTGCGCCATGACCTTTATCTGGCTTCTCACCGTAGAGCAGATACCGCAGAAGCTCGCAGAGATCATTGTTACCAACATAGAGAGCAAATGGCTCTTCCTCCTCGCCATAAACGGCGCCCTCCTCATCATCGGGGCCCTTATGGACATCGTCACGGCGATCATCATCATATCGCCCATCCTCGGCGAGACCCTGACGAAGTACAACATCGACCTCGTCCACTACGGGATCATCATGATCGTAAACGTCGAATGCGGGTTTTTGACCCCGCCTTTCGGCCTCAACCTCTTCGTCTCGATGGCGATCATGAGGCGCTCCCTCGTTGAAGTGGGCAAGGCTATCCTGCCTTTCATCATCCTCTTCCTGAGTTGCCTTCTGGTGATCACCTATGTTCCGTGGATAGCGACGTTGCTGCCGAAGCTTTTCTTGGCGAGGTGAGAGAATAATAGGACCTATAGGACGGGGATAGGACCTATGGGACTTATTGGACCTATAGGACGCATAGGACCTATAGGACAGAAATAGGACCAATAGGACGAATTGGGACGGGAATGGGCTGTCAGGAAACTCTCCGAAAAAAGTAGTATTCCTGCATAAGGCTTCATGATCAATTCACAGTCAGGGGAGGAATCATGGCAGACGGAGAGACAGGGCATTCTATCATTCCGCCTCACGGCGGTTATCTTGGACTCAGATCGTATCAGATGGCACAGATCGTCTATGATGGGATCGTCGTGTTTTGCGACCGTTTCATCGATAGGCGTTCACGGACCCATGACCAGATGGTGTAGGCTGCCCGAAGCGGCAAACAGAACATAGCGGAAGGTAGCATGGCTTCCGGAACATCAAAGCAGACGGAGTTGAAACTTGTCGGGGTTGCCAGGGCAAGTCTTGAGGAACTGCTTCTCGATCTTCATGATTTTCTCAGGCAGAAAGGTTTCTCCCTGTGGAAAAAAGATGACGCCAGAGCAATGGAGATCGGGGCCCTTGCCGATGGGCCTCGCATAACCTACAGGACCTACAGGTCCTATTTTGAAGGATCCGGTCCTGAGATCGCGGCAAACGCTGCCATTTGTCTGATCCACCAGGCCAACTATCTTCTCGACAGACAATTAGCCTCCCTGGAAAAGAAGTTTCTCGCAGAAGGTGGGTTCACGGAAAGACTTTACCAGGAGCGCTCTCTCCAACGCAGAAAGTGGAGAAAATAAACCAACCAGACCTGCCCTTAGACCCCCCGGTCCCGTGGCCCCCACCTGTCCTATAGGTCCCAGGCGTCCTATTGGTCCTATCCCTCCTATAGGTCCTATTATCCTCTTTTTGCTTTGCTCTGGCAGTCTTGCGAGAGAATTGAAAACGCGCCCGGTAGGGATCGAACCTGCAGCCTTTGGATTCGTAGTCCAACGCTCTATCCAATTGAGCTACGGGCGCGTGGTGTGTAATTATAGCGATTTTGCTCTGTATTTTCAACTTCCTTTTGCCGATAACACTTAGAGGGACGGGACGTCCTGTAATTTCGTTGCTTTTTTGGCTCAAAAGAGATTTATTCTTTACCGAGAACCACCAGCAGCGAAATTCACTTAGAGCACCGTGTCACATTCAAACGGGGGTACGATTTTGGAAAAACGCAGAAGACTCTCGCAGACTCACCTCATCTTCATCGGAATGCTCGCCGGATTGATACTGGGGTTCGCTTTTCCGGCCCTGGGAACGAAGATGGAGGCGCTCAGTACCATCTTTATCCGCCTCGTCAAGACGATCATCGTTCCCATCATATTCGCGACCCTTGTCGTGGGCATCGCGAGTCACGCCGACCTTAAGGCGGTGGGCAGGATGGGTGTCAAGGCGATCGTCTATTTCGAGATCGTCACGACCATCGCACTCTTCCTGGGCCTCGTTGTCGTCAACATCACGAAGCCCGGTGTAGGCATCGATCTCGGTAACGCCGGATTGCCTGACGGTCTGGGTCAGGCGAAGCACATGACCATCAAGGAGATTGTCATCAACATATTCCCCGACAACTTTTTCGATGCCGCTTCCCGGGGGGACGTGCTGGAGGTGGTGGTCTTCACCATCATCTTCGCCATTGCCCTGAGTCTCATCAAGGAGAAGAAGAAACCCATCATCGAGTTCTGCGAGGCCCTGGCGGAGACGATGTTTAAGTATACCAACATCGTCATGCGCTTCGCGCCCGTCGGTGTCGGGGCGGCCATAGCCGCCGTCGTCGCCAGTAAGGGGATGAGCGTGCTCCTCAACCTGTGCCTCCTCATAGCAAGCTTTTACGGGGCAATCGTGGTTTTCATGCTGGGTGTTCTCCTGCCCGTGGCGCTCCTTTTCAAGGTCCCCGTAAAGAGGTTCATCGCGGCGGTCAAGGAGCCCGCCGTGATCGCGTTCTCCACGTCCAGTTCGGAGGCGGCCCTGCCGAAGGCTATGGAGAACATGGAGGCCCTCGGGGTGCCGAGGCGGGTTGTTTCCTTCGTCATCCCCACGGGGTACAGTTTCAACCTGGACGGCACCACCATCTACCTTTCGCTTGCATCGATCTTTGCGGCGCAGGCGGCGGGCGTAGACCTCAGCCTGTCGCAGCAGCTCCTCATAGGTTTTACCCTGATCTTTGCCAGCAAGGGCGCCGCCGGCGTCCCCAGGGCGTCCCTTGTCGTCCTCGCGGGCACCCTGGCGTCATTCGGCCTGCCCGTTCAGGCCGTGGCTGTCATCCTTGGCGTGGATACGGTGATGGACATGGGGCGAACGGCGGTGAACGTAACGGGCAACTGCCTTGCCACCGTCATCGTCGCGAAGTGGGAGAAGGTGTTCGACAGGAAGGAAGATACCCCCCGGAACATACAGGAGGGGTCCCCGAACAATGACAAGACACTATCGGAGGCGTCGCTATGAGCAATAAAGTGAGAAAGGAACACGATCTTCTTGGCGAGCGTGAGATTCCCGCGGATGCGTACTATGGCGTCCAGACCCTGCGGGCAACAGAGAACTTCCAGATCACCGGCATACCCCTGTCCAGTTATCCCACCTTCGTGAGCTCGCTGGCCTACGTGAAGAAGGCCGCCGCTCTTGCAAACGGGCAGCTCGGGCTTCTGCCCCCGGACGTGGCCGACGCGATAGGCCGTGCCTGCGACGACGTGCTCGACGGCAAGCACAGGGAACACTTTGTCGTCGACATGATACAGGGCGGGGCTGGCACATCCACGAACATGAACGCCAATGAGGTCATCGCCAACATTGCCCTCGAGAAACTGGGATATGAAAAGGGGCGGTACGACGTGGTTCACCCCAACAACCACGTCAATCTCTGCCAGTCGACCAACGATGTCTACCCGACGGCGATACGCCTGACCCTCATCCTCAAGATCAAGGACCTCGTGGAGGCGATGGACTATCTCCGCTCGGCTTTCGAGAAGAAGTCCAGAGAGTTCGCCCATGTCATCAAGATGGGCAGGACGCAGCTCCAGGACGCCGTGCCGATGACGCTGGGCCAGGAGTTCGGCGCCTGGGCTCTTATGCTTGCCGAGGACATGGACCGGATGAGAGAGGCGCAGGCGCTCGTGAAGGAGATCAATCTCGGAGCGACCGCCATCGGAACGGGGCTCAACGCCCATCCCGATTACGCTCCCCTGGTGGCGGAAAAACTCCGCCAGCTCACCGGCATCGATGTTCTCACGTCGCCCGACCTCGTGGAGGCGACGCAGGATTCCGGCGCCTATGTTCAGTTGTCGGGTGTCCTGAAGCGTTTTGCCGTCAAGATCTCCAAGATCTGCAACGACCTGAGGCTCCTGGCGTCAGGTCCCCGCTGCGGGCTCAACGAGATCAACCTCCCTCCCATGGCCCCCGGCTCGACCATCATGCCCGGCAAGGTGAACCCCATCATCCCCGAGGTGGTGAACCAGGTCGCCTTCTTCGTCATCGGCAACGACGTGACGGTGAGCTTCGCCGCGGAGGCGGGGCAGCTGGAGCTGAACGTCATGGAACCCGTCATGGCCTTCAGTCTCTGCAATTCACTCGTGACCCTGAAACGCGCCAGCAGGACCCTCGCCGACCGCTGCGTCCTGGGGATAACGGCAAACCAGGACAGGTGCCGCGAGTACGTCGAATGCAGCATAGGCCTCGTTACGGCACTTAACCCCTACATCGGCTACGAACGCTCCACAGAGATAGCCCACGAGGCCCTGGCAACGAAGCGCTCCGTCTGCGAGCTCGTCCTCGAAAAAGGCTACCTGAAAAAGGAAGAACTCGACGACATCCTCTCTCCGGAGAACATGATCAAACCGAGGTATATGGAAAAAAATAGGTGATAGGTAATAGGTCATAGGTAATGGGAAAGATGCGGTGGCAGAAGCATCACCCCGTACCCTGACTGCACCAGTCAGTGATTGTTTTGATAACCGGCCTTCCGGTCAAGCTCTCCCGGACCCTCCTATGAGACAAGGGACCGGGGATGTTTCTTTGTCTTTTCCCATGACCCATGACCTATAACCCATTACCCCTCTTCTTGTTTTATTCCGAAGTTGTGCTAAATAGACTATAAGGGTGACACGAAACAAGGAGGTGATCGGCGTGCCTATCATGGAAGCGTCCCCTACGAAGGAATTCGATCTTTTTCAGGGAGTCAGCCAGAGGGTCATTGCGGAGATCGGGAAGCTGGGAGAGGAGGTGTCCTTCGACCGCGATGACGTGATCTTCAAGACCGATGAGCCGGGGTCGTTCTTTTACGAACTGGTGGAAGGGGAAGTGGATATCGTCGTGCTGGAGAAGGAGAACATGCATTTCATCGTCAAGAGGCCGGGGGAGATATTCGGCTGGTCAGCCCTTGTGGAGCCTTACGTCTACAGTGCGACCGCCCGCTGCCTGTCTCCCGCAAGGGTCATCAGGATAGGAAGGGATGTCATCGAGAATGTCGTGAAACGTCATCCCGAAGAGGGTCTCATCATCTATAAGCATATCATCGGGATCGTCGCGCAGAGGCTCAGAAGCGCATATCAATACATCTACAGGCAGCATTGACGGCCGCCCCGCCGGACGACCACGCCTGTGAAGGAGGAACGTATGGTTACCTGCGAGATGGATGACGACCAGGCCAAACTGTTGCTCAACGTCCTTGAAAGATATCATTCCCACCTGGAAGTGGAGATAGTCAGGACCAACAGGCGAGAGTTCCGCGAGGCCCTCAAGGAGAGGGAAAAACAATTGAAGGCCCTCGTGGAAAAGGTGAAGGCTCTCGTAAAGTAGAAGGGCCTGTTCGAGAATCTGAAGGCTGACGGAGGCTATCGGCCGGGGCTCGTCGAATCGACGAACTTCCTTATGGCCTCCATGTACTGCCGCAAGCCCACGAACATTATGTCGTTGTGCGTCGCCCCGGGTATCATGAGAAGGTCTTTTTGTGTCGAGCCGATGGTCTCGTAGATGGTTTCGGCCTCGTCGGGCGGCACCAGGGTGTCGTACTCCCCGTGAATGATGAGGACGGGGACCGTGATCGACCGTACCATGTCGAGGCACTCCCGTGTGATGGCGTCGAGGTCCATGTCCGGTGTGGCTATGCCGTGGCGGACGATGAGGCTCGTGATGCTGGGGAAACCGCTTTCGATGATGAGCCCTTTGATGCCGGCACCCCGGTCGAAGGCGATCGCCAGGGCGGAAACGCTGCCGAGAGACCTGCCCATGACCCACAGGTCGTCACGTAGACCCCTCTCCGCGAGGGCCGTTTTCACCGATTCATAGACCTTGCGCGAATCCCCGGACATGTCCGCTACGGTCGGCGTGCCGTTCGACTTTCCGTAACCCCGGTAATCGACCACCACCAGGTTGAGACCGTGTTTGAAGTAGAAAAGGGCGATCTCGTCATGGTCGCTCACGACCTCGCCGTTGCCGTGGAAATAGAGGATCCACGGCCAGGTTTTGTCCTGCTCGTAGAAACGGCAATGGAGGGCCACTGCTTCCGCCACGGGAATGAAGTGGTCGAAGGCGTATCTCGGACAGGGGCCGGACTCGTCACGCGGGTAGAACACGTAGGACAGGACCTCCGGTATGTCTATCTTGCTGTAATCGGGCATGACGTTCGCTCCTTTCGAAAGGACTCTGCAGACTCCGATATTCTATCCGCCCTGATGTTGCGCTTTCAAGGAAATTTGGCGATCACCGTGAGGAGGACAAGGCCGTCCCGGACAAGGAATAGGGCGAAGAGGAAAAGGGCAAGGCCGAGAAACCTCATGAGTGAGCGGTAGATCCTTCCCGTGAGCACCTTCTTTGTCCTGCCCACGAGGACGGCGACGAGCACCTTCGCGCCGACGAGAGAGATGAAGAAACACAGGACGAATGCGGCCGCCGCGGCCAGGCTCTCCTCACGGGCCCGGACCATCATCGGGGCGCCGACGGCAACCCAGAAGATGTACGGATGGGGATTCAGGGCATTGACGGCTATTCCCCTGCTGAGAGACCGGGCCTGTTTCCCGGCCAGGTCCACCCGGGGCTCTGGTGCCCGGAACGTCTCCCACGCAAGATAGACAACAAAGAGCCCCCCGCAGATGGAGATCCATCCCAGCACGGCGTTGACGCGGGCGAAACGGGAAAGGACGGAGACGGCAACGGTGATGATGAGGGCGTCGGTGATAAGGGGCGCCAGGGCGACCTTGATTCCCTCCTTCACGCCGTGCATCACCGTCTGCGCGATGACCAGGGTCAGAAGCGGCCCCGGCGAGAAACCCGACGACAGGCCGAGAAGGCAGGCGGCGGTGATGAAGGGTATCACGGGCGGTCCTGTGGTCGTCCCGCTCCCCTTTTCATGCGCAGCAGAAGGATGGGGGCCGCAAGAATGAAGAGGGTGGCCGGATCCAGAATGGCCGGGATGAAGACCCACGCCCCCAGGGTGTCCCCGGCAAAGACATAGGCCATGACGGAAAAGACGATGGATAGCACGTGGATCGTGGAACTCCTGCGGTGTGTCTCGCCCCTTCTTTTCTTGACCATCCTCATGGCGTAGCTGATGATATTGGTCACGCAGACAAGACAGGAGAGAGCCAGAAAGGCTATCCCGATGTACGTCATCATATCACCGGTAGTCTATCGGTCCGACAGGCGCTTGTCAATGCCGGAACCGGAGAAGATCGTTCAAGAGGTTCAAGAAGAAGGATCCGGAGCTCCCTCGGTGCCAGTCCTTGTGTATAAGCCGCGCCCTTGCGATGCACTCCAGACTTCGTCATTCCGGCGTAGGCCGGAATCCAGGAAGAACCTGGTTGTAGCAGAACGAGCGCGAGCGACAAAATGCGGCAGACCAGATGGCGAGGCCCGAGCGTTCTCCGTCAAACGATCTGTTTTTGGACGCTTCTCCTGGATTCCGGCCTACGCCGGAATGACGAAAGATGTTCGGATCGTCCCCGAAGAGGCAGGTCGCTTCATCGTCTGTCTTGCCCCCCCCGGGGGGGGGTTGTCTCTTCTTGTTCCGTCCCGTGAAGTTTTCTATGGCGGGATGGTGCGTGTTCATCTAGAATGTTACCGTAAACGATGCCTCCGCAGATAGAGATCATCCTGAACGGGCTGAAAGAAAGAGTGCCTGAAGGTACGACCATTGCCAGGCTGATGGAGATGTCCGGCGAAAAAGACAAACATCTCGTGGTGGAGCGCAACAACCGCTTCGTCCACTCCCAGGCTTACCAGACAACACCGCTCTCCGAAGGCGACAGGATCGAGTTCATAAACCCGGACTTTGGGGGGTAGGAGCGTAGACGGGCACACGAGTCTGCGCTTCGCGCAAACGGGCGGACGGGGTATAAGCATGCAGGCGTATGTATCCCCCGTATGCGCGTATGCTCGTTCGGCGCAAAGCGCCGACCCGTATGCGTCTTAGCCGGTCTTGGTTTTGTGGTATTCCTCTTCCATTTCCATGAGGTTCTTGCCGAAGACGATGGCGTGTTTCTCCATTTCCCGGCCGGCGGTTTCGGGGTCGCCGGCTATGACCGCTTCGACTGCGGCGTCATGGAGGCCCGCGGGATGGAGCTTCTGGGTATCGGGCTTGACAGCCTCGACGACCTGTTTTGTGAGCCTCATGACGCAGGTCACGAGGGCCTCGAAGAACCGGTTCCCGCACATTTCTGCAAGGATATAGTGGACGGAGGTCTTCCGGTCGACTTCTTCCGAGAGCGTTGAGCCGGGGGTCCTTTCCGCTTCGAGGGCATCTCTCAGACGCCGGGCGTACTCTTCGTTTACCCTGAGCGCGGCCAGGCGGGCGACCTCGGGTTCTATCAGGCGACGCACATGATAGAGCTCCGGAATGGATATCTTCTCGCAGAGAAAGAGATCGAGAAAGGAGTTCGTGAGCTGCTGAAAGGACAGGTCCGTGACAAAAGCGCCGCCGGTAATACCCTGGCGGGTCACTACGAAGCCGGCATTCTCGAGGGCCCTCAGAGCCTCCCTGATGGCCACCCGGCTTACCTGGAATTCCTCGGCCAGCTCTCGCTCGGAAGGCAGTTTGTCGCCAGGCTTGAAATGGCCGAGGAGGATTGACTGTTTTAACTGTTCCGTCACCTCGTTGGATATCCGCAAAGGCCTTATGGGCGTGAACATGGGCATTGTGTTGCTCATATCATATGCCAGGTGCCTGGCAATTGCAATAAAATATTTGTTGACAAAAATATTTGATAGGGATAAATATTAGACCAATAGATAAGGA
Organism: Syntrophorhabdus sp. PtaB.Bin047; assembly: GCA_002067235.1. Taxonomy (GTDB): domain Bacteria; phylum Desulfobacterota; class Syntrophorhabdia; order Syntrophorhabdales; family Syntrophorhabdaceae; genus Delta-02. Next base: position 10,324 of record MVQP01000080.1, read on the forward strand.
TCATTGGGGGGGATAAAATCGTTCGGATCCCCGAAAGACAAAACAAAGCGGACGAAATCCCGTGTATGAGGCTACACATCCCATTTTGGGGTACATTAAATAACAGGGGGTTCGTTATGAACAGGAGGAGTGGTACTGGTGTAACGGCGGCAGTGTGTCTGTTCTTGTTTGTTCTTTTCGCAGGTTCCGTTCCCGCATATGCTCAGGAGAAGGTCATCAACCTTAGTTTCTCCAATTTTTTTCCAGCATCGCATAAGAACAGTATCATCATGGCGGATTGGTGCAAGGAAGTGGAGAAGAGGACGAAGGGCAGGGTGAAGCTCACCTATTATCCCGGCGCCGTTCTTACCCCGGCCGGCCAGACGTACGACAGCGTCGTGAAGGGCATCGCCGACGTGGGTGAGAGTGTCCTCGGCTACACGAAAGGCAGGTTCCCTCTGACGGAGGTCATCGACCTGCCCCTCGGGTACAAGAATGCCTATGTCGCCACGAGGATGATCAACGCCTACTTCAAGAAGTTCCAGCCGAAGGAGTTCGATCAGGTGAAGGTGATGTACCTTCACGCCCATGGGCCCGGGATACTCTTCACGAAGAGACCCGTCAAGAACCTCGAGGAACTCAAGGGCATGAAGGTCCGCTCCACGGGGTTCAGCGCGAAGGTTGCCGCGGCCCTGGGGGCCTCCCCCGTCGCGATGCCCCAGACGGAGTCCTACGAGGCGCTCCGCACCGGTATCGTCGAGGGCATTCTGAACCCCATAGAGGCAATGAAGGGGTGGAAGATCGGCGAGGTGGTCAAGTACACGATCGAGAACTATGGTTCCGCATACAGCACGTCCTTCTTCGTCGTTATGAACAAGAACAAGTGGAATGCTCTCCCGCCTGACATCCAGAAGATCATAGAGGGCATCAACGAAGAGTGGATGGAAAAACAGGGCAAGCAATGGGATGCTATAGACAAGGAAGGCAGGGAGTTCATGGTTCAGCGCGGCAACAAGTTCATCGCCCTCACGAAGGCCGAGGACGCGAGATGGGCGGACAAAGTGCGCCCCGTCATCGACGAATACGTCAAGGAACTCAAGGCAAAGGGCCTCCCCGGTGAAGAGGCGCTGAGGTTCTGCCTTGACTACCTGAAGGCGCACCAGTAATAAGCGGCCCCACGCATTGCGGGCCGGGACTACCCCCTCCTGAATAGGCCACGGAAACCGGCTCGCAGTGCTTACAACGCGATTGGAGTCGAAGAAAATCAGGGAGGTTGTACCGATATGGCTCATGAGATGAATACCTACTGGAACCCGATGCTCGAGACAATGCCAAGGGAAAAGCTCCGCGAGCTCCAGCTCAGAAAGTTCAAGAGGATTGTGAAGTACGCGTACGAGAACTCACCTTTCTACCGGAGGCTTTACGGTGACGCCGGCATGGAACCCGGTGACATCAAGACCTTCGAGGACATCGCGAAGGTCCCGAAAACGGACAAGGGAATGCTCAGGAAAGTGCAGGACAATCCGCCCTTTCCTTACGGGGACATCCTCAGCGTTCCCCTGGACGAAGTGACGGAGTTCAGGCAGACGAGCGGCACGACGGGCACTCCCGTCTACCAGGCCGACACCTGGCAGGACTGGGAGTGGTGGTCTGAATGCTGGTCATACATACTCTATTCCCAGGGATACAGGACGTCGGACAGGGTCTTTCTGCCTTTCGGTTACAACATCTTCGTCGCCTTCTGGGCCGGACACTACGCGTTGGAGAAGATAGGCTGCGAGGTGGTGCCGGGCGGTGTCCTCGACACCGAGGCCCGGATCCTCAAGATGCAGGAACTCAAGTGCACGGCGTTCATGGCGACGCCGACCTACGTTCTGGGTATGGCCGATACGGCGCGGAAAATGGGTATCGATCCCACAAAGGATCTCAATATACAGAGGATAACCTGCGCCGGTGAACCCGGTGCCAGCATCCCGGCAACCAAGAAACGTATCGAGGAGGCCTGGAACGCGAAGGTCTATGACCACGTAGGAGCCACGGAGATCGGGGCGTGGAGCTACGAATGTCTCGCACAGCCGGGGGGGCTTCATGTTAACGACGCCTTCTTTCTCGTCGAGATCGAGGACGTCGAGACGGGCGAGATCATGGAGACCCCGGGGAAGAATGGCAAGATGGTCATCACCGCCTTTGACAGGGTCGCAAAGCCTTGCATACGTTTCGATTCCAAGGACGTCATCCGGTGGTCCGACCGCCCCTGTGAGTGCGGCCGGACCTTCAGGATGATCGACGGGGGGGTGGTCGGCAGGGTCGACGACATCACGAAGGTGAAAGGCGTGCTCCTGGCCCCGACGGCCATCGAGGAAGTGGTGAGGAGCATCCCCGAGATCGGCAATGATTACCAGGTGACGGTCACCAAGAGGGGCGACATCGACGATATCCTCCTCGAGATAGAGATGATGCCGGGGATGGAGGCGAGGCAGGAGGAAGTCCTCGGCCGCCTGAAAGACCAGTTGCGCGTCCGTGTCAACCTGGGTTTCAAGATCACCGTTCATCCCTTCGGCGTGGTGCCGAGGTACGAGGTGAAGGCAAAAAGGTTCAAGGACCTCAGGAAACACTAGAAGACCGTTTCAGGTTTCAGGGAGAGTCGCAAGAAGAGGTTTCAGGTGTCGGAGGAAGACGGAATGGCCAAGGGTTTGTGGGACAGGATAGATGGCGGATCCTATTGTGTGCACAAAGATTCCAATCTTGCCGGATATTGCAGAGGCCGTCATTCGGGTTTTCACCTTCACCTCCCGTCATTCCGGCGAAGGCCGGAATCCAGGAGAGGACCCGTCCCGCCAGGAAGCGAACGGGGGATCATATCCGAAGAGGGTGGGATGAGAGGTATTGTACAGCCTTCCCGTGTCACGTGGTCGGTTGTTTGCAGTGTCTCCTGGATTCCGGCCTTCGCCGGAATGACGGGGACAAAGCTTGGCGGAGCCACGGCGACCTACAGGCTGTCCGGCGATGTCGATGACTCTTTACAGGGGAGCAGCCCGGAGACAGGGAAAACCCTCCTTTCGATCTTCAGCCTGAGACCTGGAACCTGGAACATGAAACCATCTTTTTCAGGAGATGACTATGATGGATGATGCGAAGATAGCAGAGATGGACAGGAAGGTGGAGGCTCTCAGGGAGATGGTGCAGGACCTTATCGACTCGGCGGGAGACGTGGAAGCCGTGAAGAGGAACGCCAAGCGCATTCTGGCGAGCGTGAAGATGCTCGAACTTAACGTCTGCGATATCGCCACCACCTGAGTCTGAACGCAAGGAACATGGACATTATCTTCAACGGCGTGCGCGAGAGAGTACCGGAGAGAACTACCATATCGGACCTGGTCGTGAGGACGGATGAGAAGGACGGAGGACTCATCGTCGAAGTGAACAGACGGTTCGTTTTCCCCGCCAACTACGGAAAGACTTTCCTGTCGGAGGGCGATACGGTAGAATTCATCAACCCGGATTTTGGAGGATAGAGGACGGTCTCAAGTTTCATGTCTCAAGTTTCAGGTGGGAAACGGGAGCACGCCGGGACGGACAACCTGGAACCTGGAACCTGAAACCTTGTATGTTACTCCCAATGGAATATCACAGGCAGTCCATGATAAGAAGAATGAAAGTAAGGTTACCGGCGT
>MVQP01000081.1 GCA_002067235.1 Syntrophorhabdus sp. PtaB.Bin047
TGATGAAGAACAAAGCAACATGGGCGGAGGCCCGTTCATGAAAAAGAAATCAATTGACATTCAACACAGTTGCTGGAACGGTCTTTGTTCTTGACAGTATTTCCCGGGTTCTGTAGACTGAACGCGGGTTCACATGAACAGGCGTTCATCCGAAGAAACTCGCGGTATCATTAATGAAGCGGCACTCCGGGTCTTCTCACGGTCGGGCTATGACGGAGCCAGCATGAGAATGATCGCGGCGGAGGCCGGTATCAGCGTGGGGGCGCTTTACCTTTATTACAGGAGCAAGGAGGAGCTCTGTTCGACCGTTTTCAAGGGTCTTTTCAGAGAGTTCCGGGATACCATCTCGGAAAGGACCCGGGAGATCTCCGATCCCGCTGAACAGATACGCACCTACATCAGAACATACATGGAAATGGCCAGGGTCCATCGCGAGTTCATCTACACCTTCAACAAAGACAAGGGATTTGCCTTCGGTGTGGAATGGAAGCAGAAGTTCTTCGTTGAACTCCGAAGGTTTTTAAACGGGATCATCAGGCGGGGCGTGGAGGATGGAATGTTTGCCGACATTGAGGAGAGCGAGGCGACGAAGATAGTCCTGAGCGTTCTCAGGGGCTATGTTGTTTCCATCGTCATCGATCCTGACAATCTTTTCACCGCCGACGCGTGCACGGACATTCTTCTCAATGGTCTTGTCAGACGCCGGGACCCTGGAAAAGGAGTGGAACTTTCCCGGTGAGGACATCGATCGCGATATTCATGGCCTTCGCCTTCCTGTGGTTCGTGCCGACGGGACATTGCGGGTCCTATACCCTCGACGATCTCTATGCGATCGCGCTCGAACGCTCCGAGAGGATCAAGATATCCGAAGAGGACCTTGCCATAGCCAGAACGGGGAAGGACAAAGCCAGGTCAGCCCTGTTGCCGAAGGTATCCGGCCTCGGCAACTATACGGGGTACAAAGAGCAGAAGGTCTCCGACACGGGGAGCCTCACCCAGCCCGATGAGGCTTCCGGATGGAGCCTGCGCCTCGACCATTCCGTGTCCATGTCGGGTAAGGAGATCACGGCGTACAGGGCGGCGAGGGACAATATAAAGAAGACCGACCTCGACCTCTTCGCCGTGAAAGAGCAATATATACTCTCCGTGACGAACGCCTATTATGACGTGCTCAAAGCGTCGCGGCTCGTGGAAATACAGAGGCAGAACGTGGAGCGCCTGACGAAGCACAGGGATGCGGCGTCGGTCAGGCTCAGGATAGGGGAGGTCACGAAGACGGCGGTCTTGCGAGCGGAGGCGGAACTGTCGGGAGCACGCTCTGATCTCGTCAAGGCGCAGAACCTTCTGAAATTTACGAAGGCCGTCCTGAAAAGGATCGTCGGTCTCGAGGACGAATTCGAGATCGTTGATACGCACAAGGGTGGCACCGCGGGCCTCAGGGACATAAGCGAAGGCAACACCGACCCTGTCATCGGGAATTGCCCGGGGCTCGAACTCGAGTGCTTGAGGCGGGTGGCCCACGTGGAACGGGCTGAGGTGAAGTCATCAGGTATCCAGAAGGACATCGCCTCTTCCCAGGTCGCCATCGCCCGGGGTTCCTACTGGCCGACCCTCGCCGTTGAGGGGATTTTCGCGCAGAGGAAGGAGACCCCCGAAACGAGCGGTCTCATCAGGGACAACCTTTACGGAGGCGTGAAGGTTGTCTTCCCTTTCTTTGAGGGAGGTCTCAGGGCGGCCGAGGTCATGGAGGCGGAGTCAAAGAAACGGCAGACTGATTATGCGTACGAGGACTTGAGGAAGACCGTCACCATCGAGGTTGAGAGCTCTTACCTCGATTTCGTTACCCAGAAGGGTATCCTGAGGTCTCTCGAGGATCAATGGGTGTTTGCCGAAGACAACTACAAGGCGGTTTCAAAGCAGTTCGACTTCGGGCTTGCCCAGAGCGTGGATGTCATGGACGCGAACACGCTCCTCGTGACGGCGGAGCGCCAGCTCATCGACGCACTGTACCAGTACCAGCAGGCGGTTGTCCGTCTGAAACGGTCCACCGGGACATTGCTCGCGTCGTTGAATGCGAAGACGGCCGGTCCCCCCGGGGTCGTGAAGGAGAATATAGCGAAATGAAAAGAAGGACAATCGGAAGCGCAGGCCTCTTTCTGCTCCTGCTTCCAGCCCTCATCCTGCCGTCACCGGGCTGCAGGAAGAAGAATGTCGAGGAAAAGGCCGTTAACGTCGTCATGCAGGCCGCGGAGAGCCGCAAACTGCGTCCCTACATAGAATCCACGGGAACCCTGAACCCCAACGAAGAGATCATCATGGGCGCCGAGATCGACGGTATAGTCCGGAGCGTGAAGGTGGACGAGGGCACCGTCGTCAAGAAAGGGATGCTCCTCGCGACGCTGGACGATACCGAGTATGTCCACGAGGTGATACGGGCAAAGGCGGCCCTCAGGCAGACGGAGGCGTCGCTGGCGAACACGAAGATGGAATTCTCGAGGAAGGACGCACTCTACAAGGAACAGCTCGTCACCAGGCAGCAGTACGATGATGTGTTCACACGGTTGACCCTTGCCGAGTCAGAGGTCGACCGGGCCAGGGCGGCCCTTGTCATAGCCAATCAGAAACTGGCCAAGACGAGGCTCCACGCGCCGACGGCGTGCCGCGTCAAGGAGAAGAAGGTGTCTGTGGGTGATTTCGTCAAGAACGGTACCCAGATGCTTATTCTCATTCAGCCCGATCCTCTGAAACTCCGGTTTTCCGTTCCCGAGCGTGATATCGGCAAGATGAAGGTTGGCCAGGAGGTTCACGTCAGGGTTGATGCCTTTGCCGGGCGGGAGTTCGTAGGAAAGGTGTCCATAGTCTTTCCGAGCATCGAGGAGAAGACACGCAGTCTTACGATGGAGGCCCTTATCCCGAACGGGCAGGATGAGCTCAAGCCCGGGCTTTTTGCGAAGGTGCGTCTTTATACCGGACAGGAGCAGGACATGGTCCTTGTCCCCGTCACCTCTCTGTTGTACGAGGGCGATAAGATACGTCTCTATGTCGTTGAAGGCGACACCGCCCGTGAGCGGCCCGTGAAGCTCGGTAACAAATACGGCGAATTCATGGAGATCTCCTCGGGGTTGAAGGCGGGGGAGATGGTGGTCGTTGCCGGACAGCAGAACCTTTCGGAGGGAGCGAAGGTCTCCGTCGAGAAGTCCCCGGGCCGCGAGAGAGGCAAACCGGGCGCAAAAGATAACGGGGAAGGGAAATGATGATGCCCGTGATAGTCTGTATCGGGGTGCTCACCCGCTGACCTATGTGGCTTTCCGATACATCCATCAAGAGACCCGTGTTCGCCACCATGCTTGTCATGGCGCTTGTCGTTCTCGGCATTGTGAGCTATCCGAGCATCGGTGTCGATCTTTTTCCCAAGGTCGATCTGCCGATGATCAACATCAGGACGGAGCTCAAGGGAGCGAGTCCTGAGATCATGGACATAGACGTGACGGACAAGATCGAGGAGTCCGTCAACACCATCAGCGGTATCAAGACGATCACCTCATCGAGCACGGAAGGCGCATCGAACATCACCGTCGAATTCGTGCTGGAAAAAGACATCGACCTTGCCGTGCAGGATGTCAGGGAAAAGATATCCGTGATACGGTCCAAGCTGCCCAACGACATCGATGAACCCATTGTGGAGAAGGTCGACCCGGACGCGACACCTGTCCTGTGGCTTGCCCTGCACGGCCAGAGGTCGATCCGTGATCTTTCCACCTACGCGGACGAGGTTCTCAAGGAACAGCTCCAGCGGATAAACGGGGTCGGTGCGATCCGTCTGTATGGATTGAGACTCCGTCAGGCCCGGATATGGCTCGACAACGACAGGCTGAGGGCCTATGGAGTGACGGCCCATGACGTCATGAAATGCCTTCAGAGGGAGAATGTGGAGCTGCCGGGGGGAAGGATAGAGAGCGCGACCAAGGAATACAGCATCAAAGTCAAGGGCGAGTTCCCGACAATCCAGCAGTTCAATGAGATGGTGGTGGGGTATTACAGGGGGACGCCCGTGCGTTTGAGGGACATCGGCCGCGCCGAGGACGGCATGGAGGAGAAGCGGACCATCTCCCGGTATAACGGTGCCCCCAGCGTCGCCGTCGGTATCCAGAAGCAGTCGGGAACGAACACGGTCGAGGTCATAGAGAGGATAAAGAAGGAACTCGAAGAGGTATCGCGGCTCCTGCCCAACGGGATGAGCCTGGGCATCGCCTTCGACCAATCGAACTTCATAAAACGGTCCATCAACGACGTCCAGCATCACCTGATCTACGGCGGTTTCTTCGCCATTCTGGCCGTTCTGCTTTTCCTGAGGAACTTCAGGACGACGGTCATAAGCGCGCTGGCGATCCCGGCGTCCGTCATTTCGACTTTCGCGATCATGAACGCCTTCGGCTTCACCTTCAACAACATGTCCATGCTGGCCCTGTCCCTTTCCATCGGTATTTTGATAGACGACGCCATCATCGTGATCGAGAACATTCAGCGCCATATCGAAGACGGGATGACGCCCAGGGAAGCCGCCTTCTTTGCCACCTCCGAGATCGGCCTTGCCGTTTCGGCGACGACGCTCGCCATCATTGTCATCTTCATCCCCGTGGCCTTCATGAAAGGCATCATAGGACGCTTCTTCTTCCAGTTCGGTATGACCGTGGTCTTTGCCGTGATGGTTTCATGGTTCGTTTCCTTCACGCTGACACCCATGTTGTCGTCCCTGTACCTGAAGGGCAGGGACAGTGTCGGGGGGTCCGTCCGGCTGCCCGGGTGTATCCTGAGGATCGGACAGCGCTGCCGGGTGTCGCATCGTCTGCAAAGGCTCTCGGACATCCTCGAAGGGGGTTACGAGAGGATGGAAGGCAGATACCGCGGGGTGCTGACATGGGCCCTTTACCATCGGGCGAAGGTGCTTGTCTTCGCCGGGGGAACGTTCGTGCTCGGCCTTTGCCTCATGTTCTTCATAGGGAAGGAGTTCGTGCCGTCGGAGGACCAGAGCCGTTTCGTCATCAGGCTCCAGACGCCCATCGATTATTCCGTTGATGAAGTGGACCATATGAACCGCAGGGCCGAGGAGATCGTAAAGAAGTTCCCCGAGGTCCGGAGCGTCCTTTACACGCAGGGCGGGGGACGAACGAAGGAAACGAACAAGGCGAACCTGTCCGTCAACCTGGTCCCGAAATCTCAGCGCCGGAAGACCCAGGACGAGATCAAGGCCGAGATGCGCAGGGCCCTGAGAAAGGTGCCGGGGCTCAAGGCCTCTGTGGAGGACATATCCATGATCGGGGGCGGACAGAGGCAGGTCGCCATCATGTACAGCATCCGCGGCCTGGAGCTGGACAAACTGGAGGCGTACACACGGGAGATCCGGGACCGGTTCGGCAGACTGCCGGGGATCGTCGACCTCGACACGTCCCTCGAGAAGGGCAAGCCCGAGGTCCGCGTTTTCATCGACCGTGACAAGGCTGCCGACCTGGGGATCGATGTTGCGACCGTTGCGGAGACCGCCAATTTCCTTCTCAGCGGCGAAGTGGAGATCACCAAGTTCAAGGACGAAGCCAGGGGCAGGCGCTACGATGTGCGGGTAAGGCTCAACCCCGAGAACAGGAGCGATCCTGAAGACATCGGCGAGATATACGTCAGGTCGAAGGAGGGCAAACTGGTCATGCTTTCCAACATCGTGACCCTGAAGGAAGGTGGCGGTCCCAGCGTCATCAACCGCGTCGACAGGCAGCGGGCGGTAACCCTTTTCGCAAACCTCGAGAAAAAGCCCCTGGGGCAGGCCAGATCGGAACTTGACGACATATCAGCGAGGATCCTCACCGCCGGGTATTCGGGCAGCTACAAGGGACAGGCCGACACCATGAAGGAATCCTTCAGATATCTCCTGTTCGCGGCCATCCTGGGCGTGGTCATGGCGTACATGGTCCTCGCCGCACAGTTCGAGAGCTTCGTGCATCCCTTTACGGTCCTTCTGTCGATGCCCTTCTCCCTTATCGGTGCTTTTGGGGCCCTATTCGTGACGGGCAAGACCCTCAATATCTTCAGCATCATAGGGCTCATCCTCCTCATGGGCCTCGTCAAGAAGAATGCCATCCTGCTCGTGGACTACACGAATATCCTCAGGGAGCGCGGCGCCGCCCGCAGGGACGCCCTCCTTGAGGCAGGGCCCGTCAGGCTCCGCCCCATTCTCATGACCACCTTCGCCATGATCATGGGCATGATGCCCATAGCCCTCGGGATTGGCGAAGGTGCGGAAACGCGGTCTCCCATGGCTCTTGCCACCATCGGAGGACTGATCACCTCGCTGCTTCTCACGCTCGTCGTTATTCCCGTGGCGTATGATCTTTTCGATGAGATGAAAGAGAAATATTTCCCTGGGAAGGACGGTCGAAAATGAAGATGCTCATCATCGTTTACAACGACGTCGTCGATGAAGAGCTTGTCGCGATGTTGAAGAAGGCCGGTGTTTCCGGATACACCAAGTGGAAGGAAGCGCTGGGGGAAGGGCCGGGGACGGGGCCCAAGCTGGCCACGAACATCTGGCCCGGCAAGAACAACGTCATCGCTGTTGTCGTGAACGACGAGGAACTTCCCGCTGTTGCGGGGTTCCTTCGGGACCTGAAGGGGTCCCATCCGAAAGGGGGCATAAAGACCTTTATTCTCCAGGTGGAGGGTACCATTTAGCCTTGCCCCTCTACCGGAGTGGTCCGTCGTTCTTGTGTTATGAGGCGCGACCTGTCGGGGACAGTGAGGCGACAGACGGGAAGGATACGGAATGAGCCTGTTTTTCATCACCTTCTTCACACTTTATACGGCGCTTCACGCGTACGTCTTCATAAAGGCGTGGTATGCCTTTCGTTTCCGCCCGCTCACGGGTTGCATCATTGCTTTCATTCTCCTCTTCTGTGTCTTCATGCCGCTCTTTGTCCGCGCCCTCGAACAGGGCGGGCAGGAATCCATCGCGCGTATCTTCGCCTATGCCGGTTACATCTGGATGAGCGCCATTTTCATCTTCTTTGCCACATCCCTCGTGCTCGATATCGGCAGGTTATGCGTTATCATCGCGGCGTCACTCTTCAAGGTGGGGCTGCCGGTGACGATGCGCTCGAATCTCGTGCTCTTTTTCATACCCGTCGCGCTGTCGGTCTTGACAGTGGTGTACGGCTACCATGAGGCCCTGACGATCCGTACGGAGAGGGTGCGCATAGAAACGTCGAAGCTCCCCGCCGACATCGCAAAGGTGACGATAATCCAGGTCTCGGATATCCATCTCGGGCTTGTCAACAGGGAGAGGGTGTTGAAGAGGGTAGTTGCGGCCATCAAGGAAGCCCGCCCCGACATGGTTGTCTCGACGGGCGATCTCGTGGACGGACAGATCAACAATATCAACGGTCTTTCCGACATGCTCAGGGACATCAAGCCCCGGTACGGGAAATACGCGATCATGGGAAACCACGAGTTCTACGCGGGTGTCGGGGTTGCGGAGGATTTCACCAGGAAGGCGGGTTTCAGGATGCTCCGCAATGAAGGTATCACCGTCGACGGCGTCATGAACGTGGCAGGCGTCGACGATATCGGGCACAGGTCGACGGGCCGCAACTCGCCGGAGGAGGGGACCCTGCTCGGGGAATTGCCCCGCCACCTCTTTACCATCTTTCTGAAACACCGCCCTCTGGTGGCAGCCTCATCCCTGGGGCTCTTCGACATCCAGTTGTCGGGGCACACGCATGGCGGGCAGGTGTATCCGTTCAAATACATCACGCAGATATCCTTTCCCAGGATCGCCGGCCTCTACCCGCTGAAGAACGGTTCCCTTCTGTATGTCAACAGGGGGACCGGGACATGGGGTCCCCCGATACGCTTCCTTACCCCGCCTGAGGTGACGGTGATCGAGGTGGTAGGCAAGAGGTAGCGTGTGTGGGGGTAGGGGGAGCGGGGGCTCTGATAGGACCGATAGGAGAAATAGGACCTATAGGACCAATAAGACCCATAGGACACTTAGGACCTATAGGGCGGACCGATTCCCTGCTGTGAGCCGGACAACCACCTCCAACGTGTCCTATTAGTCCTGAGCGTCCTATAAGTCCTATACGTCCCATTGGTCCTATTCATCCTATAGGTCCTATCCATTCCCGCACCTGTGCCCACCAGCGCTGCCTTCCCCCTGACCCCTTTTTCTCTCCCTCTTTACTCTTTCCCTTTTTTCCTTTAATCTATCTCTCATGGAAAACACAGACACTGGGTTTAAATCCACAGCATTGGAGATCAATCTTGAGCGGACGAGGGCGACCGTCGAGATACCCGAGAAGTACCGTGTCCTGATGGGCATCATGGAAGGGCATTATGGTATCCTGCGGCGTCTTGAAGACCTGCTTGTCGAACTGAACCACCCTTTCGTCAACTGGGAATACGTCCTGACACAGCTGAAGGGGCTTTCCATCGGAGACTTTTACGACTTCAACCGTCATGACGACGGCCTTACGGCGCTTACCCTTCTTTCCGACATATACATGGGTACCATCTCGTCGGCCCGGGACGAGCGTGTTGAGGACAGCGCGGTCAGATATCTCTTCGAGTTCATCAACACCGTCGTCGGGAAGAGCGGCGGGAACCTTGAAAGGAACCTCGTCCTTGTCTCCTCCATCTTCTCTTTGCTCCTCGAGTTTGCCCGCCGGGGGGAGCATCCTTTTCTGAGGAAGTCCTCGACATATCTGAAGGCGACGCTGGAGCTTCTCCGGGAGCACCGGTGCTCCGTGGATCTCCCTGTTCTCAGAGACCTCCTTTATATAATGTTCCGGGAGACCTACGACTTCTGGACGACGCAGCCTGACCCGACGGAGTGGTACGCCTCGGACGGAGAGGACGGAAAAGCACTTGCTGAATTTGAAAGACTTGTTTCTCCTCTAGGCCACGGGCACATGAAAGAACTTCTCGCCCGTGTCGATGAACTCCATGGGGTGGTCGCCGCCGGGAATGACGGTGTCTGGGATTATCTCGAGATGCCTGATTATTTCCAGATAGTGAACGGGTATCTCCTTGTTGCGGATGACCTGGAGCGGTCGGAGGTGTTCTCGGGCAGAAGCTTTCTCGTGAAGCTCGACTTTCTCTTTCACGTCCTGAACGTCGCGGGCCTCATCGATATCCACGCGTCGGGCCTTATAGAGATAAACCGGTGCCTGGGAAAGGTCTTTCAGCAGACGCACGACGAGGACCTGCAGGAATTCGTGAAGAAGGTCTTCTCCTCCATGAAGCGGACCATCGGGCGCAGCCAGTTCCAGTCGAAGATAATCGACTGCATCACGACCCTCGCCCGGGGTGTGTTCGACCAGAACAACCATCCCCTTGTGGATGCCTTCATCGAGGAACTCATCGGGTTCGGGTTCCAGTACCCCGATATCAGCGGTTCGACGTCGGAATGGCAGATCAAGGCAAACCCGTCGCATATCGAGAATATCCGGTCGTGGCTGAGGATAATCGGATTCCGACCGCGGTGGACGAAGAGACTCCTCTCCGCTCTCGTCGTCAACCTCAAGCTGCAGGGTGTCTTCGTCAAGGACACGGACCTCTTCCAGAAGGAGATATCGGCATTCCTGAACTCCGATATCACCCCTTCTTACAATCTCGTAAAACAGCTTCTCAGACTCTTTCCCATCTTCTTTACCGAGATAGGCGCTGAGGGCGAGCTGAGGGAAACCTCGACGAACGTCGATGAGCTGTCGGCGCGCAACGACAAGCTCATATTTTTTCTCAGGAAGCAGTCCCACGTGGAGAGCAACAGCCTCCTTGTCCCCTTTACCGAGGACATCTTTCGGTACTGGGCAACGGGCGACAAGTCCTACATCAAGCCCCATCTTCCCGAGGAGGTGTTCGACCAGGTCGAGAGCGAAGGGGAGTTCTTCGACGATCTCCACATCGCCTTCAAGAACCTGCTCGTCCGGGCAAAGGAAGACCCCAGGAACTTCCTTGAATGGGACACGGCGAGGATCGTCAAAGAGGTCAAGGGGATACGCAGGATCAGCGACAGGGAGCGCGAGAGGGCGCGGCTCATGCTCCGGTACTACCAGCTCATATACAAGAAATACAACCATCAGCACATCGACCTGCTCAGAGACCTCGAGATATCCTGCATCGTCGAGATCCCCAGGATCCGGTCACTGAAAAGGGCGCTGAAGAGGAAGAACCACTACGCGGCGCTCAACGTTACGCTGGACATGCTGGCGGGGCTCAAGGCAAAGATTCTTTCCCCCGTGAAGACGGACTATTTCGAGAACATATACCACAAGAGACATATCGCGGCCGGTATACCGTCCATGTACGGGACGTACCGCGAAGAGAAGTTCGAAGCCATGGGGCTCACCTTTCGCCTTGAGAGCCTCGCGACGATGCTCTTCGACAAGCTCATCCAGTCCCTCAATCTGAAGTTCATCACGAAGAGCACCCTGATGAGGATCCACGAGTACCTCTGGCTCTACGTGAAGGCCCTGGACGTGGACGGCATAGCGACCGAAGGCCTTGTATCGAAGATGAGATACATCACCGCCGCCCTCCAGATCCGGCAGTTCTCGATAGACCAGTACATCGATATATTCCAGTTCATCTCGAAGCAGATACAGGACATCATAAGGGATTATTACATCAACGCGCACGCGATGAACCTCCCCATCATTGTCGGTCAGATCATGGCCTTGAAGGACGATGGGGACGGGACGGGGCAGTCGAGGCAGGAGGTCATCTACCGCAACTCGGAGAACTTCATCCGGTCTCTCATAGCATCGGCGTTCGGGCTCCAGGTCTTCGACAATTTCATAAACTCCATTATCAGGGCCCTCGGGCAGGAACTGGAGAAGTTCAAGGACAACAAGCAGATCCTCAACCTCGTCATGGCCTACATCCCGGAGCTGACCATCTCTCCCATTTATCAGAAGAAGAAGGATATCGATAACCAGGTCCTCATCGGGAACAAGGGGTATTTCCTGAAGCAAATGGCGTCCCTCGGTTTCCCGGTACCGCCCGGTTTCATCATCACGACGGAGGTGTTCCGGGGATATGAGGCGGTCATCGGATACAAGTACATCTTCAAGGACTTGAGCGCCCGCATCTACAACGAGATACAGGCGCTGGAACGCGTGACGGGGAAGAAGTTCGGCAATCCGCGTAACCCCCTCCTTCTGTCCGTCCGCAGCGGTGCCACGATCTCCCTGCCCGGCATGATGCACTCTTTTCTCAATGTGGGGCTCAACGAGACAATCGCCGAGGGCCTCAGCAGGTTCAGGGAATACCGCTGGGCCGCCTGGGACTCCTACCGGCGGTTCCTCCAGACGTGGGGAATGTTTCAGGGTCTCGAGAGGAACATCTTCGACGAGATCATGAACGGCTACAAGCTGAAGTACGGCGTCTCCAAGAAAATACAGTTCGAGCCCGACCAGATGAGACAGCTTGCCCTTTCCTACAAGAAGGCGATGGAGGACAGGGGCATCGTCATCAGCAACGACCCTCACAAGCAGCTCCAGGAGGCGATCATGCTCGTCTTCGGCTCCTGGTACTCGCAGCAGGCACGCATCTACCGCCACCAGATGCACGTGTCCGACGAGTGGGGTACGGCCGTCATCGTCCAGACGATGGTCTTCGGGAACCTCAACGAGAACTCCGGTTCCGGCGTCATCTTCACCCGCGACCCCCGGGGATCTTCGCAGAACGTGGTCCTCTATGGCGATTTCATATTCGGCGTCCAGGGAGACGATATCGTTTCCGGCCTTGTCGAGACATATCCCATATCGGAGAAGCAAAGGGTCTCCGAGAAGAGGCAGTCACTGATATCCCTGGAGAAGCGTTTTCCCGAGATATACGGAGAACTGGTGCGCATCGCCGAGTTCCTTGTCTATGAAAAGCGCTTCAACCATCAGGAGATCGAGTTCACCTTCGAGACGGCAAGCCCGAGGGGCCTTTACATCCTCCAGACACGGGACATGGTCCAGCGGGGAGCAGGCAAGGTCGTCTCATTCAAGGACAGCCCGGAGCTTGAGAGGTCGCAGCTCGGGATAGGGATCGGGGTGAGCGGAGGGGCGCTGGCCGGCCGCGTCGTCTATTCCGAGGAAGAGATAGAGCGCTACCGGCGTGAGAATGTGAAGGAGCCTCTCATCCTCATCAGGCCCGATACCGTGCCCGATGACGTGGGCATCATCCTCAAGGTCGAAGGCATACTCACGGCCCGCGGAGGCGGTACCTCCCACGCTGCCGTCACCATCCCACAGCTCAACAAGGTGGGCGTTGTCGGTTTTTCGAAGCTCCATGTCTACGAAACGGAAGCCTACAGCACCTGCGATGGCAACACCATCAGGGGCGGGGACTACATCAGCATAGACGGCTGGACCGGCGCCGTCTACCTGGGCAAACACGAGATAGAAAAGGAAGAGTCGTACAAGATAACGCTGTGACCCGGGCCAACGCCCGGGTCACAGGTAATGGGTGATAGGTAATAGGCCATGGGTCTCGGTCACGGTTTTGACAAGCCTTCGCTCATTCTTCCTGCACTTGCTATGACCTATCACCTATGACCTATGACCCTGATCTTTTGTCGGAGGACAAAAGATCAGGCCATGCTTTTGTGCACGTATACGGCGAGGTCGCCCATTCTGTTCGTGTAGCTGCCGTACTCGTTGTCGTACCATCCAAAGATCTTTGCATGGACGACGGGTACCCGTATGTTCCCCTTGGGTGCGGCCTTGAGAAGCTCTTCCGGCACGTTGGGGATGCCGGCGACGTCGACGTCGATGAAGGCTGTCCTCGTGTGGTTGAACTGGCCCTCGATGACGATCGCCGCATCCGTGCCGATGAGGTCCGTGGAGACGTTCTGCTCCATGGTGAAGATGACGAGATGTTCCGGGTCGTTGTCCGCGGCCTTCTGGTAGATCTCGTTGAGCATCTTGGTGGTCACGGGCTCTTTCTTGCCGTCGGCGCCCGCGCGGGTCTGGAAGGTGCAGTTGAGGACGATCAGAGATTCCGTGTTCGTTGGGACCCGGATCGAATCGGCCATGAAGCCTATGTCCTTCACTTCCGGTATGACCTGGATGAGCGCCGCGGCGGCGTTCGTGGAGGTGAGGATTATATTGTTCAGGGTGCTGCGGCCCTTCCTCATGTCCTTTTCCCCGGCCTTCGGGGTCTTGTCGAGGATGCTCTGAGAGTTCGTCACCGCGTGCACCGTGGACATGGACGCGGTGAGGATCTTGCTCGTGGCCGCGTTGTTGAGAAGCGGTTTTATCATGTGCGCGAGGCCCGTCGTGGTGCAGGACGCCGCGGAGAGCACCTTGTGCTTCTTGAAATCGAAGGCGGTGTGGTTGATCCCGTAGATGAGTGTCACACAATCATCGGGGGTGGACAGGGCCTTATTCTTGATCTTGAAGGCCGAAGAGTTGATGACTGCCTTGGCTCCGCTCGCCAGGTGTCCTCGTATGGACCCGCCCTTGTCATCAGCGGCAATGGTGGGATCCTGGAATTTGCCCGTGCACTCGACGACGAGGTCGACTGCGTGGTCGCGCCATCCGATCTCCGCGGGGTTGCGGTTCTCTCTCAGGATGGTGACGGGGATGCCGTCGATGAGGAGCTTTCCCTTTTTCTCGTCGACGATCTCGATGATCCTTTTGGATTTGATGCCGTAGAGAAAGCGATGTATGCTTCCGTACGTCGCGTCCTTCTCGATGATCTGGGCGATAGCGGGAATGCCGTTGCCCACGTCACGACCGAGGTTGACGACGATCTCCTGGAAGTACTTGCGGGCGACGTGATGCCACAGCGTCAGCTTTCCGATCCTTCCAAGACTGTTGAT
>MVQP01000082.1 GCA_002067235.1 Syntrophorhabdus sp. PtaB.Bin047
AGCTCCAGGATTACGCAATGCCCGACAGCGAGATAACGGAGCTCCTCCGCAGCCTGGAGAAGTATCCAAAGCCGAGATGAAGAAAGTTCAAGGTTTCAGGTTTCAAGTTTCAGGCTCGACAGTCTTTCCTTTCTTTTTCTAACCTGAAACCTGGAACATGGAACTTGAAACGTCTTCTGAACCGGAGGTTTCTATGGAGATATATTGTGGTCAACTGGGGATGATCATCGGGTTCGATTATTGTCTCCAGGTCCAGAGCGGTCTGCCCTGCGCCAACGCCTTCGGGTGCTGGAAAGAAAGGGTTGACGTGGCCGCTCTTCTTAGGGCAAAGTTTACTGACAAAGAATTGCGATTGGCCTTCAACGCACTGCCGAGATCGAGGCTCGACAGGATACTGGAGTCCGCTCGTTCAGCTTGCAAGGAGGAATAGATGCTGCTTTCCGACAGGGTCATGCAGATGCGGCCATCGGGGGTGCGAAAGATCTTCGACCTGGCGCAAAAAGTGAAGAACCCCATCAACCTCTCCATCGGGGAACCTGACTTCGACATCCCCGACGCGGTGAAGGATGAAGGGATAAAGTGGATACAGAAGGGTTTCAACAAGTACACACCCTCGGGAGGTATTCCGGAGCTCCGGGAAAAGGTCCTCGGCCATCTCAGGGGAAAGGGGATTGTCTGCGAGGACGCCATCATCACCGCGGGGGTGACGGGAGGTCTTCTACTCGCCCTCATGACGACGCTCAACCCCGGCGACGAGGTCATTATCCCCGATCCCTATTTCGTTCTCTACGAATACCAGGTCCTCCTGCTGGGAGGCCGGCCCGTCTTCTTCGATACCTATCCCGACTTCACGATCAGGGAGGAGGAACTGCGCCGGGCGATAACGGACAGGACGAGGGTCATTCTCATCAACAGCCCCAACAACCCGACGGGCATGGTCAATTCCCGGGAAGAGCTGGAGATGGTGGCGAGGGTGGCGCGCGAGAGGGACATCCTTGTCTTCTCCGACGATATCTACGACCGCTTCGTCTTTGATGAGGGCGAGGGAGAGAAGCCCTACTTGGGCAGGATGTATGAAAAGACGCTCACCTTCGGGGGTTTTTCGAAGACCTGGGGGATGACCGGCTGGCGCCTGGGATACGTGGCAGGGCCGACCGAGATAATCCAGTGCATGATAACCATGCAGCAGTACGCCTTCTCTAGTGTGACATCTTTCGCCCAAAAAGCGGCCCTCGTCGCCCTCGATCACGATATGGACGACATGATCGCCGGGTACCGGAAGAAACGGGACCTCATTTACAACGGGCTCAAGGACAAGTACAATGTGGTTAAGCCGAAGGGTGCTTTCTTCATCTTTCCCGAGGTTCCCGGCGGCAACGCGATGGCATTCGTGGAGAGGGCATTGGAGAACAACCTCTTCATCATACCGGGCAGTGTTTTTTCGGCAAAGGATACCCACGTGCGCATCTCTTTCGCAGCCACCGAGGAGAACCTCCTCAAAGGGATCGACGTGCTGAGAAGAATGGCGTAAAGGAGCTTTCAGGACGATGCATGAAAATGTGATCAGGCTGTTGATGGAGAACGCCGTGCAGGAGCTGTACGTGACCAACAGGGGCACGGCGGCGACGGCGCGCAAGGTGTCGGCCACGCTGCACTGCGAGGTTTCGACGAACGAGAAGATAGCCTTCGAGCTTGCTCTGGCAGGTGCCTATGTGCGGAAGAGAACGGCCTGTATCCTCTCCACGGAAGGCCTCTACGAGGCCCTCGACCCCGTCATGAGCTCCGCCTACACGGGGGTGGCCGGGTCCTTTGTCATCGTGGCCGTTCAGGAGAACGACGAGGAGGTTACCCCTCTCGGCCCGTTCTCGAAACTGCCTCTCATCGTCACCGAAAAGGAAGAGGAACTGGAGAGGGCCGTGACTTATGGGTTCGGGCTTTCCGAGGAATACAGGATACCCGTTATCGTGCAGGCCGTCCCGGCCGGGTACGACAAGGGCCGTAAGACCGCCGGTCAGAAGGCAAAGACGGCAGGGAACGCGGCCATGCTCGTTAAGGAGCCGGGCAGGTGGGCAGCGACGCCGAAGTTCCGTTTCCAGCTTCACGGGGAGCTCAACGAAAAGATCAGGAAGATCGGCGAAGCCTTCGAGGCCTATGAGGACAACGTCGTCATTTCCAGGGGTTCCACGGGCCTCATCACGGACCGCCTGTCCCGTCTCGACTTCTACGACGAGGACGCGAGTGTGCTCAGGCTGGCAACCGTCTTTCCCCTGCCGCGAAAGCTCGTGCAGGGTTTCGTCGACAGCATGGACGAGGTCCTCGTCGTCGAGACCTATCCGGCCATCGAACTGCAGATACCGGACAGGTCGAAGGTGAAGCGGGGCTTCGTCGACACCGGCCGCGGCAGGCCGCAATACGATGAGGTCATAGCGGGGTTCTCCGTCATCAGGGACCGGCTGGGCCCCGCCTCGTCTATAAACATGGCGCACGGCATCAAAAGGCTCAATCCCGAGAGGAACATCCTTGCCGTGACCTTCGAGGACCACTTCTTCCATTCAGGGATGCCCGCGTACGTCAACAGTCTCTACAACGACTCCTCATTCATACTTCTCGTCATGGTGAGCGAGAGGGAGGACGATTTAAGAAGGATACTCCGGAGTTATGGCGTAAACGCGGTCCACTCCATCGCGAGCATCGACGAGATCGCCCGGTTCCGGGACACGAAGGAGCCCGTGGTGGCTCTCTACAGGGGTATGATATGAGACATGAGATCATATGCGCCGGTATCGGGGGCAGGGGAGTTCTCCTCGCCTCCACGATACTCATCGAGGCCGCGATCAAGAGTGGGCTCAAGGCGGTGGCGTCCGATGAATACGGCATGAGCCAGCGAGGAGGCTCCGTTGTGTCCCTCGTGAAGGTGGGCGATTTCGCGAGCCCCTTCATCGGCAGGGAGAACGGCGGCATCCTCCTCGCCTTCGAGGAGAGTGAGTTCTACAAGGCGCTCCTCTTCCTGAAGAAGGGCGGCCTTGCCCTTGTCAACACCCGTGCGGCTGAGCTGCCGCCATCCATCGCGGGCCTTCTGGAGAAGCGGGAGATAACCTGCCGCCTCGTCGATGGCGACGGCATTGCCCGTCAGACGGGCATGTTCCAGTCCGCGAACATGGCCCTTCTCGGTTTTTTCGCCGCCTTCGGCATTACTCCCTTCACGAAAGAGGTCCTCGAAGAGACGATCAGGTCCCGCGTGCCGGAGAAGTTCCTGGCGAAGAACCTCGAGGTCTTCGGGAAGGGATTCGACGCCGCGACGAAAATGGGCGCCGCAGGGGACCGCCGGACGGATATCGTTTAAGAGCTTATGGGAGGATCGTCAGTGCATAGCAGGGAAGACGTGGTAATAGGCAATCAGGCCATCGCGAGGGGCCTTGTCGAGGCTGGCCTTGAGATAGCCGCGGCATACCCGGGGACGCCGAGTTCCGAGATACTGCCCGGAGTGGTCTACTTCAAGAACATGGAAGGATCGAGAATCCATACCGAATGGTCGACGAACGAGCTCTGCGCCTTCGAGGTCGCTTTCGGGGCAGCGGCGTACGGCGGAGCCAGGGCGGCCTGTTTCATGAAGCAGGTAGGTCTCAACGTAGCGTTCCCGGCGCTCATGAGGTCGCGGGAGAAGTCCATCGAAGGAGGGCTTGTCATTGTCTCCTGTGACGACCCTGGCCCGCAGTCGTCCCAGACGGAGCAGGACACCCGCCTTATCGCGGCCCTTTTCGGGATCCCCGTTTTCGACCCGTCGTCTCCGGCGGAGGCGGCGGATGTCGCCTATCATGCCCTTACCTGGTCCTTCGAGAACAAGGTGCCCGTCATCATCCGTTCCACCCACCGGGTGAGTCATGCCCGCGAGTCCGTTCCCCTTTATCACCCGGGGACACGGAAGGTCATCCTCAAGGAAGGGCATGTCGCGGGAGCTGGCCGGAAACTGGGTATCGTCGCGTCGGGCATGAGCTGTTCCCTTGTCTATGATGTCATCGAAGAGCTCGGCGCGTCGGACGAGGTTTCCCTCTACAAGGTGCTCAAGGTCTATCCCGTCGATGATGCTCTCGGGAAGTTTGTCGACTCCATGGAACGCGTTCTCGTGGTGGAGGAGACGGACCAGGTGATAGAGGCTCTCATCGGTGACGCGAGAAAGGTCATGGGCCGCAGGGACGGCACGGTGCCGTCGGCGGGAGAGATCACCTACGATATCGTGAGGGACATCCTGTCCCGCGTACTGGCAGGGGAGGGCGGAAGTGCCAGGGATCCTTTCGTGCCTGACGGGGGCATCGAAGAGGCGCTTTCCCATGTGGCCGTCGTCCCCAGGCCGCCGAAGCTCTGTCCCGGGTGCCCCCACAGGGCGTCTTTCTTCGCGATGCAGTATCTCTGGCCCGACGCTATCTATCCCGGCGATATCGGGTGCTACACACTGGGCATATCCCAGGGTGCCGTCGACACCTGCCTCGATATGGGTGCCGGGGTGACCCTCGCAGAGGGTTTCTACGATGCCTTCAACCAGGACGGCAAGCTTGTCCCCATCCTTGCCTCCATAGGCGATTCGACCTTCCTGCACGCCTGCATGGCCCCTCTTTACGATGCTGTGAAGAACCGGAAGAGGTTCATCCTCGTCATCATGGACAACTCCACGACGGCCATGACAGGCATGCAGCCCACGCCCCAGACAGGGATCACCGTGGACGGGACGGCCACCCGCGGCGTCGCCATCGAGGATATCGTCCAGGGTCTCGGCGTCAATTTTGTGCGCGTTGTCGACCCTTACGATGTTCCCGCCATGATCCGCACGATCGGCGAGGCCTTTGACCGTCTCAAGGAAGAGCCGCTCCCGGCGGTCGTCATCGCCCGACGCGAGTGCCTGCTCCTCACGAAGGGAGCGGTGAAGGACGCGGGCTACCCGGCGGACATCGAACGGGACTGCATAGGCTGCAAGAGCTGCCTTAAGACCTTCGACTGCCCGGCCATGTCCTTTGATGAGGCCTCGAAGAAGATACGGATTGACGACAGCCTGTGCACGAACTGCGGGATCTGCTACTACGCCTGTCCCGTCCAGCGTGAGGGTAAGGCCCTGAAGGCGGCAAAGAAAGCGGGAACCCCCTGAAGAGGCCATGGAAGCGGACCCCACCCTTTCCATCGTCATTATCACCAAGGATACCAGGGAACTTCTGGAGGGACTCTTTGATTCCATCGGGAAGGATACCTCGCTTGCCTCTCTCGGCAGGGAGATCATCGTCATCGACAACGCCTCCACGGACGGCACGGAGGAGTACGTACGGCGTGCCTGTCCTGATGCCCGGTATGTCCGCAACGACCGCAACGCGGGGTTCGCTGTTGCGGTCAACCAGGGGGCGAAAGCGTCCGCCGGCAGATACGTCCTTCTTCTCAATTCCGACACCCGCCTCATCGAAGGTGAGGTCGCGAAGATGGCGGCCGCCGCGGACGATATCCCCAACCTGGGAGTGATGGGGCCGCAGCTCGTTTACGAGGACCTGAGTCCGCAAAGGTCCGTGGCCGCCGTCCCCGACCTCACGGGAGAGGTGCTCCCCGGCTCGGGCCGTGCCTCTCAGACCGCGTCGGGCGGGAACACGGGTCCTGTCCGGGACGTGGAATCGCTTATCGGGGCCGCCATCATGATCCGGAAGGACGCCTTCGATGACCTTCAGGGCTTCGACGAACGTTTCTTCTTCTTTCTCGAGGAGACGGACTTTTGCGTCCGGGCGAGGCGGAAGGGCTATCGGGTGGTCTTCTTCCCCGGGGCCAGCGTCATCCACCTCCAGGGAAGGACGGTCCGAAAGACCTGGGTGAAGGGCCGCATGGAATACAGCATCTCCCTGAGGAAGTTCATGAAAAAGCACCATGGACGCCTGTACCTCACGGCGTTCGATGCCGTCAGACTGGCAAAGTCCCTGGCCTTTGTCATCGCTGTCCCCCTTTTTCTTTTCGGCTCCCGGATGCGGCTGCGCTATTCCTATTACTTCAATCTTGTGGTATGGTACATGCGCGCCTGCCCCGATGACGCGGGACTTCGCGGCTGACGGACGCCGGGTGCGGGACGAAGAGGAGGAAGGAGCGTATGTCGATCATTCTTGATATCTCCGGAGACGAACATATCACCATTGACACCTTTCAGCCCGGTGACGCCCCGGGTGTGGGGGACCTTTTCCGCAAGGTCTATGGCGAGGACTACCCGGTAAAGCTTGTCTACGATCCCGAGGGGCTCGTTAAGGCCTTCGAGAAACATGAGAATATCCCCGGTGTTGCCCGCTCTTCGAAGGGGACCGTCGTGGGGTATGTGAGCATCTTCAGGTCTGCCCCGGTGGAAACGGTCTACGAAGGGGGGCAGGGCCTCGTCCTCGTGGACTACCGCAAGCACGGTATCCTCCGTGAGCTGATCCGCTATTACTCCGAGGTGCTGGCGCCGGCGTACGGTGCCGATGCCGTCTTCGGCGAGGCCGTCTGCAACCATGTCTATTCCCAGAAGGCGTGGGCAATGCACGGGGCCATCGAGACCGCCCTCGAAGTGGACCTCATGCCCGGTGCGGTTTACGCGAAGGAGGGTACCACGGGCCGCGTGGCCACCCTGCACATGACGCGCATGTACCGGCCCATGGAACACACCGTCTACGCGCCCCGGCAGTACAAGGAGGCCATGCGGTTCATCTACGACGGGTTCACGAGCGGCGCCCGTGTCGCGAAGGCGACGGACGAGTCCGCGGCAGGGGAGCCGACATCCATCGAAAGCAGCCATTTCGAATTTGCCCACGTCACGCGTATGACCGTACGCCAGGCCGGGCAGGATTTCCCGGCCGTTTTTGAGGAATATGAGCGCGATGCCCTGGACAAGGGCATGGTCGTCATCCAGGTGTGGCTCAAACTGTCCTGGCCCTTCATCGCCGGTCTGACCGATTGGCTCAGCGGGAAGGGATACTTCTTCGGGGGCATTCTCCCCCGGTGGTTCGGCGAAGACGGACTTCTCATGCAGAAGGTGGCCGTCCGCCCGAACTGGGAGGGGATAATGCTGTACTCGGACAGGGCAGAGCGGATCCTCGCGGCCGTGCGCGAGGACTGGCAAAGGGTGACGACGTAAATCCCTTGAGGTGGTTTTCTGAAGTATGGTATAACAGATGTCATCGGAGAGATGTCCGAGCGGCTGAAGGAGCACGATTGGAAATCGTGTGTACGTGCTAAAACGCGTACCGAGGGTTCAAATCCCTCTCTCTCCGCCATTTTGATTGAGAACGGCCAGGCCCTGCGCAACGTGGAGGTTATGAACCCCGTCAGGTCCGGAAGGAAGCAGCGGTAGTAGCTCGACCGTGTGCCGCAGGTAGCCTGGCTTTTTTTGGTGTATACCACGAACCCCCCCAAGAGGCGTTCAAATTTGAGCTACACGGTTATCGCAAGACGTTGGAGGCCCCAGAGATTCGATGATGTGGTCGGTCAGCCGCACATCATTACCACCCTCAAGAATTCCATAAAGGCAGGCAGGATAGCGCACGCCTTTCTTTTTACGGGCCCCCGGGGCGTTGGAAAGACCTCACTGGCCCGGATCCTTGCCAAGGCGGTCAACTGCGTGAACGGCCCGACGGCTGAGCCCTGCAATGTCTGCGAGAACTGCGTGGGGATAGCGAGCGGCAATTTCGTGGACGTCATCGAGATCGATGCAGCGTCGACGCGTGGGATCGATGACATCAAGGAACTGCGGGAGACTGTGCGCTACCTTCCCATGAAGGCGGCCTACAAGGTCTACATCCTCGACGAGGCCCACATGCTGACTGACCAGGCGCGCAACGCCTTCCTCAAGACTCTGGAGGAGCCGCCGGGACACAACATCTTTATCCTTGCGACCACGGAACTGCAGAAGATCCCCTACACGATCATGTCCCGCTGCCAGCGCTTCGATTTCCGGCGCATCACGGAAAAGGAGATAGTGGAGCAGCTGAAGGCCATCTGCAAAAAGGACGGGATAACCTTCGACGAGGGGGCCTTCCATCACGTGGCCGTCGAGGCGGACGGATCCATGCGGGACGCCGAATCCATTCTCGAGCAGATAATAGCGTACAGCGGGCAACACATCTCCGAAGGCGATGTCATCAACATCATCGGGGTCGTCGAGAAAGAGGTCATCCATCGCATCGTGAGGTCTGTTCTCACGAAGGACCTGAAGGACGGGCTTTCGGCGATCGAGACGACCCTGGGCGAGGGGTATGACGTGAACCAGGTCTACCGCGGGCTCGTCTCCTATCTCAGGAACATGATGATCGTGAAGGCTGTGGGGGGGCTGCCCGATTTCATCACCATGGGCGAGGACGAGTATAAGGCGTTGAGCGCGCTCATCGCGGACGTGGAGTATTACGAGGTCCAGAACATGCTCTATTACATGCTCCGCAGCGAAGACCTCATGCGGGGGCTGTTCCCGCGGATAGCCCTGGAGACGCTCTACATCAACCTCTACAACCTGTCGCAGATCAGGGACGTGGAAAAGGTCATAGGAGAGCTGGAACGGGGGGAGCCGCAGGCTTCGCGGGCAGGAGAGAGGATACAGAAGGCAGGATACAGGGAGCAGGATACAGGGAGCAGAGAACGGGATACGGGAGATGGCAGGCAGGAAGCGGAGGGTGACGTTTCCCATGCTCCGACCGCGCCGTCTCGCGAGGAGAATGCTTCAGCGACGGGTGGCAGCCAGGCGGGGGAGGGCGCCCATGGTTTCGTGGAATACCTCAAGAAGAAGAAACCTTTCCTGGGAAGCATGTTCGACTCCTGCGAATGTTCCGTTGAGGGGGATGACCTTACCGTCCTCGTCGACAAGAAATACGGCAACTTCATAAAAAGCGAATTTGAAGAGGTCCGCAGGCTCACGAGCGAATTCTTCGGCAGGGCGATGAACGTCGAGTTCAGGGATGCCGGCGACAGGAAGAAGAACATCCTCGAGGAGTACGTGAAGGAGGCGGATTCTCTCTTCAATCTTTAGGAGGAGACAGCATGTCCAAGGGTTTCAACCAGATATTACAGCAGGCCAAGAAGATGCAGGACCGTCTCATGAAGCTCCAGGAAGAGATGGCCGACAAGACGGTGGAGGCGCAGTCGGGAGGCGGCATGGTGAGCTGTGTCGTCAACGGCAAGCAGGAGGTTGTCTCTCTGAAGATATCCCCGGAAGTCCTTGAGGAAAAGGACAACGAGCTTCTGGAAGACCTTATTGTCGCGGCCGTCAACGAAGGGCTCGACCGCTCCCGCGAAATGGTCCAGGAGGAGATGTCGAAGGTGACGGGCGGCATGCAGATGCCCTTCGGGATGTAGGACGTGTTCTACCCCGAACCGATCGAACGGCTTATCGAGAACCTGACCCGGCTCCCCGGCATCGGCCGGAAGACGGCGACACGGCTCGCCTTTTTTCTCCTCAACGCCAAAGAGGGATACATCACGGAGCTGTCGAGAAGCCTCGTCGACATTAAGGAGAAGATACGCCTCTGCAGCGTCTGCTTCAACATCACCGACACCGACCCCTGCGTGATTTGCAGGGACGCCAGGCGGGACAGGACCTCGGTGTGCGTTGTGGAAGAGTCTTCCCACATGATGGTTATCGAGTCCTCCAATCCCGGGCATTTCCGGTACCATATCCTCCACGGCGTCATCAACCCCATCGAGGGTGTGGGCCCCGACGACATAAGGATAAACGAGCTTCGTGACCGCGTCGTCCGCGAAGGCATCAGCGAGGTCATCGTCGCCACGAACCTCAACATCGAAGGCAACACCACCGCCCACTATATCGGAGAGATCCTCAAACCCTACGACGTGAGGATCACAAGAATAGCCTCCGGCATCCCCGTGGGCGGAGACATCGTCTACATCGACCCCTTGACCATCAAAAGCTCCTTGGACAACAGAAAAAAGTTATAGAGACAGGTGATAGGTGATAGGTCATAGGTGATAGGAAGAGATCCTTCCTTCCCATGACCCATAACCCATGACCCATAACCTCTTATCTGCCTCTTCTTCTCTTGCAATCCCACCCCGATTCGTTGTTAACTATTTCGCTGCAGATATTGGCAGGAGGGACTACCGATGAAAAGCGCGAACACAGAACACAAGGATCTTCTTCAATGGGTCGACGACATGGCGCGCATGTGCAAACCTGACAGCGTTTACTGGTGTGACGGTTCCAAAGAAGAGTACGACAGCCTCATGGCAGGTATGGTGGCAAGCGGTTCCGCCCTACCGCTGAAGAAGCGCCCCAACAGTTTTCTTTTCCGTTCACAGCCGTCCGACGTCGCACGCGTTGAAGACCGCACGTACATCAGCACGAAGGAACAGTCCCAGGCCGGCCCCACGAACAACTGGGTCGAGACCGAAGAGCTCAAAGGCATCATGCGCGGCCTCTATGACGGGTGCATGAAGGGCCGCACCATGTACGTCATCCCCTTCTCCATGGGCCCCATCGGCTCGCCCATAGCGAAGATCGGCATCGAGATCACGGACAGTCCTTACGTTGTCTGCAACATGCACATCATGACGCGGGTGGGGACGAAGGTGCTCCAGCAACTCGGCTCGGATGGTGAGTTCGTTCCCTGCCTGCATTCCGTCGGGGCGCCTCTGGAAAAGGGGGAGAAGGATGTCCCCTGGCCCTGCGCGCCCATGGACAGGAAATATATCAGCCATTTCCCCGATGAGAACCTCATATGGTCCTACGGGTCCGGTTACGGCGGCAACGCGCTGCTCGGCAAGAAGTGTCTTGCCCTTCGCATCGCCTCCGCCATGGCCCGGCGTGAGGGCTGGATGGCGGAGCACATGCTGATCCTCAGGCTCACGAGCCCCGCGGGAAGGCAGTACCATATAGCTGCCGCGTTCCCCTCGGCCTCAGGCAAGACCAACCTTGCCATGATACAGCCCACGGTGGAGGGCTGGAAGGCCGAGTGCATCGGTGACGACATAGCCTGGATGAAAGTGAGGCCCGACGGAAGGCTCCACGCCATCAATCCCGAAGCAGGTTTTTTCGGGGTGGCCCCGGGCACGTCCTATTCATCCAACCCCGCGGCTATGGACACCATCAAGGAGAACTGCATCTTCACGAACTGCGGCCTCACCGACGACGGCGACATCTGGTGGGAAGGCATGACGAAGGAGCCGCCGGCCCACACAATCGACTGGCGCGCGCAGGACTGGACGCCGGAATCGAAGGATCCGACGGCGCATCCCAACGCCCGGTTCACCGCCCCGGCACGACAGTGCCCGATTATCAGCCCCGACTGGGAGAAGCTTGAAGGCGTTCCCATTGACATCTTCATCTTCGGAGGCCGCAGGGCCTCGACGGTGCCGCTCGTCCACGAGGCATTCAGCTGGGAGCACGGAGTCTTCATGGGGGCGACCGCCTCGTCTGAGACAACGGCCGCGAACATCGGCTCCATCGGCGACGTGCGCCGCGACCCCTTTGCCATGAAACCCTTCTGCGGCTACCACATGGGAGATTACTTCCAGCACTGGCTCGACATGGGCAAACGCCTGGGAGACAAGGCGCCCCGGATCTTTTACACGAACTGGTTCAGAAAGACAGCCGACGGCAGGTGGCTCTGGCCCGGTTTCGGGGATAACAGCCGCGTCCTGAAATGGATGTGTGAGCGCGTCGACGGCAAAGCCGGTGCGCAGGAGACGGCCATAGGCTACATGCCGTCAGCGGAAGACCTCGACCTTGCGGGGTTTGATGTGCCGGCCGAAGACATCAAAGAGCTGCTCCGCATCGATGTCGATGCCTGGAAAGAGGAGGTCAAGGACATGGAGAAGCATTTCGCTCAGTTCGGAGACCGCCTGCCCCAGGTGCTGGCGGAAGAACTGAAGGCGCTGGCAAAGAGGCTGGGAAGCTAAGAGTCGCCGGGACCATTGCGTCCTTGCGGGAGGTTGATGATGGCATCCGTCCGCACCGGCATCTGCCTGGGGTTCCTGCCCTTGATGTTGCTCACGGCAACCGCGACGGCCGCCTGCCTCGTGGTATCGGCAGGAGACGGGGGGAGACCGCTTGTTTCGCTTCCCGTCGAGGATGGATGCATCGTTCACCTCGATTTCATCAATTCGATCTACCTCGCTCCCGTAAGGGAGACCTTCCTTCATGAGACCGGCAGGGGGCTTTCGATTATACGGGTGGAAAGCCCCTCTGCCGGTGTCTTCGAGTATTACAGAATTGAGACGGGCGGGCCTTTGGCGGAGCTGTACCGCAACGTGGGCTCCATCCGCCTGAAAAGCCATGATTATAAGAACCACACCGTGACCGTGGGTGAAAGGGTCCTTCGCCTGGAAGACTTTGCTGCGGGAGGCGACCCGCTGACCATCTCCGTGCTTGATGGTGGCTGCGCGCCGGATGAGGGGCGATAGTGGGTCGCGAGCGGAAGGTCCACGCGGGACGCGGCCGGGTCATCATTGCCACCGCGGTGTTCATTCTTCTCGCATCCTGCACCCCCATGGCATTCAATGACGAGGTCTTTGACACATCCGGTACCGCAGAGGCCCTCGGACGCCGCGAGGAGGATGTCGATGCCCTGGTGAAGGAGGGCCTCGTGAGGTTCGTCCTGAGCCCTGTGGCGGCAGACGACGGGTATCTCTTCGGTGAGAGGAGAGTCCTGGGAGAGCCCGTGGGGGCGCAATCGGGCGAAAGACTGGAGATACGGTGGGAGGGTTTCTTCCCGAGATACCGCCTCTATTATGTCCCGTCGCCCGGGCACCCGGGCGTCGTCATCGGTGAATGCCACTTTCCCGACGGCTGCAACAACGGGTTCTTCTTCGCCCCCGACGTGGACGGGGACACTGTCCCCGACAGGCTTCGCTACGTCCAGTGGGTGAGCAGCGACTACGGGCGTGACGACGGTGTCCCCGGTTACCTCGACCGTTATCGCTACGTCTACGATGTGGCGAAGGACCGGCTCTATCTCTGGCATGACCTTCTCTTCTACCGGTGTCCTCCGCCTCTGAGCACCCCTCCCTACACTTGCAGAACGAAGTGTGATCCTCCCTGTAAGGTGAGCACCGTCGGCAACAGGACCTACCCCGTGGTGTTCAAGACGCGGCTCGTCGAGGAGAGGTCTCTTCTCGGACCACAGGATTAATATGTAACCACCCGCATGTCTTTCGTTTTTGCGGGCCTTGTCTTTTGAGCTGCCGCTGGTGTAATATGCATGTGCATAGCCTGTGACGGATTTCCTTTTCCCGAGGGACGTTCAATGAAAGGAATATTGTACCGGTTTGCCCTGTTTCTGGCCGTTATCGTGTCCGTGGGCCTTGCATGCGCCGGGAATGCAATGTCGACGATGGAGAAGGAGAAAGGTTCGACGGAAGCCTGCATAAAGGAGGTCCGTATCACTCGCGGACAGAACCCCTTCCGGGAGTGGGACGCGAGTCCCGCCGGATCGAAGCGGGCGGGAGCGCCTGTCAGGGCTGCCGATCTCCAAAGGGATGACTTTGACACGCCCCCGGGTCTCTCCCGGTACACCGTTGAAGGCGGCAAGCTCATGGGGGTCGGAAGGAAGACCCGGGAGCCCGTCGTATCTTCGAAATGTTTTTCCCCGCTGACGAGGGTCGACGCGACAAGGACCTGGGAGGGACAGAGCAGGGCGGTCGGGAAGCTCCTGTGCGTTCCCGGCAAGGACATTTCTTACCGTGATATCGTGCTCTTTCTCCTCGAATCACAGGTC
>MVQP01000083.1 GCA_002067235.1 Syntrophorhabdus sp. PtaB.Bin047
GACAGATTTCAGGGAAGGACTAACCTTCGATGACGTTCTGCTCGTGCCGGCCTCAAGCAGCATAATGCCCGCCGACGTGGATGTTTCCAGTTATCTGACCCCCGCCATACGGCTCAATATCCCCATACTCAGCGCCGCCATGGACACGGTGACGGAGTCGAAGACCGCCATCTGCCTCGCCCAGGAAGGGGGCATCGGCATCATCCACCGGAACATGACCGTGGAGGACCAGGCCCATGAAGTCGAAAAGGTCAAGAAATCCGAGAGCGGCATGATCGTCGACCCCATCACCATTGCCCCCGAGAACAGGATCCGGGACGCCCTGGAGCTCATGTCCCGCTACCGCATCTCGGGCATACCCGTCACAAAAGGCACAAGACTCGTGGGAATTATCACCAACAGGGACCTGCGCTTCGAGACGAACCTCGACAGGAAGGTCCAGAACGTCATGACAAAGGAGAACCTCGTCACCGTCAAGGAAGGGATCGGCCTCGAGGAATCCAAGAAGATCCTCCACAAGCACAAGATAGAGAAGCTCCTCGTGGTGGACAGGAATTTCGACCTCAAAGGACTCATCACCATCAAAGATATAGAGAAGATGCGCAAGTACCCCAACTCCTGCAAGGACCAGCTGGGAAGGCTCCGTGTCGGCGCCGCCGTCGGTGTCGGCCCCGACAGGGACGAGCGCGTTGAGGCCCTCCTGAGGGCGGGATGCGACGTCGTAGTCGTCGACACGGCCCACGGCCACTCGAAGAACGTCATCGAGTCCATCAGGGCCATCAAGAAGAACTTCCCCGACGTCCAGCTCGTTGCTGGCAACATCGCCACCTCCGAGGGATGCGAGGCGCTCATCAAGGCAGGGTGCGACGCGGTGAAGATAGGCGTCGGCCCCGGCTCCATCTGCACCACGCGGATCGTGGCCGGCATCGGCGTGCCCCAGATAACGGCGATCATGGACGCGGCATCGGTCGCCAAACGGTACCAGGTACCCATCATAGCGGACGGGGGCATCAAGTTCTCCGGCGACATCACGAAGGCACTGGCGGCCGGGGCTCAGACCGCCATGATAGGGAACCTCTTCGCGGGCACCGACGAAACGCCCGGAGAGACGGTCCTTTACCAGGGCAGAACGTATAAGGTCTACCGCGGGATGGGCTCGCTCGAGGCCATGCGCGAGGGGAAGACACGCGACCGCTACTGCATCCCCGAGGATGCACCGGAATCCAAGATCGTTCCCGAAGGCATCGAGGGCCGGGTACCGTACCGCGGTTCCCTTTCGATATCCGTCAACCAGCTCGTGGGAGGCCTCAAGGCCGGCATGGGATACGTCGGCACCCGAACGATAGAAGACCTCCAGCGCAAACGGAGGTTCATCAGGATAACGTCGGCAGCCCTGCGCGAAAGCCACGTGCACGACGTCATCATCACGAAAGAAGCGCCAAACTACAGGATCGAATAGAATATGGCCAGCCACCACCGCGATTACCACGAGGAACTCATCCTGATCCTCGATTTCGGCTCCCAGTATACCCAGCTCATAGCCCGCAAGGTCCGCGAACTCGGCGTCTATTGCGAGATATACCCCTACAA
Source organism: Syntrophorhabdus sp. PtaB.Bin047 (assembly GCA_002067235.1). Taxonomy (GTDB): domain Bacteria; phylum Desulfobacterota; class Syntrophorhabdia; order Syntrophorhabdales; family Syntrophorhabdaceae; genus Delta-02. The sequence continues at coordinate 1,591 of MVQP01000083.1, forward strand.
CCTGGACCTCGACGCCATAAGGTCCATGAAGCCTCGCGGTATCATCCTGTCCGGCGGGCCGGCCAGCATCAATGAAAAGAGCGCGCCCATCTGCGACAGGGCGGTCTTCGAGCTGGGCGTTCCCGTTCTCGGCGTCTGCTACGGCCTCCAGCTCCTAGCCAGGTCCTTCGGCGGCAAGGTGGAGAAGGCCCCGAAACGTGAATTCGGTAAGGCCCACCTTTATATAGAGAAGGCGGACAGGTTCCTTGACGGCGTGAGGGACGGCGACATCGTCTGGATGAGCCACAGCGACAAGGTGCTCACCCTCCCCCGCGGCTTTGTGGCCCTTGCCCGGTCGGACAACTCCTCCTACGCGGCGGTCCGCAACACGAAAGGCACCGTGTACGGCGTCCAGTTCCACCCCGAGGTCCACCACACCCCGAAGGGGAAACGCATCCTCAAGAACTTCCTCTACAAGATATGCAGACTCAAGGGGCTCTTCTCCCCGCAGTCCTTTGTCGAGCTCGCGACGGAAAAGATACGCCGGGAGGCGGGAGGCGAGAAGGTCATCTGCGCCTTAAGCGGCGGGGTCGATTCCACGGTGGTCGCCGCCCTCATTCACCGTGCCATCGGCGACAACCTGCGCTGCATCTTCGTCAATAACGGTGTTCTCAGGAAGAACGAGGCCGAAGAGGTCATCGCAGCCTACAGGGACATCCTCCACCTCAACCTCAAGTATGTCGATGCCAGTGAGGCGTTCCTCAAGGCCTTAAAGGGCGTCAAGGACCCGGAACGGAAACGGAAGATCATCGGCAGGCTTTTCATCAGGATCTTCGAGGAAGAGGCCCGCGACGGCGGCTCCGTCCGGTACCTGGCCCAGGGCACCCTCTATCCCGACGTCATCGAAAGCGCTTCTTTCAAAGGGCCCTCGGCCACGATCAAGAGCCACCACAATGTCGGCGGCCTGCCGAAACGGATGAAGATGACCCTCATCGAACCCCTGAGGGAGCTTTTCAAGGACGAGGTCAGGGTGGTGGGGCGCGAGCTTGGCGTCCCCGAGTACATCGTCGGCAGACAGCCCTTCCCCGGCCCGGGTCTCGCCGTGAGGATAGTCGGCGAGGTGACGGAAGAAAGGGTCCGGATACTCCAGGAAGCGGACAGCATAGTCCGACAGGAGATCGAACATAACCCTGCTTTCAAACACATATGGCAGTCCTTCGGTATACTGATACCGGTGAAGACCGTCGGCGTCATGGGCGACGAAAGGACCTATGCCAACGTCATCGCCGTGCGTGTCGTCGAAAGCGAGGACGCCATGACGGCGGACTGGGCACGCCTTCCCTACCCAACCCTCGACACGGTGGCGCGAAGGATAATCAACGAGGTCGCGGGCGTAAACAGGGTTGTCTACGATATCTCCTCGAAACCGCCGAGCACGATCGAATGGGAGTGAGGCGACATGCCCGACTTCGTCCACCTCCATCTTCATACCCAGTACAGTCTCCTTGACGGCGCCATCCGGTTCGACCGCCTCTTCAATACGGCCAGGGACTTCGGCATGCCGGCGTGCGCCATCACGGACCACGGCAACATGTTCGGTGCGGCGGAATTCTACCTCGAGGCCGGCCAGCGCGGACTCAAACCCATCATAGGCTGCGAGGCGTATATCGCCCCGGGGTCCCGGTTCGACCAGAAAAGGGTCAAGGGTGAGGACGTGGCCTATCACGTCGTCCTCCTCGCGATGAACAACAGGGGCTACCAGAACCTCCTCAGGCTCATCAGCCTCGCCCACCTGGAGGGTTTCTACTACCATCCCCGTATCGACAGGGAGATACTGAGCCAGTACCACGAAGGGCTCATCTGCCTGACCGCATGCATCAAGGGCGAGATACCGAACGCCATCCTCAGGGGCACGGACGAGATGGTCCGCAGGCACGTCGACTATTACCTCTCCCTCTTCGGTGACCGGCTCTTCTTCGAGTTGCAGGACAACGGCCTCGAGGAACAAAGGATAGTCAACGAGCGCCTCATCGAGCTGTCTTCCCACTACGGGGTGCCCATCGTCGCAACGAACGACTGCCACTACCTCCGACGCGAGGAGGCAAAGGCGCACGAGCTTCTCCTGTGCATCCAGACGGGAAAGACGATCAACGACAAGGACCGCCTGAGCTTCTCGACGGACCAGTTCTACTTCAAGTCCCCCGATGAGATCGCTCTCGCCTTCTCCCGCTATCCCGAGGCGCTTTCCAACACGATGCGTGTCGCCGAGATGTGCAACGTCACCATCGACACAAACACGTACCATTTCCCGGAATTCCACCCCCCCGCCGGCATGGAACTCGACGAGTACTTCGAGGATCTCGCGAGGCAGGGTTTCGAGAAACGGATGCCCGAGATACGGGCGGCCTACGATTCCTTCGGCGAAGGGCTCCTCGATCAGTATCGTAAGAGGTTCGACTACGAGGCGGGTGTCATCAGGAAGACGGGGTTCTCCGGGTACTTCCTCATCGTTGCCGATTTCATCAACTATGCGAAGACCCACAGTGTTCCCGTGGGTCCGGGGCGCGGTTCCGCCGCGGGCAGCCTCATCGCCTTCTGTCTCGGCATCACGGACATCGACCCCATCAAGTACGACCTTATCTTCGAGCGTTTCCTGAACCCCGAGCGCATCAGCATGCCCGACATCGACGTCGACTTCTGCCGCAAGGGACGCGACAGGGTCATCGAATACGTCACGAACAAGTATGGCAAGGACAACGTCGCCCAGATCACCACCTTCGGGACCATGAAGTCCAAGGCGGCGGTGCGCGATGTGGGACGGGCGCTCGGCATGCCCTACGCGGAGGTCGACAAGATAGCCAAGCTCATCACCACCGCGGACCGGGGCATCGAACGGGCGATAAACGAGGAGCCCGAGGTACGCGAACTGTACCAGAGAGACGATCGCGTCAGGGAACTTCTCGACAACGCCTGCGTCGTCGAAGGGCTGGCGCGCCACGCGTCCACGCACGCCGCGGGCATCGTGATCGCCAACAAGCACCTCTCCGAGTACCTTCCGTTGTACAAGGGGAAACACGATGAAACGGTGACGCAGTACGACATGAAGATGATCGAGAAGATCGGGCTCATCAAGATCGACTTCCTCGGCCTCGAGACCCTCACCCTCATGGACACCATCGTGAAGCTCCTCAAGGCGGAAGGCATCGAGATCGATCTCGCCCGGTTGCCCCTTGACGACAGGAAGACCTACGAGCTCCTCTCGTCGGGCAACACCTCCGGCGTGTTCCAGCTTGAAAGCCGCGGCATGCGAGACCTTCTCACTAAATTGAGGCCCTCCCAGTTCGACGACATCATGCCGCTCATCGCCCTGTACAGGCCCGGTCCCCTGAAAAGCGGCATGGTCGACGAGTTCATCAAGCGCCGCAACAACCCGTCGCTCGTGACCTATGAGACGCCGAAGCTTGAGGAGATCCTCCACGACACCTACGGCGTCATCATCTACCAGGAACAGATCATGAAGATCGCCTCCGTGCTCGCCGGCTTCTCCATGAAGGACGCCGACGCGCTGCGCAAGGCCATGAGCAAGAAGATCCCCGAACAGCTCGAGAAATACAAGCAGCAGTTCGTCGACGGCGCCGTGGCCAACGACGTCCCGAAGGACGTCGCGGAGAAGATCTACGACGTCATCCAGCGTTTCGGGGAATACGGGTTCAACAAGTCCCACAGCACGGCCTACGGGTACATCGCCTACCAGACGGCGTACCTCAAGGCCCATTACCCCATCCATTATTTCGCGGCCATGCTCACCACCGAGGTGGGCGATACAGACAAGGTCGTCAAGTACGTGGGGGAATGCCGGGAGTCGGGCATAGAGATCCTGCCGCCCGATATCAACATGAGCCAGAGCGATTTCACCATCGTGGATTCGAAGATCCGCTACGGGCTCTCCGGCGTCAGGAACGTGGGCGAGGCGGCCATCGAGAGCATCATCCAGGCCCGCGAGGAAGCGGGAGGGTTCAAGTCCTTCGTGCACTTCTGCAGTGTCATCGATTCCCGCAAGGTTAACAAGAAGGTCATCGAAAGCCTTGCCATGGCAGGCTGTTTCGACAGCCTCGGCCTCAGGAGATCCCAGGTCCTCTACCTTGCCCAGGAGATGCTCGACAAACTCACGAAGCGGGACACGAAGACCAACCACAAGCAGGGCAGCATATTCGGAGAGGCGGAGGTTGCCGAGACGACGGTCTCCTTTGACATCCCCGTCATGGACGAACTCTCCCACGAGGAGATCCTCCTTGGCGAAAAGGAATCCCTTGGCTTCTACTTCAGCAAGCATCCCCTGAAACCCTATGAAAAACTCATCGCCGAGCTCACCCCTTACGACAGCCAGGGCCTCAAGGAGGCGGACACGGAACAGGACGTGAGCATGGCGGGCATCGTGAGCACCCTCAAGGAGATAACGACAAGACGGGGCGACAGGATGGCGTATGTCACCCTGGAGGACACGAAGGGCATCGTGGAGGTCATCTGCTTTCCCGATCTTTACGGCAAGAACCACTTTGTCATCCAGAGCGGAAAGCCCCTCATGGTGACGGGGTCACTCGAGAAGTCCGAGGACGGCAGCGCCCGGATAAAGGCAAAAGCCGTTGCACTTCTCGAAACACTGACGGGCGAACTCCTGAAGACCGTCAGGATACGGATACACTGCGAGGTCATCAGGAAGGAGGACCTGAGGGTGTTGAAGGATATCCTCTTCAGCCTCCGGGGCAGGTCGGGCGTTCTCCTCGAGTTCCAACTCAACGGGGAAAAACGGTCCCTCCCCCTCAAGAACCTCAGGATAGACCCCGGACGGAAGGACGTCATCCTCAAGCACTTCAAGAAAGGCATGGACGTAGAGGTCATAGATGAGATATTACCTTGATTTCGAAAAGAAGCTTGAACCGCTGGAAAGACGGGTCTTTGAGATAGAACGGTTCTACGACGAGAACGAACCGCACTACGCCAAGGAGCTTGCGACCCTCAGGAAGAAGATCGCAAAGATAGAGAAGGAGACATATTCCGAGCTGTCGAACTGGCAACGCTCCCAGCTTTCGCGACACCTTAACCGCCCACACACCCTTGATTATGTCCACAGTCTCTTCACCGACTTCGTCGAGCTTCACGGCGACAGGAAGTTCAAGGACGACCCGGCGCTCGTTGCCGGTTTCGCCCGCTTCGAAGGAGTGAACGTGGCCGTCCTCGGCCATCAGAAAGGCAAGGACGTCCGCGAGATGGCCCACAGGAACTTCGGCATGGCCCATCCCGACGGCTACCGAAAGGCGATGCGTGTCATGGACATGGCCGCGAGATGGGGCAAACCCATCATCACCTTCATCGACACGCCGGGGGCTTTCCCCGGTGTCGGGGCGGAAGAGCGGGGACAGGCGGAGGCCATAGCATCGAGCATCTATTTCATGTTCTCCCTCGGTGTCCCCACCATTTCCGTCGTCATCGGCGAAGGCGGCAGCGGAGGGGCGCTGGGCATCGGCGTCGGTAACAGGCTTCTCATGCTCGAGAACGCGACCTATTCCGTCATATCCCCCGAGGGCTGCGCAGCCATTCTCTGGAGGGACGGGACCAAGGGCCCTCTCGCGGCAGACGCGCTAAAGCCGACGGCCCACGATCTCCTGAGGCTCAAGGTCGCCGACGAGATCATCCACGAACCCTTCGGCGGGGCCCACAGGGATTGGCAAAAGACCTTCGACAGCACGCGCGTTGTACTGGAGAGACACCTCAAAGAACTCGTCGAGATCGATCCCGAGACGCTGAAACAGATGCGCTATGACAAGTTCCGCCACATGGGCGTATTCGAGGAGAAACGATGAAAACGATAACCATGGACCTGACGAACGCTCTCGCTGAGGCGGTCGGGGCGAACGGCATCGACGCGGGGGAACTCGCGACGACCCTTGCGAACATAAGCGATTACTACGCGAGGCTCCTTGCGAAACCCTTCGCCTTCATGACGCTGCCGGAGACAAAGTTCCAGTTCGACGAGATGTGGACGCTCGCGGACAAGGCAGCGGCGATGGACATCAAGAACCTCGTCATCCTCGGGATAGGCGGGTCTTCGCTGGGGACACAGACGATATTCGAGGCCCTTCTCCATCCTCTGCACAACATGGAGGAGCGTTTTCGCAACGGCAAACCGCGCTACTTTATCCTCGACAACATCGACCCCCACAAGATGGCGGCCATCGTGGAAACGATCATCCCTGACATCGACCGCACCTTCCTCGTCGTCATCAGCAAGTCGGGAGAGACGCCGGAGACGATCTCGCAGTTCATGCTCTTTAACGAGCTGATGCGCAGGTCTCCGGGCTACCAGCAAAGGATAGTCCTCATCACCGACAGGGAAAAAGGACTCCTCAACAGGATAGCGGAAAAGGAAGGCTACCCCACCCTCAACCTGCCTGACGGCGTGGGCGGCAGGTTCTCCGTGTTGACGCCCGTAGGTCTCTTCCCGTCAGCCCTCATGGGGCTCGACATCAAAAGGCTGTCGGCAGGCGCCGCGGGCATGGCCGCCCACACGGTCCGCTACGACGGCGAAGAGAACATGGCTTTCGTCCTCGCCGCCATACTCTACCTGATGGACAGGGCGGGAAAAAAGATACATGTCGTCATGCCCTACTGCGAACGGCTCGGCGGTTTCGCCGACTGGTTCCGGCAGCTCGAGGCGGAAAGTCTCGGCAAGAAGGGACTCGGCCCGACCCCGACGAAATCGATGGGTGTCACCGATCAGCACTCCCAGCTTCAGCTCTATGTAGAAGGCCCCAAGGACAAGTGCGTCATCCTCTTCTACAGCGCCACGCAGGAAGTCCCCATCCCTGCAAGCTTCGACTACCTGGAAGACGTCCAGTACCTCGCCAACAAGGACATGAAGTCCCTCTTTCACGCCGAATTCCAGGGCACCCGTCTGTCGCTCACCGAGGCCCAGACTCCCAATATCTCCCTCATCCTCGACGAGGTAAGCGACTACAACCTGGGAGCCCTCTTCTACCTCTTCGAGATGGTCACCGCCATCATGGGCCACCTCCTCTCCGTCAACGCCTTCGACCAGCCCGGAGTGGAACAGGGCAAGATCTATACAAAGGCAATGATGGGCAAGAAGGGTCTGGAAAAGGAAAAGGAACACACAGAGGCCCTGCTCCTGCGGCGGGCGAAGACGATAGTGTTCTAGCACTCAGCGCCCCGGATAGAAGGACGGGGGTGCCTTTGGTGTAAATCGCATTTACAACTTGCGATTTGCACAGGTATGCGCTATAGTCTCTTCATGATCACGAGGGAGATAACAGGCGAGTTGATGCAGTCCGCACGGGAGTACCCGGCAGTCACTATTCGGGGCCCCCGCCAGTCAGGCAAAACCACCCTCGCAAGAATGACGTTTCCCGAAATACCATACCTCTCCCTTGAAGATCTCGATGTCAGAGCATCGGCTGATGCCGATCCGCGGGGTTTCCTCAATCAGGTGGAGGCGGGGTGTATTCTCGACGAGATCCAGCGGCTCCCCATGCTGCTTTCGTACCTTCAAGGGATGGTCGACGGGAGCAAGGGAAAGGGTCGGTTCATACTCACAGGCAGCCATCAGCCCCAGCTTCATGAGGCGATCAGTCAATCGCTGGCCGGTCGCACCGCCGTTCTAACCCTGTGGCCCTTCTCTTTCTCCGAGATCCGTCAGTACGGGCCCCTTCCCGACCCCTTCGATCTCATCCCTCGCGGTTGTTACCCGCGCCTTCATGAAGAAGGCCTCGACGCGCGAAGATTCTACAACGGCTACCTGCAAACCTACATCGAGAGGGACGTTCGCGCCCTGACCCAGTTGCGGGACCTGTCCCAATTTCAGAAATTCCTGACCCTCCTTGCCGGACGCGTGGGCCAGGTTGTCAACCGGGCATCGCTCTCCAATGATACAGGCGTATCGAGTACAACCATAGCAAACTGGCTTTCCGTAATGAAGGCATCCTATGTCGTCTTTGACCTCCCGCCTTACCACGAAAACGTGCAGAAACGGGTGATCAAATCCCCCAAGGTCTTTTTCACCGACGTTGGATTGCCGGCCTTTCTCCTTGGCATCCACACGAAGGAACAGGCGTTCCGCGACCCTTTGCGCGGAAACCTCTACGAGAACCTTGTCATTTCGGACATCATCAAAAGCGCCTTGAACAGGGGCATACGACCCGAAGTCTATTTCTACCGTGATTCTCACGGCAATGAAGTGGACCTGATAATCAAGGAAGGCGGGAGACTTACCCCGGTAGAGATCAAGTCTTCAGAGACTTTCTCACCAGGTTTTCTCAAGGGTCTAAACCGTTTCGGCGACTTGAGGATCGATCGCGTCAACCCCGGTGTCCTCCTCTACAACGGTGATCAACAATTCAACGTTCACGGGGTCCGCATCTTCAACCCCCTCTCCGTCGACAACCTCTGGGAAACCCTGACAGCCTCTCCCGGTTAGAGCGAACTTACCGGAACGCTCGCCTGCAAGACAAGACCGCCGGCGTCACTCATCAGCACCCCGGATAAAACGACGAATAGGCGTACATATCCTCCTCATCTTCCCAACCATTCTCCAGAGCGGCAACCTCCATCGGGACTGCCCTATCCTGCCCAACTTCATCGTTATCCCCGCCACCGATCAGAAACCTCTCATCCAACCGGCCGGTCTTAGCGTAATTCCTCACCGCATCCTCGATCGAGGAAAACGGAACTCCCCAGAAGTTCCTGATGAATCTGTCAATGTCGGCCTTTTCGTTCAAGTCGGGCATGATCTTCTTCATAGGTTCGAGCAATTCCTTCATTTTAATGTAGCCGAAGTGTGTATAAGGCGTCTCGTACTCAGTGAGGCCGGTCTTGACGTCGGCAGATTTGAGCAGGTCGTTTACAAACATTGAACATTGACGGTCGTCCGGGTCTCCGGTTACATTCGGGAACAGGTTGTAGTTCGGTGGGTCCTTTATGGCTTTGTTGATTCCATCCACTACCCTGTTATACTGTTCGTCCGTCACCTCAAAGGTCATCTTCGCCTGATAATCGTCCGCCTTCAACCGCCAGCTATCATTGACGACCCTGCCTGGCCTGCCATCCAGCACGCCTGCAGCATGGTCAAAACCATAGACTTCAGTCATGCTATCGCCCAGTTGCAGGAAGGTATGATTATACGCGCCTGTCTCCAAAGATTTCACGGATGGCACTTTGACATACACCGTGATCTTTCTCATGCTCTGCCTCCTTCTCAACGCCGGTATACGATCTCGGTCTGTCCGCTTGTGGCGATCACAAACCCTTGAAGCGATACGACAGATCAATTAGAAGAATGAATGAGCGGAATTCCAGAAGAAGCAGTGCAACGACTGCTATCACCGCGGAAACTCGCTCTGACCTGAACATTCTCGATAAAACACATCTGTTCACAAAATAGACGATGGTCAATGACATCGTGGAGAACAGGGGAAGAACGGCAAGCTCGCCCACGCTCGATCCCACAAAGATCCTTGTATAGCTGCCCATCAACGAGACAATCGGTTCAATCCACACAGAGATGTTCAGAGTCGAGCAGACGAGTACAAACTGACCCGGAGACAGTCTTCTGAAACACAGAAACGAAATCGCCAGAACATGATACAGGGACAAGAGGAAAAACCCTGACCAGGAGTAATCGGGAAACGGACCAGTCAGCCAGAACCACAGGAAGCACAGCAACACACCCGCGGCGGTCAGAACCCTCCTGTTGTTTATCATGTCCCTAATCTTCTCAGGCGGGGTTTCAACGGGGGTCAGGGCTCGGTAGAAGAATCCCTCCTTCTCGTTGATTCGGAACAATCCGACAACCAGAAACAAGAATAGTGATATATTGAAAAGAAACAAGAACAGTATATACACACTAAATGACCTCATCCCGACACCCTTCCCGCAGTATCAATCCACTGCTGATCTTTCACTACTGCCGAAATTCATCCAGACCCTTCCACATGAGACGGGGAACAGAGGCCGCTGTTTCGTTCTTCCTCGACGATTCCCATCGAGGCGCGACCCACAACACCCTATGAAAGATATGTCCTTCTCATCCGGACAACGCATGCATCGCAAGGGCTGTGGGCCCTTTTAGGGAAAGTCTGGCAGGTGGCTCCCCGAATTTACTTTTCGCTTATTCTATTGATGGACCGCAGAAAAATGCCGTGAGAAGTTGCAGGTCTGCCGCGTTAAGGGACGGGGGTCATCTTCTCCACTATTTCACCCTTTCGAACTTGACCTTTACTATCCTTCGGCCGTCTATGGAGGGAAACATTCTGTGTCCGGAAGGCACCAGTTTCCTGCCAATCTGGTCATTCGCCAGCAGAGGGGCAATCTGGACGCTCACCGCACCTTTATCCCTTCGTCCAGATACTTGATGATGGGGTAGATAAAGAACTCGATGACCCTGCGCTTGCCCACCTTGATCTCTGCGGTGAGGCTCATGCCGGAGGTGATGGGCACCCTCTTCCCCTCCACAAGGAATGTTGTCTCCTTCGGCGTGACGAATACCTCGTAGACGGGTCCCAGCTTCTCGTCCTCGGTGCTGTGCTTCGAGATGCTCCTGACAGTGCCGGCGAGGATGCCGTACTTCTGGAAGTCGAAGGTGTCGATCTTGACGGACACGTCCATGCCGTCACGAATGAACCCGATGTCCTTGTTAAGGACGGAGGCCTTGATGGTAAGAGGAGCGCTCATGGGGACGATGATCATGAGCAGGTCATTGTGATTCTTCTCTTAAAACGTGAACATGCTGTATCTGTTTGTTCTCTATACGTCTTATATTGAATGGACATGACTAATACTCCCTCAGTATATCTTGGCACACCAACTCGATGCCGTTCCTCTTCAGGATGTAAAGACTGCGGCGACTTTGTTTCCCCTTTATCGAATCATCCTGCTGCTTCGTCCATTTCCACCGTGTTACAAGTGCATAGACCCTGCCTCTGATTTGGACCACCATTACAAAACCCCCTGGCTCCAAATCATACTTGTTACCAGTCGAAAGTTGAACGGTTAGATAGGACCCGCTGGACCCGGAATCGACTGTTAATGTGTCCGCTTTTCCATCTCCATCTATATCGATATTGTTGTATTCAGAACTACTCGGTGTAATATCTCTGGCCTTCAGTGAATACTTTTCTATCGTCTTTTTGTTGATCATCTCGGCAACTCTTTTGCATATGAGCTCTCCCTGAGCCTGCGGCACAATACCCGTTCCCTGTGTGTTCTCCGTATTGCTCTTTGTCTCCGTTTTCTCCCCTGCCCACAACGGGAACGCCGCCAAGACCAAGGACATTGGTAGTAATCCAGCCATCAACCTACGTAACACATACCCTCCACCCAGCGAGTAGTTCCCCACTCCATTAATACAACCGGGCCAGCTTTGGGAACATCCTTCACATCTTCACATCCAGTTTCCGAACAATTCTGCTATCCAAGGCGTGAGCCTTCTCATCACAGGAAGTCACGGAATCCATAACAAGAGTTGATAACGCTACACACACCATCATCATTCCGCAATTGTTTCTCAGGCACATGGGACACAGACGGACGTCCTTAAATATGTCATTCCAATTTGAAGTCCTTCTCCTCAGCTGTCTTCCCGCCCCTGCGTACCGCATAGGTCACGGCCGACGGGGTCATGCCGAGGAGTCTCGCAAGGTCCGTGACGGACAGACCGAGATCCCGGGACGCTATATGACAGAAGAGGCTCCGTGCCTCGACCCTCGGTGCCTCACGTCCTTTTGATATTACGTCCTTCCTGCTGATGCCGTAGGCGACGGCTATCATGTCCGCCAGGGTGTCAAGGGTGTGTCCGCTGCTTCTGACCCTGAACCTGTGCTCCATATGCTCCCGGGCCTCCTTGAGCACACTCATGACGAAATCCGCCCCCCCGAGTATGCGCTCGTCCCCCTTTGTCCTTGTTACCCCGCACACTATCCTCTCCAATACCCCTTCCTTTTTCTCACGATCGTTAGTATAAAGAGATCACTGTAG
>MVQP01000084.1 GCA_002067235.1 Syntrophorhabdus sp. PtaB.Bin047
ACCGGAAAGCATGGAGCGCACCTGGTTCTGCTGGCCAGCCGGGAAGACGTCGATGACCCTGTCCACCGTGTCGGGGGCCGAACTGGTGTGGAGAGTGGCGAAGACGAGGTGGCCCGTTTCAGCCGCCGTCAGGGCAAGCTGGATGGTCTCGAGGTCCCTCATCTCGCCGACGAGTATGACGTCGGGGTCCTCACGCAGGGCGCTCCTCAGGGCATTGGCAAAGCTTTTCGTATGCGGCCCCAGCTCACGCTGGTTGACAAGGCATTTCTTGGAGTTGTGGAGAAACTCGATGGGGTCCTCGATGGTGAGGATGTGTTCCTTCACGGTATCGTTGATGAAGTCCACTATCGCGGCAAGCGTCGTCGATTTGCCGCTGCCGGTCGGCCCCGTGACGAGGACGAGGCCCTTTTCCAGGCCCGCTATGTCCTTGAATACACGGGGCAGGTTGAGTTCATCGAAGGTGGGTATCTTGCTCGGAATGGTCCTGAAGACCGCCGATTCGCCGCGGTGCTGCTTGAAGACGTTGACCCTGAAGCGGGCCAGGTCGCCGAGGCCGAAGGAGAAGTCGAGCTCGAGGTGCTCCTCGAAGACCTTCCGCTGGAAGTCGCTCAGTATGTCATAGATCATATTGTGCACATCTTCCTTGTCGAGGGGCGGCAGATCGACCTTTGTCATTTCGCCGTGTATCCTGATCACCGGGGGTTCCCCGGCACTGATGTGCAGGTCCGATCCTCCGCTTTCGAGTGCGAAACGCAGCAATTCAGATATGTCCATGGTGTCCTCCTATCCTTCGAGCGATTCTATCTCCTTGTATGTCGGCAGATCCTCAAGACTCTTTAACCCGTAGACCTCGAGAAATCTCTGTGTCGTCCTGAACACCATGCGCTTTCCCTCTTCACCATTTCGCCCGGCGATCTCGATGAGCTTTCTCTCCAGGAGGTGTTTGATGGCCCGCGCCGAATCGACGCCGCGGACGACATCGATCTCCTTCTTTGTGACGGGCTGCTTGTAGGCTATGATCGAAAGCGTCTCGAGCATCGGGCGGGAGAGACCGACGTCCTTTTCCCGGACGAAACGTTTGACCCAGTCGCGGTAGTCGACCTTCGTCCTCATCTGGAAACCGCCGGCCACCTGCGCTACCTCGACGGACCGCCCGGGGTCTGAATACTCCGCCATGAGAGCACGGAAGGCGTTCTCGATCTCTTCGAGGGGGAATTCTCCGAGACGCCGAGCGACCTGTTTCACCGTTACCGGCCTCGGTGATGAGAAGAGGACGGCCTCTATGATGTTCTTAAGTTCCATCGACCCGCAAACCCCGATACCGTTTCGATGATCCTGTCCGTATCACGAGGATACTCGAACCATCGTATGTCCTTCTCTTTTGCAAACCAGGTAAATTGCCTCTTGGCATAGTGTCGGGTATTTTTCTGTATATCTTTTACCATATCTTCATATCCAATGGAACCACTAAGATGCCGCAGGACCTCACGGTAGCCGATGCTCGAAAAGGGCTTTGATCCCGAGGAGTAACCCCGCTCCATTATTCCCTTTACCTCGTCCACCAGACCCCGGGAGAGCATGTCAACGACCCTCTCGTCGATCCTGCGATAGAGCTCCTCGCGCGGTGCCGTGAGGCCGATGCTGCAGATATCATACCGCGCCTCGCGGAAACCATGCTCCTTCTCGAGCTCTGAGAACGGCCTGTCGCCCAGGAGGTACACCTCCATGGCCCGGACCGCCCGCACGCGGTCCCGGAAACTGATCCGAAGGGCATACGCGGGATCGACGGCCTTGAGCCTTTCGTAAAAGGCGACGGGGTCCCGGGCATATTCGGCCCCCAGACGCTCGCGGAGGGCATCGTCCCTTTTCGCCGGGAAGAGCCCGTAGAAAAGGGCCCTCAGGTAAAGCCCCGTGCCGCCGACGATGATGGGCACTGCGCCCCGTGAGCAGATGTCGGAGATGGCCCTGTCGGCCGCGTCCCGGAAGAGGGCCGCGTTGAACTCCTCGTCGGGGTCCACGATGTCGAGGAGATGGTGGGGCACCCTTGCGCGGGCGGTAGCCGAAGGTTTCGCCGTCCCTATGTCGAAATAGCGGTAGACCTGCATGGAGTCGCCGTTGACGATCTCGCCCCCGAGGCCCTCCGCCAGTATGACGGCAAGGTCCGATTTCCCCGTGCACGTGGGCCCGCCTATGGCGACAACCCGTATCCTGTTTGATAACATGGGTGATATACAGTATAATAACCCCCGGATGTATTCAAGGATTATAAAGTTCACCGTCATTCTCGTCATGCTGCCCATGATCTTCGGGGTGGGCCTCGGCTACGGCCTTGTGAACTATCTCGAGATACCCGACGTGAAGCAGCTTGAAAGCTACCGGCCCAAATCCGCCACGAGGCTCTATGCCGATGACGGCACCCTCTTTGCGGAGCTCTTCGTCGAGAAGAGAATACCCATCCCGCTGACGGAGATGCCCAGGCACCTGAGGCTCGCCTTCGTCGCCATCGAGGACGTGCGGTTCTACAACCATTTCGGCGTCGATATCCGCGGCATCGGGCGCGCCTTCTTCCGCAATGTCATGAGCAAGGGCATCACGGAAGGGGCTTCCACGATCACCCAGCAGCTTGCCCGGAACCTCTATCTGACACCCCAGAGGACGTACAAGCGGAAGATCGAGGAGGCCATCCTCGCCATCCAGATAGAGAGGACCTATTCCAAGGACGAGATACTCAACATGTATCTCAATCTCATCTACCTCGGAGAGGGCGCTCACGGGGTTGAGGCCGCCGCGTACACATACTTCCACAAGAAGGCGAAGGACCTGACCCTGGAGGAGTCGGCGATGCTGGCGGCACTCACCAAGTCCCCTTCCCGCCTCTCCCCTTACAAGAACGCGGCGCGGACGGTGGAGCGGCGCAACACGGTCCTCAGGAAGATGTACGAGGCCGGGTTCATCGATAAGGCGAGCTACGCGAAAGCGGTCCAGACGACACTCGCCATCGCGCCATTCAAGACATACGAAAAGAGAACGGGATATTTCACCGAGTACGTGAAGCAGGTTCTTGAAGAGTACGTGGAACATGCCCAGGACGTCTTCACCAGCGGTTTTAACGTGAAGACCACGATGAACCTCAAGATGGTCCAGTACGCTTACGAAGCCATAGAGAAAGGCATGGAAGGCTACAAGAAGCGCCACCCCGGGGTCAAGGAACTGCCCGAGGTGGCCCTCGTCGCCATGGAGGTCAAGACAGGGGAACTGAAGGTCCTGGTGGGCGGGCGGGATTTCTCCCAGTCTCCTTACAACAGGGCAGTTCAGGCCAAAAGACAGCCCGGTTCCTCCTTCAAGCCCATCATCTATCTCACGGCGCTCGAACAGGGGTACGGACCGGACAGCATGCTCAGGGACTCTCCTCTCTCCTACACGAACCCGTACACGGGCGTCGGCTGGAACCCCCGGAACTACGGCAACGAATACCACGGCGACGTGACCATGCGCAGGGCCCTCGAGCTTTCCCTCAACACGGCAACGATCCGTCTTTTGGAGCAGGTGGGCCTGGAGAACGTCATCGACATGGCGAGGCAGCTTCACATTACGAGCAGGTTCGAGCCGAACCTCTCCCTCGCGCTCGGCACCACCGAGATAGCCCCCATCGAACTCGCCACGGCGTACGCCACCTTCGCACGGGGCGGGGCCTATGTTCAGCCCATATCCGTCAAGGCCATCACGACCATGGACGGGGAAGAGCGCTATCGCGAGGAGGCCGTTGAAGAACCCATCGTCACGCCCGAGATCGCCTACACCCTCGTCGATATCATGAAGGGAGTCATAAAGCGCGGCACCGCCCGAGCCGCCGCGAAGATGCCTTATTATCTTGCAGGCAAGACAGGGACCACCGATGACTTCCGCGACGCCTGGTTCATCGGCTTCTCGCCGAACCTCCTCTGCGCGGTCTGGGTGGGCTACGACAAAAAGACAAACCTCGGAGCCAAGGAGGCCGGCGGTACAACGGCGCTGCCCATCTGGATCGAGTTCATGTCGAAGGCGCTTCCCTTCTACCCTAACACGGATTTCCCGCCACCCACGGTGGACCTGCACCAACCATAGCAGGAACAAGAGAGTAATCTCGCCTTTATCCCCGATAAGAAGCTCGCTGTTATAGGACGAATAGGATCTATAGGACCTGTAGGACATATAGGACGCGTGGGACCTATAGGACGGTATGAAAGTGACTGAGGGTGGGGGTGATTTCCTAGGGGGATGGGAGGGTATATCCCTTTTCTCCGACAGCAGGGGCGGGCAGAGAAGGCGGGTATCGGCCTTTGCCTGTTCGTGTATGGATTGGGTTGATTGGGCACATTGGTTGGGAGGGGAGAGCCTGCGGGAACGTATATTGACGCAGGATGTTGGCGCGAGGTTCCCGGACGTGCCGGGTCTCGGCGCACATCGAAAGACAATAATAGAAGAATGAGGTTTCGATCATGATATTCGGCTTGAGCTGGGGTGTCTTTCTGGCGTACGTAGTGGGACTTATTACCGTTGCCCTTTCACTCATCACGGCATTTGCCGCCAAAGATGAGGGTTGGAAGGTCGACAGGATCGACGACTGAAGGAACGGTCCGGCAACATCCGCAGTATTTCCCTTAAGGGAATACCGAAAACCAGCACTTTCCAACTCATACGGCACCTGCGAAGGAGACAGACATGCAGAACTACGTTCCCGGCCTGGAAGGCTACATCCCTACGGCAATCATCATCTTCGTCATCTACATCGCGGCAAACGTGGCAATAGGCATCTGGGGTATGCGGAAGATCAAGAGCGCCGATAGCTACTACACCTCGGGCCATTCCATGGGCTCCTGGGCGGTGGCCCTGGCCTTCGGCGCCACCTGTTACAGCGCAACGCTCATCATCGGGTTCGGGGGAAAGGCCTACGATGTGGGCACATCTCTCATGTGGGTCGCCGCATCGAACATATTCTTCATGACCTATCTCGTCTGGGTGGTCCTCGGCAAGAAGGTCCGCAAGCTTCAGGAGAAGTTCGGGGCCTTCACAGTCACGGAAATGATCGTGAAACGGTACCACGCCGAGGCCTTGCGTCCCATCCTGGCCGTGGTCGTCGCCTTCTCGATGATAGCCTATACGATTGCCGTCCTCACCGGGACGGCGCGCCTCTTCGAGGTGCTCTTCCATATACCCTTCTTCTGGGCGCTCATCATCGTCATCTTCGTCATCGGCTTTTATGTGACAACGGGCGGGATCGTATCGACCATCTACAATGACTTCCTTCAGGGCATCGTCATGTTCTTCGGTATCCTCCTTCTCTTTCTCTATGTCTATTCGAACACCGGGTTCGTCTCCGGCTACGAAGAGCTGGGCAGGAAGCTCGGGGATGTCTACGTCACCATGCCGGGGAAGATATCCTGGTGGGGCCTCGTATCGGTCTGTCTTGTCACCAGCCTCATACCCTGGGGAATGCCCCAGATCGTCCACTACATGTTCATTGCCCGTGACGCGAAGGCAATCAACTGGGCGATACCGATCGTCACGATCTGGACCTTCATCATTGTCTACGGCATCTACTACGCCGGACCCATGGCGCAGCTCATCCTCGGCCCAGGCGTGCACACCGACAAGGTGATGCCCACGCTCATAAAGACCATCATGCCCTCCCTCGGGATCGGCATAGTCCTGTCCTCCGTCGCGGCGGCATCCATGTCCACGATGGCGGGCACCTCATTGCAGGGGGCCTTCGCCATCTCCCGCGACCTCTGCCAGAAGACCTTCTGGAAAGAGATGAGCGACGAGAAGGTGCTGACACTCTCGAAGCTGGTCAACATCGCCGTTATAGTCTTTTCCGCGTGCCTCGCCTATCTCCGTCTCGCCAACATCGCCGAGATATTCATGGTCGGAGCCGCTGCGAGCTGCGCGGCCTTCGTTCCCATCCTCGTCTGCGGCCTGTACTGGAAGAGAGGGACCGCCGCCGGGGCAATATGGTGCGCCGTCCTCGGGTTCCTCACCGTTCTCGTCTGGAGCCTGCTCTTCGGCGCCGAAGGACAGAAAGCGGGAGGGATCCACGCGATCATCCCCGGTCAGATCGTGGGGTGGGCCACTTTCGTGCTCGTCAGCCTCATGACGAAACCCCTGAACAAGGAATTTGTCAGGAAGGTAATGTCCTAGCACCTTATCACACGGACGGGGCCCCGTACCCCTTCGAACTCTCAAGGCCCCGTCCGGCTCCATTGTGCGTTGCCTGCCCTCCAAAATAATGTACAATCCCTGAATTTTTTCATATAGTATGAGACCATGCCCATGGATATGAAGCAGAAGGTCGCCCTTCTTGCTGCGGCCTCCGCCCTCGTTCTCGCCGCGGGCAAGTTCACCATAGGACTCTTTTCGGGTTCCATGACGGTGGTATCCTCCGGTCTCGACAGCCTTCTCGACGTCTTCATGTCGGCCATGAACTTCTATGCCGTGAGAAAGGCGTCCGAGCCGGCTGACGACGAGCACCGGTATGGACACGGCAAGGCGGAAGACCTCGCGGGAACCTTTCAGTCCGTGGTCATCGTCCTGTCCGGGGTGTTCATCATCTTCAAGGCCGCGCAAACGTTCATCGAGAAGGGAAGAATATCATACTCTTTCCTCGACCTTCTCGCCATGTGCCTCTCACTCGTCTTCAGCTTCGTCATATCCACAGCCCTTCTCAGGGTCGGCAACCGCACAGGTTCAAACGCGCTCAAGGCCGACGCGCTCCATTACAGGAGCGACCTTTATTCCAACTCGGGGGCGATAATCGCCATCGTACTCACCTATTACACCGGCGTTATCCTCTTCGACCTTGCTTTTGCTGTGGTTGTCGGACTGATCATCATCTTCTCGGCGATCAGGATCTTCCGGAGCAGCATATCGGGCATCATGGATTCACGCCTTGACGACGAGGTGGAGCGCCAGATCAGGGACACGATCAACGGGATATCCTTCCCCATGGCCGGGTTCCACAAACTGCGCACCCGTCATTCCGGGAGTAACAAGTACATCGATTTTCATCTCCTCGCATGCAGAAAGCTTCATATCGACGAAGCCCACGCCCTCGCCCACGGCATAGAGGACAGGATAAAGGTGAAGATACCCTTCTCCGATGTCATAGTGCACGTCGAACCATGCGACGAAGAATGCGATCTTACGGAGATCACGTGTGTATTCAAAAAAAGATAGAGGCGGCTTGAATTGCTTGAATGGCTTGACAGGCTGTTGATAAATTCGTTTTCTCCGTCATTCCGGCGAAGGCCGGAATCCAGAGGTCTCTGTAACCCATCGTTTTTCCTGGTTTCCGGCCTTCGCCGGAATGACGAAAGAGCACGAACCGCCCTCAGAAATCACTTTGTCAACAGGCTGTTGAGGGAAGAAGAACATGTCTTCTAAAGGAAGTAGAATGGTGGTGTGTGCCAGAGCTCTGATGGTCGTGCTTTGCCTTTTTCTCCTTTGCGGATGCGCGGGGCAGAAGGTGAAGTATGTCAAGGCCCGGGAGAATCCCGAGATGTATCAGAGGGTGGACCGTGTCCTCGCGGACTCGCGCCGGGTCATCGATCCCTATCCCATCTACCGCTTCCAGTTCGCCGTCGTTGAGGATAGGACCCCCAATGCCTGGGTGAACACGAAGAGAGGCATCCTCGTGGTGACCACGGGTCTCCTGCAGATGTGCGACGACAATGAGCTCGCCCTCATCTTTCTTCACGAGAACGCCCACATCAAGTACGACCACGCGGCGAAGAACGCCCTCCTCTCCGATGCCACCTCGGCGGCATTCACCATAGCCGGACTCTTTCTCCCCGGCGTGGGCTACGGGAACCTCATCGTTAATCCTCTCGTCACGAGCGGGTACAGCAGGTCGCAGGAGCTGGAGGCCGACAAGGACGTCATCGACCAGTGCCACCTCCTCAGGCTCACACCTGACCACTACGTTTCCGCCCTGGAAAAGATGAAGCAATACGCCGCATCGAAGGGAGAGAACTCCGGCTCGACAGGCCTCTTCGACACCCACCCGAACCTGCAGTACCGGATAGATACGATAAATAAGATGACGGGAAGATAGGTGATAGGTGATGGGTGGCGCGGGAAATATGCCGTCTTCCTGCAGCCTATGGCCTATAACCCGGTACCCGTCTCTTTCACCGTTATCCTTCTTTTCCCCACTCCTGTCGTGAAAGGGTTTGTCTCGGTGAAGGTGGGGAGGGGGACTTCGAGGGCGCCTTCCGTGACCGCCTCGTGAACGGCGGGCACCGTCATCGCGGCCCCACGGGCCGCATTTGCCAGGTCGCCGTTGTCCTCTATCCCGGTGTAAAGAACCAGAAGGAGCTGGTCTTTTCCCTCGCCGCGGGCGATCTCAACGGAGTAGTTGATCAATCCCGGAATGGGAAAAAGGGCCTCGTCGAGGTCGGGAATGGTAAGGATACGGCCTTTGCCGACGGGCACCCTGCCCTCGAACCTGCCTGAAACCCGGTCGAGACGCATGAGCGCGGTGCCGCAGGGACACGGTTCGGTTATGAAACGGGAGATATCCCCGGTTCGGTACCGGATAAGCGGCATGCCCTTCCGGGTGAGCGTGGTGAAAACGATCTCCCCCTGCTCTCCGTCGGGGCAGGATAGGCCCGTAACGGGGTCCACGATCTCCACGTAGAAATCCGCTTCACGGATATGGTGACCGCTCAAGGCCGCGCATTCAACGGCGAAGCCGAGGCCCGTCTCCGTCGTACCGTAATGGGAGAACACGGGACAACCCCACAACCCGGCGAGCTCATCGATGACGGCCCTCGGGACGTAGTCCGTCGACAGGAGCACACTCTTCAACCGGCCGGCCGGGATGTCCCTGCCCCCGTACCGCGCCATCCAGAGCACCTGGGTGGGTATGCCGACGAGACAGTCAATATCGAACCTCATGACGTCTGACAGAGCCTTATCCACATCCCGTATCGGACCGTGAACGATCCCCTCCACATCCATCCTGGCAAGTCCCCTTTTCAGAAGGTCGCCGACGCTGTCCCTCTTTTCCCCCGGGAGGAGAATGAGTACACGCTGCCCGGGGGATACGAGGGTGGACATGCCGTGATGGAAGAAATCGATGGTCAGCTCCAGGTCTTCTGCGGTGAAGAAAAGCCGCTTCGACGCGCCTGTCGTGCCCGAGGTGTTAAGGGTGACGACGCGGGCTATCTCGTCCTGGGAGACACAAAGGAAACTTAAGGGAGAATCCTTTATGTCCTCAGCCGTGGTGAAAGGCAGGGAGGCGACGTCTTCGATGGAATTCAGGTCCTTGCCGGAGAACCCCTCCAAGAGCTTCGCGTAGAAGGGGCTGTTCAGCCTCGTATAGTCCACCGCCTCGCGGAGTTTCTCAAGGTGATAGCGATCGAGGTCGTCCCGGGAGAGGTAGGGCCCTGCCTTCCGGCCCATCCGGACCTTCCCGGTTATCCATTTATCGAGGGGTGTTCTTGTTGGCCTATCTGCCACGGTAAAGTGCCTGCCCCGTTTCACTCGTGAGATTGTACGCACAGAAAGGGATGAGCCGGCCGTCGCGGGACATTATGGAGATGCAGCAGTCCCGAAGACGGTCGAGGTCTATGTTCCAGACGTCTTGAAAGGCCATGCAGGAGATGGAGAACCCGAAATCCCGTCCCCTCTCCAGGAACGCGTCAAGGTCGATGACATCCCCCTCGGCAAAAAGGGGCTTGCCGGCATCAACGTCTCCCTTCGCCGGTGAGCCTGCCGGGCAACAGGATGAGGCAGGCGACCATTGCCTGGCAACGGTGCTGATGGTGCGAAGGAGCCCTTCCCTGCCATCACTCCTCCCCCTGCAGCACAGGTCGGCCGACGGAGACGTCGCCTTCAGCCGGCCGTCGGGCATCACGAGGAAACTGCCGTGAAAGGAGCAATGGTCATTCTCTGTGCCCGGCGGCAGGAGATTCCATCGGTCGGAAAGGTCACCCGCCTGCCCGGTAATCGCCGCTATGACCTCGGGAAGGGTGAACCGTCCTGCAGGTTCGGGAGCGACGTGATAGCGGCCGAAATAACTGAGGGGCTGAAAATGGACGCCTCTCACAACGGGGCTCAGTTTCACGGCAAGACGGAGGATGGACCCGATATCGCCCGTATTAACCCCCGCCGCAAGGGTGGGAACGAGGATCACTCCCAGCCCGGCCGCACCGCACTGATCGATCGCCGTCATCTTCACGTCGAGAAGCGGGCGCCCCCTGAGTTCGGTGTAGATCCGGTCCTCCGTCCCGTCGAACTGAAGAAAGACCGTGGAAAGGCCCGCCTGGCGCAGCATTTTCGCGTAACCGGGCCTGCCCGCGATGAGAATCCCGTTCGTGTTCACCTGGATAAAGGAAAAGCCTTTCTTCACTCCCAGGGCCACTATTTCCGGCAGGTCCTCCCTGAGCGTGGGCTCCCCGCCGGAGAGCTGTATGCTGCAGGCTCCGGCTGCATCCATGACCCGCTCGTACCACCAGCCGATGGTCTGAAGGTCCGGTTCTTCGGCCCTCACAGGTTCGCAGGGCGTATCGGCAAAGCAGACAGGGCAGCCGAGGTTGCACCGGTTCGTGATCTCGAGGAGAACCGAGCAGGGATACTGGCGGTGAGCCTCGCAGAGACCGCAATCGAAAGGGCAACCCTTCTCAACCCGGCCGTAGATGACCTCGGGATGAGCGGGGCTCTTCGGCCGCGTCCAATCCTCATACCGCGGCTCGCCCCTCCAGACGGGAACGCTCCAACTACCGTGTGCCCCACACGATTTCTCCAGAAAGACCTCGCCGCCCCTCTCCACCAAAGTGGCTTCGAGGAGCTTGAGACAGACGGGGCAGAGGCTTTCCGACCTCTTTATAACCCGTTCGGTAGGGGCATCACTCATTCACGGTCTCTCCGGGGCGCACCCCATAAGCCTCGAGCATGGACAGAACCTTGTCATAGGTGCCCACGATCAGCTTGAGACAGGCCTTTTTGTCGGGGCTCACGGTGAGAATATCGACACACTTCTTCCCGCCGTAGGGGCCCTTCGTCTGACGCTCGAACCACTGCGCGAGATCGTAGATGGCGAAGGGAAGATCGCCCTTCGCCGTCTCGTCGTCGGAGCCTTTTCCCAGGAACAAAGAGATAAGGCAGACGCCCCCGAAGAGAACACCGCATGTCTCGCCGCCGTCAACTATGCCCTTGCACAGTCCGCCCACGGCCCGCACGAGGTCCGGGTTCTCCCGGCCCATGCTCCTCAACATCATAATGGCCATTACCTGGGTGCAGCAATAGCCCATTCCGTTGAGCTTCGCCGCCTCCAGTACACGCTCGTTGAGTTCAAGCACTTCATTATCAGCGCTGCTTCCCATTGGTCCTCCTTGCAACAAGAAGATAATACCCGATGCCCCGCCAGTCATGAGACGCCTCTTTGCAGGAGCTTGCCGGAGCTGTGTGGTACGGTGGGAACGAGCATCCCGACATGATGAGCTCCGCCGCCAGCCTCTTGAGATCGGCTGTCCTGTCTTCCCACGTCACAGTATCGAAGCCGGACCGGGCCAGGTATTCCTCAAGCCGGTCCCTGTCCAGGATATTCATGCCTTGCGGCGCCGCGGCGCCGCTTGAGAAACGGTAGAGGTCTGAAAGGACGAGAAAGCCGCCTTCTTCCACAACTCTGGAGAATTCCCTGATCACCGTTTCCGCATTGGTATGTGAGAGGGCACATTCGCAGAACACACCCTGAAAGACCCCGTCCCTGAAAGGCATCTCTTCCATCCTTGCCCGCACGAGGGGGCTCTTTTGGTCCTTGCCCCTCGCCCCCGCGAGCATCTCCGTGGAAAGGTCAAGACCGCAACACCGCGCCCCATGACCCTCCCTGAGATGCCTGAGCGTAACTCCCTTGCCGCACCCCGCATCGAGTACCCGGGCCTCGCAAGGTATGCGGCACAGCTTGAGGGCCCTGTCGGTAAGAGCCAATCCACCGGGCCTCAAGGCCCCTTCGGTTATTCTCTGAAGACATGCCCCCCGTTCGTGATTCTCCATGGCACGCGCTACTTGTCCTCGAGCATCTTCTCCGCCAGGGCCATCCTCTGGGTGGCGTCCTCCTCGCTTACGAATATGCGCTGACAGGAGGGACACGCGGGTATGTCGACACCGAAGGTCTCCTCCATGTATTTCAGCTTTACCGTGGCCAGCTCGAGTTTCCTGTCACACTTCGTACAGGTCCAGTCCATGGTCTGCTGCTTCCTGGCGGGCATGTTGAAACCGTGCAGTATCTCCATGCGGTGGGAATAGGCCCTGTATATCCTGTACGTGCCGCCCTCCCGGCCGAACTCGACCCAGTAGGTGGTGGTCGCCGGTGTGGAATAGGCCAGGCAGTGTCCCGTTTCCGGCTGGACATAGACATTTCCCGTTTCCTCTGCAAAATCGATGACCCCTTGAATGTCCTCCCGCCTGATGCCCCTCTTCTCAAGGACGGCCTCGACATCAGCGTCAATCTGCAGTCTCTTCCCTTCTTCTGCCATCCGCGCTCCTTGCCATTAACGCATTTGTCCACCCCATGCCGGCGGTGGACAAATGCTATCCTTGATTATCTCTTATTCATCGATTCGTTAGCAAACATCGACCCTGCCGCCTTTGCGCGGCCCCGACCCGTAGGGCAACATTCCTCCCTTGCAGGCCGGGCATAAAGCTCCCCGGCCCGAGGGGTAGGGTTCCCCGCAGGAGGGGCACAGGGTGATGGGTCCACCCTTTTTCTTCTCCACGAGGTCCAGGGAGACCTGTATCCTTTCCACGGAGCAGATATCGCTCCCCGCCTCCTCTATCTCTTTCATGAGGCGGGCCGAGTCCTGGTCTTTCTTGGGGGTGAGCTTCAGGAACCACCCCCGTATCTCGGGCCAGGCGTCGAGCTTCGCCGGGTCGATGAAGACCCGTATGCCCTCGCCGGTATACTTGTCGTAGAAGGCCAGCGAGAAGCGGCCCGTGTCCATGATCCTCAGCCACCCGTTCCCGATGGAGCAGGGCGTGAGCAGCTGCGCCGCGTCGGGCAGGCACTTCTGTGTCTCGCATATTACGTCGTAGAGCCCGCCTTCCGGCAGGCAGCGATAGGCGAGGTCCACCATGGACCCCCCGATCATGATGCCCGGGGCTACGCTGCCGTGGAAGGCCTTGACCATCCCGGCGAACTCCTCGAAGGTGTGGGAGAGGACCATCATAACGTCTCTACTATATCACGCCTTCCGTATGGAACACAAAAGTCCCTTCCACTCGGGGTATCCCATGATGGGCTCCCGGGCGTTG
>MVQP01000085.1 GCA_002067235.1 Syntrophorhabdus sp. PtaB.Bin047
GACCAAATTCCAATGACCAATGAAAATGATAATAACCAATTCACCAATAACCAATTGAACAAAGAAGAAGGACGGAACGGACCGCCTGTATCATTTTTTTGTTTATTGGAATTTGGTTATTGGTCATTTTCTTCTTATCTGGTTATTGGAGTTTGGTTAATTGGTCATTATCTTCTTCCCTGGTCATTGGTCATTCCTCTCTCCCGGGAATGCTTCAAGGGGTCTTTTCAACACTGCCGCAAATCTGGTTCGGATGGATGTACGCTAGGAGCCTTCACAGGGGTATCTGTCACAGATCTCCTCATCCGTGGCAACGAGACCCGTCACTGTGCCATCGCCCTGGGATGCCAGGAAGGCACAGGCCCGGACCATCATGTCCGGCGTATCCCAGCGCGACCTGTCCGCAGCCGCATGAAGATACGCCATGCCCTCCGTGCTGACCGCTCCCCGCGGCTTAAGACAGTTCACGGCCACATTGAAAGAGCGAACCTCTTCGGCAAGTCCTATGCTGAACCGCTCCAGGGCGGCCTTTGACACGCCGTAGGCGATGCCCGTGTTCACCGACCCCTTCTGCGTTGCCTGAATGGACGATATATTGATGATGCTACCCGACCTTCGTTCCATCATCCCGGGGAGCACTGCCCGGGCGCACAGGAATGCTCCCGTCAGGTTAACCTTGAGGACCAGTTCCCATCGCTTGAGCGGCATCTCCCACGCGTGTGCGGGAAAGGCGATCCCCGCATTGTTCACCAGAACATCGACGCGCCCGAAGACGGCTATGGCCCGGGACACCATGTTGTTGACCTCCGCCTCGTCGGTGACATCGCACCGCACCGGATGCGCCCTTCCCCCGGCTTCCCTGATCTGCCTCGCCGTCAACTCAATACTGCCCGGCATCGGAGGCGTCTCGATCTCCGTCCGCGCAGCAATGATCACCGCGGCCCCTTTCTCCGCAAGCCCCAGGGCCATCGCCTTCCCCACCCCCCGGCTCGCTCCCGTCACTATTGCAACCTTGCCCTTAAGATCCATCCTCACCTCACAGCACCCGCCAGCCCCGTCCTATAGGTCCCAAGCGTCCTATTTGTCCTATAAGTCCTATTGGTCCTATCTCGTCCTATTGGTCCTATCAAACCCCGCGGCTCTGATAAGACCTATTGGACCTATAAGACCTATAGGACGCTTGGGACCTATAGGACTCACAGCACTCGCGGCACTTGCGAGGCTTGCGAGGCTCATCCAGAACATTATACCCATCCGCGTCTCGACTATCCACCCCCCCTTATCGTCCCCAAATGCAGGAATCCTCCCCTGCCGGCCGGCAGGGGAGGATTCTGTTTCAGGAGGAGCTGCTTTTGAGAGGAGTTGGATCAACTCGCTTTGATCTCTTATTGGGCTACCGCGTTGTTAAATGGCGGACCGGCCGTTTAGTTAGGGGGGTAGTTTAAGGGGTACGGACCGGTCCCACCATGCGATAGCCTTACTTGTAATCGTAGAAACCCTTACCGGATTTCCTTCCCAGCCAGCCCGCGGTAACCATCTTGATGAGGAGCAGCGGCGGCGCATACTTGGGGTCTTTCGTCTCCTCGTAGAGGCTGTTGGCGATCGAAAGCTCCGTGTCAAGGCCGATGAAATCCACCACTTCCAGGGGTCCCATGGGATGGTTGACGGCGAACTTCATGGATATGTCTATCTCGTCCCTCGTCGCTATGCCCGCCTCCAGCATCCTTACGGCGCCGAGGAGGAAGGGGGTGAAGAGTCGGGTTACGATGAACCCGCCCACGTCGGGGGCGACGACGACCGTTTTCCCCAGGGTGGCTCCCCACTTCTTCACGTCGTCGATGATGTCCTGGCCCGTCATGATCGTCTTGACGAGCTCAAGAAGCTGCATTACGGGGGCGGGGTTGTGGAAGTGCATGCCCATGACCCTCTCTGACCGCTTCGTGGCCACCGCCATGTCCGTCACGGACAGGCCCGATGTGTTGCTGCCGAAGATCGTCTCCGGCTTGCAGATGCGGTCGAGCTCCGCGAAGGTCTTCTTCTTCAGCTCCAGGTCCTCCGGGATCGCTTCCTCGATGAGGTCGCAGTCCGCAAGGTCCTCAAGCTTCGTGCTCGTCTTGATCCTTCCCATGATGGCGTTCTTCTCGTCGAGGGTCATCTTGCCCTTGTCGACGCGGCCCATGAGCCTCTTCTCGATGCCCTTCAGGCCCTTTTCTATCATTGCCGGCACCGTGTCGACGGCGACAACTTCGTAGCCCGCCTGTGCAAAGACCTGAACGATGCCTGATCCCATCTGTCCACATCCCAATACGCCCAGTTTCTTTATTTCCATTGTGATCTCCTTATAACAGTGCTCTCTACGCGAGGCCCAGGCGCTCTATCAGCCCCTTCTTCAGAAGCTTCTTGTCGTGTTTGCCAGCCTGGGTCATGGGAAAACTATCGACAAACTCGAACCTTTCCGGAACCAGGAGTTTGGATGCGCCGCTTGCTTCCATGTAGGCCACTATGTCCCTGTCGGACAGCTTTGCTCCCGGGACGAGACGCACGAAGGCGCAGACCCTTTCGCCAAGGTCCTTGTCGGGCATCCCGATGACCGCGGCGTCCGCTATCTCTTTATGGCTGCAGAGTATCTCCTCAACCTGGGCAGGGCTGATGTTTTCCCCGCCGCGGATGATTATGTCCTTGATCCGTCCCGTTATCTTGATATATCCCTGTGTGTCCATCTGCGCCAGGTCGCCTGTCCTGAAGAACCCGTCCTTCGTGAAGCTCTGGTCCTTTGCCCCCGGTGCCAGCAGGTAACCCGCGAATATGCCGGGCCCTTTTGCGGCCAACTCACCGTCTACACCGGCGGGAAGCCTCTTGCCTTCCCGATCGATGATCCTGACCTCGTCGTAGGGGCAGGTGGCCCGACCGACGGTGCTGCAGATGGTCTCGATGTCATCGGTGAGCGTGGACCTGCACAAAAGGCCCTCCGTCATGCCGAACTCGTTGATGTACGTGCAATGAAGTTTTCTGTACACCTCCATTATGAGGTCGGGGGTGCTCGGCTCGCCGCCGGCGGAGATCTTCCTGAGCGAAGTCAGGTCGAAGGTTTCCATTTCCGGGGCTTCCATTATTCTTCTCACAAGGCTCGGCACGCTTGGCATGTATGTGATCTTTTCGTCCTGGATCAGCTTGCAGATGTCACCAGGCCGCGTGGAATCGGACAGGACCAGCTTGTACGCATAGAGCAGCGACCCCACAACGTTGAGGACCGCGAGGTTATGCCCGACGGGAACGATGACGAGGCATGCGTCGGTGGTATTCATCTCCCACCCTTTGTGGAGGTATTCCACGTTGCATATGTAGTCGTTGTGTGTCCGTGGGATACCCTTGGGAAGGCCGGTGGTGCCGCCCGAGGGAACAACGTGGCAGACATCGGTCGGCAGGGGCTTTGCGAGCTCCAGCACCTTCCTGTCCTTTGCGGTCACTTCCCTGTCGAGAAGACTCTCGAAGTTTACCGCGTCACCGCCCGCCTTGTTCTCCGACCGGACGAATATGATGTTCTTGAGCTGGGGGTTGGCGCTTCTTACGTCTCCCATGAACGAGGTATAATCTATCTTCCTGTACTTCTCCGGCACTATCCAGGCCTTTGCCTGGGTCAATTTTGCAAGGTGTCCCACTTCGAGCTGCTTGTAGCCGCTGATGAGGATGACGGGTATCGCCCCGATCTTCTGCATGGCAAAATACGAATAAACGTATTCGGCCCAGTTGGGCAGCTGCAGAAGCACGGCGTCACCTTTTTTGATCCCCATGTCCAGAAGGCTCAGGGCCAGTTTGTCGACGTTGGCGCGGATCTCGGCGAAAGTCAATCTTGACCTGTCGTCGACCAGCCCTTCCTTGTTGGGAAACACATCGGCCGTCTTGTCAATGACGTCGCCGAGCGTCACGCCCGTCCACCAGCCGTGAGCCCTGTAAGTGGTTTCGTCTTTCTTCTTGTGTTTCGGATATGTGGGTGTGCTCATATCTATGCCCCTTTTGGACCCCTTTCAACCGGCCCTATTCCTGCTCCTGCTTGATCGCGCCGGGTTTTGCCATCTTCGGCAGGAAAGGCTCGGGTGCGCTGGTGAAGCCGTCCGGATAGCGGACGCATTTTACCTGCTCGTACCGTGAGTCGGCTTCGAGGCACCAGTTGCAGGCGGCGCACTTCACGATCTCCTTGTCCCTTCCTTCCTTCGCCTTTATCGGCCAGTCGGGATCACAGAGGAGCGCACGGCACAGGCCGATGATGTCCGCCTTGCCTTCCGCGAGTATCTCTTCAGCGTGTTTCGGGTCGCGGATCTTGCCGGCGACGATGACCGGGGTCTTGTAGCCTGCCTCGTTGACGGCCTTCTTGATCCCTTCGGCCAGGAAGACGTGCGTTCCATCGGGCCACCAGTACATCGGGCTCATGCGGTGTCCGCTGTAGCCTGACATCGGGTCGGGAGGATTGCCTTCCGCCGGCGTTACGGCGTCCTCAAAGCGGCTTCCCGCCGATACGCTGATGTAATCGGCTCCGAGTTCCGCGAACTTCTTCGCGATCCTGGTGCTCTGCGCGAGAGTGCTGCCGGGGATACAGAAGTCTTCGCCGTTGATCCGGACGCCCAGGGGGAAGTTCTCGCCCACGGTCTTGCGGACTGCCTGGTAGACCTCGATGGGAAGCTTCATCCTGTTGTTGAGGCTGTTTCCGCCGTAACCGTCGGTCCTCGTGTTGCACAGGGAGAGGAAGGATGAGAGCACGTAGGCGTGTGCCATGTGGATCTCGATGAAATCGAAGCCAGCCGCCATGGCACGTTTCGCCGCCGCGACGTGGTCTTCCACGATCTTCGGAAGCTCCTCGGTCTTGAAATCTTCGACCTTCTGTCTCCAGCCGCTCTTCGCCAGTTTCAGGTGCTGCATGATCTGAACGCCGATCTTGACTTCCTTGTTCGCTTCCCGCATCGCCGCCACGAGTTTCGTGAGGCCCGGGACGTACTCATCGCTGGAGATCCTCAGGTTGTACGGGCTCTTTGAGGAAATGATGACGGCCGCTTCCACGACGATGCCGCCCACGCCGCCTTTTGCCTCTCTGATATACCGTTTGATCAGCTCATCGGTAACCATGCCATCCTCGGTCGTAAGACCGGAAACCATGGATGTCCTGTGGATCCGGTTGGGGAATGTTACTCCTCTCATCGTGATCGGTGAGAACAGGTTCTGGTAACTCATTGTGTTCCTCCTCGTTTCATTAGTTGCCTGCAGCCGGTCAATCACTTGCCTCTGAACACAGGCTTTCTCTTTTCCAGGAATGCCGATAGTCCATTTTCCGCATCCTCTGAGTTCGCAACTTTGTCGTAGATGGAGAGCTCGAGTTTCAGTGCCTCTTCAAGGGGGAGGGCAAGACCTCGATCGATGGCCTCCTTGCTTCCCTTGATCGACAGGGGACCGCTGGCCGCTATCTTCTCCGTGATGGCGGTCACTTCGTTATTCAGCTCCTCCGGCGGGCACACCTTGTCAACGAGCCCGATCTCGTATGCCTCGCGGGCACTCAGGACGGCGCCGGTGAGGATCATGTACTTCGCCCTTCCGGGCCCGACGAGCCTCGGCAGCATCTGCGTCCCTCCGTAGCCAGCCATGACCCCGAGCCCCGCTTCGGGCAGTCCCAATTTCGCCTTCTCCGAGGCGATCCTGAAGTCGCACATGAGGGCGACCTCCAATCCGCCACCCAGCGCGTACCCGTTGATGGCGGCGATCATGACCTTGCGCGATGTCTTTATCTTGTAGATGATGTGCTGGTTGCCGGTGATGAAAGCGGTCCTGCCCGACCCCGCTTCCTTGATCTCCTTCACGTCGGCGCCGGCAATGAAGGCCTTGCTTCCTGCGCCCGTGATAACCGCCGCGATGATTGCGGGATCTTTCTCGATGTCATCGAGGGCTTTGTCGAGTTTTGCAAGGACGCTGTTGTTCAATGCGTTGAGGGCATCGGCCCTGTTGATGGTGATATGTGCGATGGAACCCAGCTTTGAAAATAGAACGTCTTGTTCGCCCATTTGTTTCACCTCATGGAAGGTCATTTCATGTAATGAAATATACCATACGGAAAATTATTGTCAAGAGAATTCATGAAAACTTTTTGTTGTTCTTCCATTACGGCCTATTAGCTTGATATCTGGCCCTGTCCACCGTTAACTGTCATGCCATGTTGTGACTACTCAGTTCACGTGATGGAACGAACAAGACAACAGGGATCAGGGAAACGGGGTCAGGAAACAGTGCACGTCACAGAGAGATGCAGTGTCCGCAAAAAGCGTTTACAGGGCTCGTCATTCCGACGACGGTCGGAATCCAGGAAGAATTGACAGCAATTGACCACCGAACAGTGAAAGATTCGACACATCTCTCCCATATCGCTCTTCCGGCGGTATCCTTCTGTGTGCTTTCTGCTGCAACAGGGCTTTTCCTGGTTCCCGGCCTTCGCCGGGATCACGGGAAAGAAGGGTGGCGGGATGACGAAAGGATGGGGATCGGGATGACGGGGAAGCCTTCGGGCCGTCCGGCAGGATAGGGACCTCCTGGAAACTGGTGCAACCCTTCTTGTCCTTTGCCTGGAACCTGGAACCGTCTTTTATCCCTGAAACGAAAAGGAGGGGCGCAAAGGCCCCTCCTTTTCACGCAATCATTTCTTTTCGTAAGGGCTTTTCAGCTTTCTTTCCTTCTCCTGCTTGCTCCAGTAGTCAATGCGTTCATAGATGTAGTTCAACTGAGCCTGCATATCGGCCTTCTTGGATCCCTTGCTTTCCATCGTCTTCATGTAGTCGTCGATGACGGGCTGCACCGCCGCCTTCATCTTCTTCAGCTCTGCATCGGGAAGGGTGAGAACCTTTCCGCCCTTCGACAACAGGTAATCCATACCGGCCTGGTCGGCCTGCAGGGTTGTCACCGCGTGTTTGTCGACCCATTCCTCCGCCGTGTCCGTTATGATCTTCTGGATGTCCTTGGGCAGTGAATCCCATTTCCTCTTGTTCATGGCCACGTAGAAGGTGAATATCGAACCGGCGCCGCGCTGGGAGAGGTAGCCGTATTTGAGCACGTCGCCGAGCCTGAAGCCCTTCCATATCTCCATTGCGTCGTATACGCCGTCAAGAAGGCCTCTCTGACAGGCGTCGTACACATCACCCATCTCAAGTGCAACTGGGGTCGCACCCATGGCCTTGATGATGTCGGCCGGCCTCCCCGTACCGCGGATCTTCATACCCTTGAGATCATCGAACTTCTTGAGTTCCTTCTTCGTCGTGGCAAGGATCTGGGGACCGACGGACCAGAAATAGAGGACATGCACCTTGTCCCATTCTTTCGGTTTGAACTTCTTGTAGTAGTCCCATTTCACGTGGGTCGCGACAAAACCGCTCGTGTAGCCCACGGGCAGGTCGAGGATCTCCGTCACCGGAAAACGTCCCCTGGTATACCCGATGTGACTGTGTCCGATATCAGCCACGCCGCTGACCACCCCGTCGTAGGTCTTGGGGAAGGTGGTCAGTGTGCCGCCGGCGTAATGGGTGATCTCAACCTTGCCGTTGGTCCGTTTCTTGATCTCATCACAGAATGCCGCCATCACCGGTGCCGACGAGAAGGTCATCGGGTGGGGATTGGAGAATTTCAGCTTGATCACATCCTTCCCCTGGGTCATCCCCGCCGATACACCTGTGAGCGTCAGCGCCACCGCCACCAGCGCCACCAATAACACTTTTCCTTTCATTCCGTTCCTCCTTGATTATTCTTTCGGAGCCTTCTCGCGCTCCTTATCGCCGGTATCGGTTACTTTCCCATCAGGTATTGGGGAAGCCACGTCGCAATCTGCGGGAACACGAAGAGTATCGCACCGAAGACCACGATACCCGCCAGGAAGGGCATGACCCCCTTGTAGACCTGGGACATGGGAGTGTTCGTCAGCTTGTGGACAACGAAAACGTTCGAGGCGACGGGCGGAATAACGATGCCGATCATGACGGTGATGGCGATCATGATGCCGAACCATATAGGATCGACGCCCATCTTCTGCACCGCCGGGTAGAAGACCGGGGTCGCAAGTATCATGAATGCAAGGTCATCGATAAAAGAACCGCCGATGAGATAGACGAAGAAGATGACGACGAGGATGATGTTCTTGTGGACGGGAAGCTCCATGACCCACTCGGATATGTACATGGGAATGTTCGTAACAGTGATGAAATGACCCAGGACCGCGGAGCCGGCTATGAGCATGAGCAGCATGCAGGCGGTGCGCAGGCCCTCACCCATGGCTGTCACATAACTCTTGAACGTAAGCTGCCGCCCCACCATGACCATCACAAGCACGGCCGCGACGCCGATCCCGCCTGCCTCCGTGGGCGTGAAGAACCCCTTGAGAAGTCCGATGATCATGAGGAGGAACACTCCGAGCACCACCGCGACCTCAGGCAGGGACGCGATCCTCTCCTTCCACGTGGACCTGCCCCCGGCAGGTGCCAGACCGGGGCTGAACTTCGCCCAGATAAAGATCGTAAGGATCCACAGCACGGCTATCCCGAGTCCCGGGAAGATACCCGCCAGGAACAGGGCGCCGATGGACTGCTCCGTGATCAGACCGTATATAATAAGGAAGATCGTGGGCGGCATCAAACAGCCGAGGGTCCCGACGATCGCGACGAGTCCCGTGCCGAGCGTCCTCGAATACCCGTAACGGTTCATCTGGGGAATAGCAAGGTTCGAGAATGTCGCCGCCGTCGCGACGGCGGAACCGCAGAGCGCCTTGAAGGCCGTCGCCCCACCGACGGTCGCGACCGCCAGCCCTCCCGGGATGTGCCCGAAGAACTTGTAAGCGCTGTCGTAAAGCTTTCCCGCTATGCCCGAGACGAAAGCGACCTGGCCCATAAAGATGAAGAGGGGAAAGACGGTGTACGCGTAAGACGCGAAGACCTCGTAAACATCGCTCGCGACCATGTGGGACGCCGCCGCAAAATCGACCAGGTAGGCAAAACCGCA
The DNA here is from genome assembly GCA_002067235.1 of Syntrophorhabdus sp. PtaB.Bin047. Taxonomy (GTDB): domain Bacteria; phylum Desulfobacterota; class Syntrophorhabdia; order Syntrophorhabdales; family Syntrophorhabdaceae; genus Delta-02. Next base: position 9,016 of record MVQP01000085.1, read on the forward strand.
AAAACCGACAAGGATCATACAGAAGGGCAGTTCCAGCCCGGTAAAGAAAAGTGCCAGCAGCACCACAAGCGCTATGATTCCAACCGTGATCTCATTCATTGCCTTCTCCTCCGTAGATCTTCAGGATGTCGCACAGGAGAACGACCGACAGCGCGAACAGACCCGCGGCTATTCCGTAGACCACGGGGTACATCGGCAGCTCGAGCGTCCCCGTCACCTCGTTGGCCACCTGGAAGCCCCGTCCGATCCTCACCATGTTGACCGCGATAAAGATGAACATCAGTATCCCGACGCACCTCGTGATCGTCTCGACGGCGCATCTCGCCTTCGCCGTCCAGCTGTTGAGAAGGAAGTCGACGGCGATGTGTCCCTTCATCCACGAGGTCATGGGCACCGTGAAACCCACCACTATGCCCCCGCACATGGCGGTGATCTCGACGGCACCGGGAACGGGATGCCCGAATATCCTCAGAACGACGTCCGCCGTGGTCAAGACGATCACGAAGGTCAGGGCGACACCCGAGATGCCCTGCATGAACAGTATGACCCTGTGAACACCCTTCAAGAATGACTTCATAAGAACCTCCCACGCAAGATCTGAACAGTCTCTGTCGTACCTTCCAAGCAAACACCGTCCCTCACCCCCGACAGGAGGACGGGGTCCAATACTCTGCACGCATCCGGCGACCCGGTTTTCCGGCAATATTGATCGCGGTGCGTGTTCCACATAATGGTCATGGATTTCATTCTGTGATTTTAGCAACGAGAAATGAAACTTGTCAAGACATTTGTTCTCGACAGCGGGACAGATTTGATTTATACAATATATGCACCACGCGAGACCGCAGAAGAACTCTTTGAGAAGTTATCTTGACATATTTCATACAATGGTATTTCATATAGTGAACTCTGTAACCATGAGGTGACATCTTATGAATAGAATCGACACCGAAACACGAAGCGACAAGGGATTCTACAACCGGTCTCTTGAGAGGGCCCTCCAGATCATGTGCGCCTTCACCAGCGAGCGGAATGCCTATACCCTCACGCAGTTGACGGAAGCCGTCCGGCTGCCCAAGGCCACGACCATCAGGCTCTGCTCCACGCTTATCAAATACGGCTTCATGAAATTCGACCATGCGTCCATGCAGTACTCCCTGGGTATCAAGCTCTTCGAGCTGGGAAGTATAGTCTACTCGTCGCTCTCCCTCAGGAAGATCGCATCCCCCTTTCTGCAGCAGCTCCAGGTAAGGTCCGGCAAGACCTGTTTCCTGGGTATTCTCGAGAATGATGAGATCGTCTACCTTGACAAGAGGGAAAGCCCCGGTAACCCCATCAGGTTCGCCTCCCAGATCGGCAGGATACGCCCACCCTATTTTGGTATGCTGGGCCAGGTGCTCATGGCCGCTCTTCCCGAAGACGAGGTGGACAGGATCCTTCAGAAGAGCCCCCTGACCGCCCACACGAAGAAGACGACCACAGACCCTTATGAGTTCAGGGAGAAGCTGGCAAAGATACGCAAGCAGGGCTACATCATCGAGGACGGAGAGGCCATCGAAGGTATCTCGGGCATCGCGGCACCCATATTCAATTTCACAGGGTCTGCTGTTGCGGCGGTCGGAGTCAGCTTCATTACTTCCTCTGTGGACACAAGGGGCAGGGAGGCCCTTCTTGCCGAGGTACTGAAAGCCGCCGAGGCCATCTCCCAGGAAATGGGCTACGGTGGAGGCAGAGGTCATTCCGCGGCTACGGGCTGACCGGCCCCTTCACCTGTCCAGGATTTCGCGGACCCTTGCGAGGAGCTTATCGATGAGAAGTGGTTTGGCGATGAAGTCGAACTTCCCCTCCTCCACACCCTTGTCAAGGACGATGTCTCTCGTGTAGCCGCTCATGAAAAGCACCCTGGCGCGGGGATCGATCCCGCGTATCTCTTCGTACGCTTCGCGCCCGTTCCTTTTGGGCATGACGGAGTCGAGGATTACGAGGTCTATGTCCCCATGGTCTCTGAAGCTGCTGACAGCTTCTTCGCCGTCGACGGCTTCGATTATCCTGTAACCATACCGTTTCAGGACGTCACACATGAACCCGCGCACCTCCTTGTCATCTTCGGCGACGAGGATCAGCTCGTCCCCTCCCCGGACAGCCGGCGTCTGCCGCTCCTTATTGACAGCCGTGAGCTCCACCGCCGGAAGATAAATGCGGAACGTGGTGCCCTGGTTCGGCTCGCTGTCCACGGTGATGTACCCGTTGTGCTGTTTGACGATGCCGTACACGGTGGCAAGGCCGAGCCCCGTGCCCCTGCCCAGTTCTTTCGTGGTGAAAAAGGGGTCGAATATCTTTTCGCGGGTCGCCGCGTCCATGCCCATGCCGGTATCGGAGACGCTCGCGAGCACGAACTGCCCCGGCTCCCCGAAACCGAACTTCCCGATGAACCTCCGGTCCATATGGACCACTGCCGTCTCTATGGCGAGCACACCTCCCCTTGGCATGGCATCCCGCGCATTTGTGACCAGGTTGAAGAGGATCTGGTCGATCTGGGACCTGTCGGCCATGACCACTGTTCTTTCCCCGGCGAGGTTCGTGCGGAGGTCGATGTCCTCGGTAAGCAGCCTTTTCAAGAGCTTCTCCGTCGCACGGATCGCGTCGTTCAGGTCGAGCGGCGCGAGGGTGATGGGCTGCTGCCTGCTGAAGGCAAGGAGACTTCGGGTGAGGTCGGCCGCCTTCTCGGAGGCGGAAAGGACCTGATCGATGTAGGGCAGAAGCGGGCTGTCCTTTTCCATCTTCATCTGCACGATGGTGGCGTACCCGATGAGGGCGGTGAGTATGTTGTTGAAGTCGTGGGCGATGCCTCCGGCCAGGGTGCCCACGGACTCCATCTTCTGGGCCTGCCGGAACTGGGAATGGAGCTTGACCTCCTCGGTTATGTCCCTCTTCAGGGAGACATATCCCGTGAGGCTGCCAGCGGAATCCAAAAGCGGGCTTATGATCGCATCCTCCTCAATGAGGGTGCCATCCTTTCGCATGTTCGTGATCCGGCCCGTCCATATGTCGCCGCCCTTGATCGTGTTCCACAGGTCCTCGTAGAAAGCCCTGTCGTGGACACCGCTCCTGACCAGTCTCGGCGTCTGGCCGATCGCTTCCTGCCGTGAATAGCCCGTGATGGCCTCGAAGGCGGGGTTCACGTACTGGATCACTCCTTCCGCGTCCGTGATGATGATCTCCTCCGCGGCCTGCTCGATGGCGATGCTCAGGCGCCTCAAGTTCTCTTCCGTCCGTTTTCTTCTCGTGATGTCCCGAATGATGGCCTGCAGGTACGCTTCTCCGCGAATATCGATACTCGTCAGGCTCACCTCGGCGTCAAAGGCTGTCCCATCGGCCCGGAGAAATTTCCATTCAAAGAATTGCGGTATCCCCTGAAGGCACGCCCTCGTCTTCGCCGCCGCTTCCTCAGCGGATCTTTCCCCGCCGGACTGGCGCTCGGGCGAGAACACCGCAAGTGTCTTTCCCATGATGTAATCGCGGCCGCAGCCGAACATCTCAAGTGTTTTTCCGTTGCAGCCGATGATCACGTCCCGCACTATCATAATGGCATCGCCGGCCGACTCGAAGAGGGCATGGAACCGCTCCTCGCTCATGCGCAGGGAGTCCTCCATCAGCTTTCGTTCGGTAACGTCCCGCATGAAGGCACAGGCATACTCCCCGTCCCCGTAACTGAGAAAACTCGCGCTGATCTCCAGGGAGAACACGCTCCCATCCTTCCTTCTCGGGCTGACTTCAATGAGCAATGACCCGTCGCGTCTGAGTTTCGTCCACGCAGGCACCCATGCCTGACGGGGATAGGTGGGGTCCACCTGGAAAACGGTCATCGAGAGGAGTTCCTCCCGGGAATATCCCAGGGACTCGCAGGCGGAGTCGTTGGCGTAGAATATGGAACCGTCGTTCCTTACCCACACGATCAGGTCCCGCGCACGGTCCATGGCGAACTGGGTAAACCGCAGAGATTCCTCGGTCCGTTGCTGTTCCGTGATGTCGACAACGGTGAAGATGCAGGAGTCGGGGTCCATGAAACGCAACTGGATGAGAACGTCCCGGACCTCTCCGTCCGCCCTTACCATCTTCGTTCGGACCTCTTCCTCGCGATACAGGATCTCGCCCACCCTCTCATATTCTTCGAGA
>MVQP01000086.1 GCA_002067235.1 Syntrophorhabdus sp. PtaB.Bin047
ATTCATGGATGCCTTCTCGGACATGCCCATCAAGTACTACTGGTCGTTGCGGACGGCACCCCAATCCCCCATGCGGGACGAGAAAGAGGTGTTCTCCGTGGAAAACCTCCTCTCCGTTCTCGAGAATTCCCGCGTCCAGTCCATCGGTGAGATCACGCGATGGATGGAACTGATAGAGGGCACCTCCGGGATTCCCCCCGTGATAGCAAGGACGAAGGAACTGAAAAAGAGGGTGGACGGCCACACGGCAGGAGCCAGGTACGACAAGCTCAACCGTCTTGCCGTGGCAGGAATAGAATCATGCCACGAAAGCATCAACGGCCAGAACGTCCTTGACAGACTGAGGCTCGGGTATTACGTCATGCTCCGCGAGAGCTCCCTGAGACAGGACCTCAGCCTCCTTCTCAAGACCGTGGCCAAAAAACACGTCCTGACGGACCGCCTTCTTCTCACGACGGACGGCTCCATGCCTGAGTACTACGACAGGGAGGGAATCACGGACCACCTGATACGGATAGCCTTAAAGGAGGGGATCGATCCTGCAAGCGCCTACCGCATGGTCACGATCAATCCTGCCGTCTACTTCGGGCTTGACCACAAGATCGGAGGGATAGCCCCGGGACGGGACGCCGACATGGTGGTCCTGAAGGACATCCACGAACCCACCCCGGAGACCGTCATTTCCCGCGGCAGGATCGTCGCGCAAGAGGGCAGGCTCACCCAGCCCTTTCCGGCAACGGACTGGGAGAGGTATTTTCCGAAGGCCAGATTCTCCAGACGGGAATGGAGGGCACGGGAGGAGCTCTTCAGGATCCCCGCTCCGGCCGGTGCGTCCACCCCTTTCCCTGTCATTGAACTCACAAACCCTGCCATCACCCGGATCAACTGGGTCGACCTTCCTGTCCGCGACGGCTATCTCGACTTCGATACCTCCCGGTATCTCATGGTGGCAACGATAGGGAGGGACGGGGACTGGATAACGACGGGGCTCCTGGAAGGCTTCGGCGGCGGGATCGAGGCGCTCGTCTCCACCTACAACACGGCGGCCCAGATCCTCGTCATAGGAAAGAACGCCCGGGTGATGAGCGCCGCTGTGAACAGGGTCCTCGAAATGAAGGGGGGCATTGTGCTCTTCGACGGGGACGGTCCCTGCTTCGAGCTCGCCCTGCCGATAGGCGGTATTATGTCCGACAAAACCCTGCCCGAACTGGCTGAAAGGGAGAGGGAATTCCAGTCCATCCTTTTCTCAAAAGGATACCCGCACCACGACCCCATGTACACACTGGTTTTCCTTCCGAATGACTTTCTTCCCGAGGTGAGGGTCAATTACCGGGGCATCCTGGACGTCAAGAACAACAAGGTCCTCTGGCCGAGGACGGACCTCATCTGATCGGGGTGGACGGTTCCCGGCCAGGAGGAATTGAAGCTCATTTGTTGTAAAGGTACTTCCTGAAGCACTCTTCCCTGGCATCTTTGAGAAGTCTGTCCAACCGCTCGCTGGAGTGCCTCGGCAACCCGCAATCTTTCGGCTTCCCGTATGCCCGACACGTGCGGTCCCAGTCGGAAATATGGGTAGCCATGGCCTCCGCCCGGCACTTTTCGTAGTCCTTCCTGTCTTGCGCTCTCTGGAGCCCGACTTCCTGTCTTTCCCTGGTCGCCCTGTCCCGTTGGGCCCTCTTTTCGGAAGGCAGGAAAACCACGAAATAATAGAAAAGTGAGAACGCGACCGCCAGGGCGCAGATAACGACAACCACCTTCACGACCCTGTCCATCATCCCCACTCCTTGCCGGGAAGCCGACGCGTCAATGCTACTTCGTCTTGGAGATCAGGTACGCCGCATAGCCTTCCTCGGTCTGCCACGCATCCGACACTTTCTTCGGCAACTGCCCGTTATAGTGCTTCAGAAGGTCCTGTCTCAGGTTCTGGTAATCCTTCTCGAGCTTGCGTATCCTCTCCTCCGCATCGACCTTCCTGTTCCTCGCCGTCTGCTCCTGTTCCCTGGCCTCGCGCACCGAGCTTTCCTGGTCCACGATATCGGCCATGCTCATGCCCTTCGGCGTTTTCACGGGATTGTTGTACTTGTATACCTCACGGTGGGCGGCCACAAGCTCCGAATTGATACTCCTTTGCTTCTTCAGGTACTGCGTCGTCGCCTCATCGAACCCGCCGCCGGCCACCGTTGCGCTCCCTCCCGGGACCGCGGTCGGCGCCGGTTCGGTCCCCGCGGGTTTCTTGTCCGCACCGTCGGCGGCGGACACAATGCCCGCAAATCCCATCAACAAACAGAGAATGACCAATACCCGGAATACATTCATCATTGTTCTCTCCTCAGGCTAAAGGGCTATCGCCCGAAATCGTTGCTGACATTAGAAATATCATTCAATCGACGATTTGTAAATTAAAGATTTGCAAAGCCGAAAGCTCGATGCCAGAGACCCGGGCACTGCTGCCGACCCCGGTTTGAAGGGCACCGCAGACCCCCGGGGATGTTACTGGCGCGCCCGCCGCGATTTGAACGCGGGGCCTTTGGCTCCGGAGGCCATTTTCAGAGTTTTTTCGTTATTCTCAATATCATTGACAATTCTGTCTATCTCCCTGCTCATGTTGACTCTGCACGTGATTCTTATTGACACCATATTACTTCATGGGGCATCATATTTCTGCGGTTGTGTTAGCAGGACGTTAGCAGGATCCAGGGGGGAGCCAAGTGGCAGACAGAAAAACAGCAAAGTCTCCGAGTCAGGTAAAGCGCCACCGGGCCATCAAGAACCAACGGAAAAGGAAAGATGGCACCGTCGAGATCACATATCACCCTGGCGTCTATATCAACGAACACACAACCCGCAAACACCGCGGTCAACCTGATGAATGCTATTATATCTGTTACAGGTACAAAAGCAAGTTGAAATGGGAGAAAATAGGCTGGGCCTCAGAGGGGTACAGCCCCGTACTTGCAGAGAGCGTAAGAGCTGAACGAATTCGCACAAAACGCCACGGCGACGACCTCCCGGTAAAGAATATGCCCTCCCCACTATTCAAAACCGTCGCTGAACGCTACATACAATGGCTCGAAGATAATCAGAAGGGGACCGTAGCCGATCAGAACCGGTACGACAATCATCTCGAGGTCCCTCTCGGGAACATGCATCTTGACGAAATCGACCCTGTCACCCTTGAGACATTGAAGAAGAACCTTTTTGCCAGCGGTCTCTCCCCCCAGTCCGTCAAACACGTCCTCGCCCTAATTCGCCGCGTCGTGAACAAGGCGATTGACCTCAAGCTCTGGAATGGAGCAAACCCCGTCCGGAAGGGAAGCCTTCCCCGGGTCAACAACACCCGACTCCGTTTTCTCTCACAGACCGAGGCTCAGGCCCTCATTGAGGCCTGTAACGACCATCTGAAGCCAATAGTCATAACCGCGTTGTCCACAGGGATGCGCCGGGGAGAGATTCTCTCCCTCACCTGGAAGCAGGTTGACCTCGAACATGGTTTCATATTCCTCGACAAGACGAAGAGCGGCAAGCGCCGGGAGATACCAATCAGTTCCGTACTAAAGGAAACTCTTACCACCCTTCCCCGTGACCCTTCCGTTCCCTGGGTATTCTATAACCGGACCTCCAAGAAACCATTGCAGGATGCAAAACGTTCTTTCGCGTCAGCCCTGGAGACCGCGGAAATCAAAGACTTCCACTTTCACGACCTGCGGCATACCTTTGCATCCCACCTTGTGATGGGCGGAACCCCCCTGGCCACAGTCTCCCGGCTCCTGGGACACTCGGACATATCAATGACTATGAGATATGCCCACCTTGCTCCAGAGCATCAGGCGGCCGCTGTTGACTCCTTGATGCCGCTGTTTCCTTCAGGGGACGGGTGTGTCAAGATGGCTAAAACCATGCCGCCGGCAACCGAGGAACTGAAAGGACACAAGGTTGGGAAGACGAGGAAGGGAAAGAAGAAACCGACGAGTAAGCCTCGAAAGAAGACTGCAATGTAGAAATAGGGTCTCTGAGGCGTTTTTTGGGGGTGGGAGCTACAACGACTATTCACTATGCCCGGAAATGGGCTCAGATCGAAAGCCTAGCGATCTCCCCGTGGTTTAGACGGGGGGCCAGACAGTGCATCGTGGCACGGAGGATATATGCAGTTCTATAAGATGTATGGTCCTGAGATTGCTACCAGGCTCAAAGATGGTTGCACCGCATTCGAGAAGGGCGACTTCATCGCCGGGGTCAACCTCACGATGGCCGCACTGATAGACGCCCTTGCACCAACGGTGGCAGTTAAAGATACGGACCAGCAGATGGAAGAATTGGCCTTTATGTTCCGTAATAATCTTGAAATCAAGGTAGGTGAGATCAAACCGATGCTGGAACTCTTCAAGCGAATGATGGCCGATACCGATATACCGTCATAAATCATGAGTGGGGAAAACTCGCAGGAGGAAGTAAGAATGACTACAGGCCAAACACCTCATTGGCTTATCTTCAGGACGCCGACTTTCCCAACATAATCAGTACCGCATAGCCCATGAATACCAATACCGTCACCACAATTCTTGTAGGGTGATATCTTGATGCGAGTACAGGAAGTGCCCGTCACGGTCCGAAGAGGTCTTTCCTTCATTCCTGAGACGGTTGTATGCAGCAACTTGCGTGGACAAGGCCACGATGGGGATACCAGCACCAAGCCCCTTTAGCCATACCTGAAATGCCCTGTTCATTCCGTCGGAGTAAGAAAGCTTGTCTTCTTCCTGCCGTCTCAACCTAACATTGAGAAGCGCTTTACCAGGCGTAGTGCCCCAGGTGGATAGCGTTATTGGCCCACCGAAAATGTAAAGGAAAATAAGAATGAACCCCAAGGCATAATGGTTCGCACTCAATGCTCATTCATATACGAATCCCATAACAAATACGGCAACAACGGTGAACAAGAACATATCTGTAAAATCCGGTCAGCCTCGAACACTTTTTGCTCCTCACCGGATTTGGTGTTCGGGTAGAAACGGATTTCTTAGCCTCCCTGCCAAAAATGATAAACTGCCCTCAAATAATAATCCGGAGGGTGCAGTTGAAAAGGAAAGGGAGGAAGACACCGATGAAAAAACTGAAAGAGATCGCAAGGCTCTGCCTGGAACACAATCTGGGCGTGCGGCCCATTGCCCGGGCGTGCAACATCTCCACCTCCACCGCCTCCGTGTACATGGAGAAGCTGAAGCAGCTGGGGGCTGCATACGGGGAGATCATGGAGATGGACGAGGACACACTTGCAGGTCTGCTCTTCCCCCGTGAAGAGAGGGCCCCGGGGAAACCCCTGCCGGACTTCGACTACCTTCACAGGGAATTGAAAAGGAAGGGGGTGACCCTCCAGCTCCTCCGTGAAGAATACAAGAGGGACAATCCCGACGGGTACGAGAGGACCCAATTCTATTATCTCTATCACGAGTGGGCAAAAAAGGGCGATGCCGTAATGCGGTTCACCCACAAGGCGGGGGAGAAGATGTTCGTCGATTTCTCCGGAGATAAGGCCCACTACCAGGATCCCGCCACAGGCAGGATCATTGCGGCCGAGCTCTTCGTCTCCGTATTGGGGGCAAGTTCCTGCATATTCGCCCGGGCCGTTGCCGACCAGACAAAGGAGAGCTTTGCGGATTGCAACGTGAGGGCGTTGGAGTACTACGGGGGCTCCCCCGAGTGCATCGTGCCGGACAACCTCAAGGCGGGCGTGACCCATGCGTGCTACTATGACCCCGAGATCAACAGGACCTTCGCGGCCATGGCGGAGCACTATCATATGGCGGTATTGCCTACGAGAAAGGGGAAAGCGAAAGATAAGGCCAAAGTGGAAAGCGGGGTGCTCCAGGCCCAGCGGAGGATCCTGGCGGCAATAAGAAACCGGACCTTCTTCAGCATCGCCGAACTCAACAGGGCCATCCGCGAAGAGATGGAGAAACTCAACAGAAGGCCCATGGCGCTGATCGGCAAGTCCCGGCACGAGCTCTTCATGGAGATAGAGAAGGCCGCATTGAGGCCGCTTCCGGAAGAGCGGTTCGTCATTGCGTCGTGGCTTAGAGCAAAGGTTCATATCGACTACCACGTGGCGGTGGAGAAGACCTTCTACAGCGTGCCCTATACCCTGATCGGCCAGGACGTCGATATCAGGTACACCTCTTCCGTGGTGGAGATATACCATCACAACAAAAGGGTGGCCTCCCATATGAGAATCGGTACACCCGGCGCCTTCGTGACGGAGAATCTCCATATGCCGAACGGGTACCGGCAGTACCTCGAATGGACGCCAGAGAGGATCAGGCTCTGGGGAGGAAAAATCGGTCCCCATACAAAAAAGCTTATGGACCAGGTCATGGCGCACCGGGATCATCCCGAGCACGGCTTTCGAAGCTGCCTGGGGATTATCCGCCTCTCAAAAACATACTCTCCCGGGCGGGTGGAGAATGCATGTAAACGGGCATTGGAGCTTGAGGCGTATAATTACCGAAGTGTCAGGTCCCTCCTTGAGAAGAACCTCGAAAATCTGACACCTGCGGAGAAGAAGAACATCGTCCCCCTCCATGCCAATATCCGGGGAAAAGACTACTACCGGGAGGTGACCCATGATTGAGGCGATCATTGAGAAACTGCTCCTCATGAGGCTCTTCGGCATGGCGGAGGGGTTGCGGGAACAGAAGAACGACGCGTACCGCGACCTCGGATTTGAAGAACGATTAGGGTTCCTTATCGATAAGGAAAAGCTCCACCGCCAGAACAGCCAGATAAAGAGCCTCCTCTCCCAGGCCCATCTGCGTCACCCCAACGCCTGCCTCGAAAATATCGACTTCAGGGCACGAAGGGGCCTGAGCAAGGATACGATACTCCGGTTCGCCCAGAACGACTGGATAAGGAGCTATCAGAATATCATTATCATCGGTCCCACCGGGGCCGGCAAGACGTTCCTCGCCTGTGCTTTGGGGAATAGTGCCGTGAGACAGGGGATACGGACCCTCTACGTGAGGCTGCCCCGGTTCGTGCAGGACCTGAGGATCGCGAGGGCGGACGGGACGTACGCGAAGCTCCTTGAGAAGATACAGCGGATGAGGCTCCTCATTGTTGACGACTGGGGAATAAACCCCTTTGCAGACGGGGAGAGGAGGGACATCCTGGAGATCATGGAGGACAGGTACGGGGCGCGCTCCACCATCATCACCACCCAGTTCCCCATCGACACCTGGCACGACATCATAGGAGACCCCACCCTGGCGGACGCCATATGCGACAGGGTCATCCATAACGCCCATAAGATCATACTGAAACCGGGAGAGGAATCCATGCGGAAAATACATTCGACCTTGACGGAAGGTCGAACACTTTTATAAAGTAGAAGCGGCAGGGAGAGGACTACTGAGAAGCCGTTCGGATAAAACCGGATTGGGTGTTCGAATAGAGCGGATTAGACACATATCTATTGTTCGCGCGAAGAACCTCACCCATGGACGAGCTTGAGGGCCTGAAAATGTATACCCTCTGCTGGGCATTGGTCGCGGTTGCACAATAGGGGGAGAAAGTGAATCCTGAGGCACGAAATTCTCAATATCTTACAATACAGTCCACTGTGGTAATTGACCAGTAGAGTCCATTTCGACCTCCAGCATCGCCGGCTGTTTCCTTCTTCATGTAACAGCATGATATCACGGACTTCACGCACACCTCCTCGGGTCCGGGAAAATTTCTTACAAAATAATCTTGACAAAATTGCGGATAATATGAATAGTTTAACTGTACAACCATTAAACAGTTAGGTTCTTAACGGGGTGCATTAACGGCGCTAAAGGGGGGGAGGTTTGTATGTTTGAGAGGTGCTTCGCGAGTCTGAGGTCTACCGTGGATTGCCTGAGGTCGATGAGAAAACTGCTCGAGACCGAGGTGGAGGTTAACCCGGAGCAGACGGCGGATGTCCAGAGCCATTTCGACGGACCGATTCCCGTTCTCTTCAACAAGGTTCAGGCCTATCCCAATGCGAGACTCTTCACGAATCTTTACAGCGCCGGAAACCTGATTATCGGCCCCTTCTGCCTCCGAGGGTGCGAATCGGCACCGTGCCAAGAGACGGTCACAAAACCACACCAGGTCCGACATGGCCAGAACGCTGCGCGGCGGCAACACCCTTGCCACGGAAACGTGGTTCCGGGGAAATACGCATGTCACTCACAACTAGATGCTTTTCCAAGGACCTGATTTTTCGAGCTTCCAGATCTCTGCTGAGGTGGCGGCACTGAGCAGTTAGTTCAGCGAACACCGACGGGGTCTGATCGGTCCTATTCTCACGCGACCGGGAAGGAATATCATGGAGCCCCCTCGGGGTCAAGAAGGCCCGACACGGCATACCCGTCCAAAGGGGAGTTTGTCGTGAACCGGCTACCCATGTGGTATGGAAGGAGGTGAGTGTCGAGAGGTACCCTGCAGTAGGACACAAATTCTGGAAAGGAGGAAGGAATGAAGAAATCAGCACTGGTTATGCTTGTGTTGCTGCTTGCCATCCCGGCACTGGGCAACGCGGGCAGCGTATCGAGCAGATACGATGTTACCTTCGGGGGATTCGTTCAGTACGACCTGGGTTATTCAACCAAGAACAGTCATGCGGACCCCATCTCCGCCCCGAGGCACAGCTCGTCGGACAGGGCGGTTCTTGCCGATGAGTACGGTAACACCTTTGCGACGGCCGCTGCGACCCGTTTCAACTTTCTTATCAAGGGACCCGATCTCTGGAACGCAAAAACGTCAGCCTTCATTGAGGGCGATTTCCGAGGCACGACAACGGGCAACCAGTATGGCGGCTTCCAGCTCAGGCATGCATTCATGAAGCTGAATTGGAACACCGCCGAGTTGATGATCGGCCAGAACTGGCAGCAATGGGGCATGCCTTACTATGCGGCGGGGGTCAGCAGCGGTGACTACAACCCGTATCTTAAGGGAATCAGGACCCCCCAGATGGCCCTGCGGTACTTCTTCACGAAGGAGTTCAACACGATGTTCGGCCTTACTTCGGCCACGGAATGGTCCGACGGGACCCGCCAGTACAACGACGGTTATGCGAGGAGTTCCTGGCCGGGGCTCCAGGGCGAGATCGCCTACTGGACGGACCGGTGCGGCAAGATTGGCCCCAACAACCTGAAGTTCGCCCTTGGCGGGTACTACGGGAGGGATACGGAGACTTATGTTGATCCCAATAATGCGGCGGACTACCGGGACGACACCATCAACGCATGGCTTACGGCGTTCAGGTACAGTATACCCATTGTTCCCGAGAGACAAGGAAACAAGGCGATGGCACTGCTTCTAAACGGCAACTTCTTCATCGGCCAGAACGTGGGGGGCAACAACTGGATGGCCGGCTCGGCGACGACGAGCAACGGCTCCTATTTGCGGCCCAGCAACGAGGCGACGGCGCCGACACTCTTTGGCATGTATACTCAGGCCTCCTGGTGGCTCGCTAATGATCTCTGGGTTAACGGCATGTACGGCTATCTCAAGTACAACTACAGCGAGTACGGCCGGACGGTCAATCCCGGCCGGGACAAGATAAACATGAGCCAAAGCTACGGCGTGAACCTGCTCTGGGATGCAAACCACGCACTGAGGTTCGGCCTCCAGTGGATGAGGCTCTTTACCAGGTACAACGGTAGTGGTACCGGCGGGAGCAACGCCACCGGCCCGGGCTTCGCCGATGGTTACGGTACCATCGACCAGTACCGGTTCGCGGCATGGTATTTCTTTTGAGATGGAATCTATGTAATGTAGGAAGGGGCCCTTTTGCGGCCCCTTCCTCGATTTTTGTTCCTTGATACGACAAAACGTGGAAGACGTCCGGCGCTCCCCTGCTATTAGACATTTGATGTTATACCTTCGCCACCGGGGCGGCGAAACGGCGTTGGGCGGCCCGGGTCCTAAGCGGACGCCGAGGACACAGCGGAAATACCCGTGGCTCAAGCTAGTCCTTCCGGGCGTGTTGAAGCACAGGGCGCGGGCGGGCACCTGTAGCCGTCTGCCCCTGTTGCCGGAGCCATTGTTCTGTCCCGTGCGTGTGGGTTGTCCGTTTGCGGGCGAGCAATCGCACGGCGCGACCTCGACGGGTTGTCCGAAATGTTTCAAAGAGACCTTCCCGATGCCTTCTTCCGGATCGGCCAGAATACTCTCGTATGCCTCCAGAATCGGAAAGCCCCCGGCGATAACCGCCAAGCAAAACGAAGAGATCGAAAAGCCCGTCGAGGACATTTTTGGAGTTAAGCCATCTGGCAGAGGGAACCGGTGATTTTCTGCAAAGGCTTGGCAACATAGGAGCCGACGATGGGAATCGAATCCGCGACCTGCACATCACGGGCGAGCCGCTGTGCCTCTGAGCTACGTCGGCACTGATTTCTATATAGCTTAACCTGCCGTTTTCGCACAATACAAATCCATGTGTGTGCTGGCACACTGTGGAAGATGGCATTCCTTAACGACTTGTATGATATACTTTCGAGGCTGTGCCGTAATGGCGGGCCGCCACATACGCCCCAGGGATACGGGACAGCGGTGTTGAAGCCTCCTTCATTATCGGAGAGTGACTTCGGCAACAATTCTCTCGGTTATTCTGTTGCAGATATTCAGTATCCTGCCCAGGTCGGCGGCGTCCAACCTGTCCCAATGTAATCCCGCGACCACCACGATCCTGCGATTCAGGCGTCTCGCCAGTTCCTCGGACATTGATTTGGCCACGGTATCTTCCTTGTGTCCCGGGAATGTGAAGACAGAGCCTGTCGAGCTGATCTTTCCTTCATCCCTGAGGCTCGGTCTCGGCTGGCCTATGCCGACCGCCCCGATGTGGACCGCTCCGCCGCCAAGGACGACCAAGATGTCGGTGCCCATAACGTGCACAATTGCGTTGATCTCAAAATTGCCGTCTCCTTCTGTTATCGTGATCGTGCCCATCTGCCGGATCATGCCCCTAGGGTCAAGCTACCATACTCATTGTAGGAAACTCAACGGAAGTTCCTTCATTAGTGAGGCAGGGGGCAACAGTAGCCCCCTGCCTGCAATAGGGTAAAGGGGTATATGAAGAAAGGCCGTAGATCCGGGCCTGGGGTGCAAAATGACAAAGACCATTGTCCTACACCTTTCCCAGCGCGTGTAAACGTTCGAGTACGCCCGGTAGTGCCATGATGAACCACGGGGTATACTCGTCGGAACGACCCTTCAAATCATCCATCAGCCGGTCTATAGACATGAACCGGTGTTCTTCGATCTCGTCAATGTTCGGCTTGACGTCACCGTCATAGATTCCGAGGAAAACGTGATCGACCTCGTGTTCCCCATAGGTGGCATCATAATCCGCCTTGTAATGGAACTTGAAGAGGGGTTCTACATCGCAGGCTATGCCCAGTTCCTCGGTGAGTCGCCTCCTTGCAGCTTCGTTCAAGGCTTCGCCCTTCCTCGGGTGGGAACAGCATGCGTTGGTCCAATAACCGGGCCACGTCATCTTCGTCCTTTGCCGCTTGTGGATGAGCATTTCGCCCTGCGAATTCACGATGAAGATAGAGAAGGCCCGATGAAGCGCCGCCGGGATCAGGTGGCAGGACTCCTTGTCTTTGAAGGCGATTTCCCTGTCGTTATCGTCGACGAGTATCAACATTTCCCGGCAATCATCCATCTCTGTCACCAGCGCCCCCGGTCGCACACGCGATACGGGGTTCGGAAACATCCTGCAGGACGGTCAAGCCCCGTTTCCCTGCCTGGTCGTTGGGCGTCTCTTCGGACCCCCATCTCCTGAAGAGCTTACCATCAATCGAAAAGAGGTCCAGGGCTTTCCCCACCGTCTGGTTGATGATATCGTCTATGGTTTGCGGCATGTGATAGAACGCCGGCACAGGGGGCATAATGATGCCCCCCATCCTCGTGACCCTTGTCATGAGCTCGAGATGGCCCTCGTGAAGGGGGGTTTCTCTGACTATCATGACCAGCCTCCGGCGCTCTTTCAGGATCACGTCCGCCGCCCTGACGACAAGATTTTCGTTGTACGAATTTGCTATCGCCGAAAGGGTTTTTATTGATGATGGCGCCACTACCATGCCATCGGTATGAAAGGAGCCACTGGCGATAGACGCACCCACATCGTGGACATCATGCGTGAAGGACGCCATCGACCGGAGATCGTCTAATGTATATTTCGTTTCTATCGACAGGTTCCTCATACCCGAATCCGTGATAACGAGATGCGTTTCAACATCAAGACCGGCAAGCGTTTCGAGCATCCTCACACCATATATGACTCCTGACGCCCCCGATATGGCTACGATAAGCCTTTTCATAAGAACCTCCCTCTTTGTGGCGAAGCCGCGGGCCGGGAAGATCTCCCGGCCATGGCCAGCGGCTCCGTCACTATCTGCTCGGACGTCATTCTTCGGTCCTCCACAACTTTACGGTGAGGAGGTTATAGCTGTCCGGGCAATTGACGATTGCTTCATCCGTCCCCCAGGGGTAATTTCCCTCGAACTGCATGACATTCAGGGTGGGAAAGATAGCATGATAGAGAAAACCGCACATGCCGCCGGTGTTGTAGCAACTCACCTCGAACTTGTCCCCGACCTTGTGGCCGGCGTTACACTGGCCCTTCAGACCCGTAACCTCTGCTTTAATCTTCCTTCCGAACATGGGATCTCTTGCCATTTGCTCACCTCCTGTACGTTTTTACTCACAGAGCGATTGATTCCATCGTAACTGCCCTCTGCAACGCTACTTTCTTCCGCCGGTTCATATACACTACCGGGGCCATGCAGCCAAGACCTATCAGACTGGTAACAGATTCGGGATAAATGAGTAGAATCCCTCCCACGAAGAGCAGTGCCTGTTCCCAGAATGATAGTGTTGTGAACAGCCATCTCGACACGACCGAGGAAAGGGCAATGACACCAAGCGTGCATGATGCGACCGCAATAAGGACCTTGACGAGTCCCCCTTCTAGCAGGATCGACTGGTCGTAGATCATGACGTAGGGGATGATAAAGCCCGCGATGGCATACCTGAAGGCAGCGAAGCCTATTTTCATCGGGTTGTCC
>MVQP01000087.1 GCA_002067235.1 Syntrophorhabdus sp. PtaB.Bin047
AAGCGAACTGGCTCAGGTAGGTTCTGAACCCATGGTCCGCTACGGATCACCCCAGACGGTTTTGCCTCGCCTTGGCCAGGGAAGCTTTCGGGTCATGGTCACAGACGCCTATCAGAGGCGATGCGCGGTCACACAGGAAAGAACCTTGCCGGCACTTGAGGCGAGTCACATCAAGCCATACTCTGACAATGGCCCCCACAAGATAGAGAACGGCATCCTCCTTCGATCCGACATACACCGCCTTTTCGACAACGGTTACGTGACCATCACAACAGACCTGACATTCGAGGTAAGCAACCGCATCAAGGAGGAATTCGAGAACGGCAGAGACTATTATGCCCTGAACGGTCGGAGAATACTGGTTCCCCGGAACAGCATATTCAGACCGTCACCTGAGTTCATTACCTGGCACAATGAAAACAAATACTTGGGGTAGGGTTGGCAGACATGCGGGGAGGTAGAGATCATTCCCGAGAAAGCAATGCAGAGGTTGTTCTAGCCTTAGTATTCGTGAACAAAAGGCATTCCCTTTTCGGCCGATTTTTTGTACCATATTAGCGAAAGCTCTCAAGTCAATTCAACGTGGACAGTATCTCAGGGCTTCATAGGCGAGTGCAGGGGGGCCCGATGAAGCGATCACGGGCCATTTATTGCCGGGGTAATAGTTGAGCACAGACCTAACCTTTCTCACCAACGAAAATGGTCACGATCTAAAGAGTCGTTTCGAGACGCTCATCAAAGATACCCGTTTCTTTGACTGTCTGGTGGGCTATTTCTATACGAGCGGGTTCTTTCAAGTCTACAGGTCGCTCGAGAAAACGGAAAAGGTGCGCATCCTGATAGGCATCAGCACGGACAGAAGCACTTTCGATCTGATCGACCAGGCGAAGGGTCCCGTTCAACATGAACTCCAATTCTCTCACGCGGAAGTTAAGCAAAGGCTTGAGGGGGAGATTGAAAAAGAGTTCGAGTATTCAGAAGACAATCAGAGCATCGAGGAAGGGGTGGAGAAGTTCATTGAGTGGATACGCGGTGGGAAACTGGAAATAAAAGCGTATCCCTCCTCGAACATACACGCCAAGGTCTATATCATGACCTTTGCCGAAGGCGACCGCGATAAGGGCCGTGTGATTACGGGTTCCAGCAATTTCACCCAGGCGGGTCTTCTTGACAATCTGGAGTTCAACGTCGAACTAAAGAACCGTGCCGATTATGATTTTGCGCTCAAGAAGTTCAATGAACTCTGGGCCGATGCCGTTGATGTCAGCAAGAAGTATGTGGATACGGTCAGGACGAAGACCTGGCTCAACGAGGCCATTACGCCCTATGAGCTCTATCTCAAATTCCTGTATGAGTATTTCAAGGACGAGCTTGCGCTCGTCGATGAGGTGTTTGTCCGTTACCTGCCGGAAGATTTCATGAAGCTTGAATATCAGGAGCAGGCGGTCCTCAACGCGAAGAAGATCCTTGAAGAGTACGGAGGAGTCTTTATATCTGATGTTGTCGGTCTCGGAAAGACGTATATAGCCGCTATGCTGGCCGGGCAGCTGGATGGCAGAACGCTTGTCCTTGCTCCGCCGGTTCTTCTTGATAGCAGCAACCCCGGTTCCTGGAGCAACGTTTTTTCAGATTTCCGCGTTCCCGCCGATTTTCAGTCCATTGGAAAGCTGGACGAACTTCTGAGAAAGGGCGTCGAGAAATACACGAATGTCATCGTCGACGAGGCCCACCGTTTTCGCACCGAATCCAACGTCACCTATGAGAAACTAGCGGAGGTCTGCAGGGGCAAGAGGGTCATCCTTGTCACCGCCACCCCGTACAATAATTCGCCGAAGGATATTCTTAGCCAGATCAAGCTTTTCCAGAACGCGAAGAAGAGCATGATCCCCAATCTTCCAAACCTGGAAGCCTTTTTCAACGGGCTGGACAGGAGACTCAAGAACCTCGACCGCCAGAAGGATTACAGCGAGTACATCGCTCGGGTAAGGGATAACGCCAGGGAGATCAGGGACAAGGTCCTGAAGTACCTCATGGTTCGCCGCACAAGGATGGAGATCGCCAGGTTCTTTTCCCAGGACCTGGGCAGACAGAAACTGCGCTTTCCAGGCGTGGAGCCCCCGGTTCCTCTCTTCTACGAACTGGACGACCATGAAGATGAGGTCTTCAACAAGACCATCGAGCTTGCCGCGCAAAAGTTCAGCTATGCCCGCTATACCCCGCTCCTTTATTACAAAGGCAAGATCGACCAGCTTGAACGGCAGTCCCAGAAAAACATGGGCAAGTTCATGAAGATCCTGCTCGTAAAGCGTCTTGAAAGCAGCTTCCATGCCTTCAAAAACTCCATCGACCGTTTTATCGGTTCATATGAGCATTTCATCGAGGAATTCGACAAGGGCAGGGTCTATGTCAGCAAGAAGCACACGGCAAAGATTTTTGAGCTTCTGGAAAATGACGACGACGAAGCCGTTCAACACCTGATTGACGAAGGGAAAGCGCAGGAGCTTAAGGCGGTCGATTTCCACGACAATTTCAGGCCGGCGCTGCAAACCGACCTTGATATCCTCCGGGAGATCAGGACAATGTGGTCGTCGGTCACCCGGGACCCGAAGCTTGACACCTTCATTGAAGCGCTCAGGAAGAACAGGGAGTTGAAAGAGAATAAACTCATCATCTTCACCGAGTCAAAAGAAACCTCGGAATACCTGGCCGCCAATATAGACGGCAAGTTCAAGGGAACGGTCCTTTCCTATAACGGGTCTTCGGGAGAAGCCGTCCGGGATATGGTGATCGAGAACTTTGATGCAAAAGCAAAGCACAGGAAGGATGACTACCGCATCCTCGTCTCCACGGAAGTCCTGTCCGAAGGAGTCAATCTCCACCGCGCCAATGTGGTCATCAACTACGACATCCCCTGGAATCCAACCAGGATGATGCAGCGTGTAGGCCGTATCAACCGCGTCGATACACCATTTGATAAGATATACACCTTTAACTTTTTTCCTACAAAACAGTCGAACAACCAGATCAAACTGCAAGAGGCAGCCGAGTCCAAGATCAATGCCTTTCTGACCCTCCTCGGCGGTGATGCAGCACTTCTTACGGAAGGCGAGCCGGTCGGGTCCCACGAACTGTTCAACCGCCTTCTCAGCACAACAACGATTACCGGAGAGGATGACCAGGAAGAGAGCGAACTGAAGTATCTGAACCTGATAAAAACCATCCGCGACGAACAACCCGGCGTCTTCGACGCAATCAAACGCCTGCCGAAGAAAGCCCGGACCGCCCGAGAGAACGATGAATGCCGGAACATACTCCTCACCTATTTCCGCCGCGGCAAACTCCAGAAGTTTTTCATTGCCGGAAGCAGCGTCGAATCGAGGGAGGTCGATTTCCTGTCTGCCGCAAAGCTCCTGGAAGCGGTCCCGGAGACGCCCCGCCGGAAACCTGGTAAGGATTACTATGAGCTGCTCTCCAGGAACAAGGAAGCATTCCTCTTCACAACCGGGGAAGACATGCCGGATCCGGCTGCAAGAGGAGGAGGCCGGGATAGCGCGACACAACTTTTGCGCACCCTGAAAGCGGTTCTGAACGACCGTCGGCAACTCACAGACGACCAGGAGGGATACGTCAGAAGAATCATGTTGCGGCTTGAAGAGGGCGCCTTGCCGAAGCAGACGGCCAAGGAAGCTCTCAAGGCTCTCGCTGACCTGAAAGAGGGGCTTGCAAATCCGTTGAGAGTTGTTGCGGTCCTGCAGGCCTCCGTGCCCGCAAGGCTCCTTGAAGAGCATTTTGCCGCAGGCACCGGTGGGAGAGGCGGCAAGAGAGAGGTTATTCTTTCCGAGTACTTTGCGGGTGATTGAAACGGGACAAGAAGGGTCCCGGGGGTTAAGACGTGAACAGGGACGAAGCTCAAAGGATTGTCAGGGAAACCCTCCAGAACCCCTTCGACAAGGGGAGGTTCCGGTATTTCACAAAGAACCTGCTGGGCGCGATCGACGAGTCGAAGGCGTTTCCCGTCCTCCAGGGCCAGTACATCTATGAACCATTCAGGTCCCGCGTAAAGCAGTACGAAAGGATCGGCACATACACCGACCCTGATGGAAAGAGAATAGATGTCCTCATCGTCTATCTCCAGAGAGACACCACCCTTGATCACGGCAGGACCACCCAGAGGAACTTCATTGCCAGGTATCTGAAGGAGCGGGACGCAAAGGACGCGGGCCTTGTCGCATTCGTCTCCCCGGGTTTTGAGGATTGGCGGTTCTCTCTTGTCAGAATGGATTACAAACTCACGACAACGCCGAAAGGGAACCTGAAGGCGAAGGAGGAATTCACTCCAGCCCGCAGGTGGTCTTTCCTTGTGGGAAGCCATGAGAACAGCCATACGGCACAGAGCCGCCTGGTGCCGGTTATGACTGCACTGGAGCCAGGTCTTCCCACCCTTTCCCGTCTGGAAGAAATGTTCAACATCGAAACGGTCACGAAGGAGTTCTTTGAGAAGTACCGGGGGCTTTTTCTCCAGACCCGGGAGACCCTCGATACCATTGTTTCTGAGAACCCCACAGTGGCAACCGACTTCGAAACGAAAGGTGTGAACACCGTCGATTTCTCGAAGAAGCTCTTGGGCCAGATCGTCTTTCTCTATTTTCTCCAGAAGAAAGGCTGGTTCGGTGTAGGGCGGGATGCTGACTGGGGTACGGGTCCCCGGAATTTTCTTCGGGAGCTATTTGAGGGAAAACACGGGAGGTACGAGAACTTTTTCAACGACATACTTGAGCCGCTCTTTTACGAAGCTCTCGCCCGCGAAAGAGATGATGACTTCTACCGGCACTTCAACTGCAGAATCCCCTTTCTCAACGGTGGCCTTTTTGACCCCATAGGCGGTTATGACTGGGTTCACACGGACATATTCCTTCCCGACGAACTTTTTTCCAATAATGACAGGACAAAAGAAGGGGATGCAGGAAACGGTATCCTCGACATTTTCGACAGATACAATTTCACGGTAAAGGAAGACGAGCCGTTGGAAAAGGAAGTGGCCGTCGACCCCGAGATGCTCGGAAAGGTCTTTGAGAACCTTCTGGAGGTGAAGGACCGGAAGTCAAAAGGCACCTACTATACACCGAGAGAGATCGTCCACTACATGTGCAGGCAGAGCCTCGTCAGCTACCTTGAAACACAATTGGGGGGCACCGCCGTTGCCTATGAGAAGCTCGGCGACGATCAGCTCGACATGTTCGGCAACGAGACAAAAACTGGTCAGATGGACCTTGCCATCGAGCACGGATCTGGTCCTTCCATCCCGAAAAAAGACATCGAAATGCTTATCCACCTTGGCGAACAGGTCGGAGAGAACGAGGCGGCAGTGGAGGCGAGGGGCAGAGAAACAGAGACCTATTCCTACAAACTTCCAGAAACCATTCGTCAGAACGCAGGCCTCATCGACAGGAGGCTTGCTGATGTAAAGATCTGCGACCCGGCAGTGGGGAGCGGCGCGTTTCTTGTGGGCATGATGAACGAGATCGTCAAGACACGCGGTGTGCTGAGCATCTTTATCAGGGACCCCGACAGAACACCCTATGCATTCAAACGCGAATGTATAGAAAGATCTCTCTACGGTGTTGATATTGACCCCGGCGCGGTGGAAATAGCCAAATTGCGCCTGTGGTTGTCCCTGGTCGTGGACGAGGAGGACATCCGCGAGATCAAGCCTCTGCCGAACCTCGACTACAAGGTCGTCAACGGCGATTCTTTGGGAAGTATGACGTGGGATGTGTGGGAGAATGCTCTCATCAGGGAATTGGAGAGGCTCAAGATTGACTATTTTGATGAGACAAGTCCCGGAAAAAAGAAGAACAAGAAAACCCGCATCGACTCCCTGATCGCACGGCTGACTGGCAATGCCGGCCATTTCAAGTATCAGACACATTTCAGTGAAGTGTTCGGCGACAGGTATGGTTTTGATATCGTCATCGCCAATCCTCCCTACGTTCGACAGGAGGGCATAAAAGAACTGAAGCCTGCGCTTTTGAATGCATTTCGTGATTTCTACTGCGGCACCGCTGACCTCTATACGTACTTCTACAAGCGCGGTATAGAGCTTCTACGACCGGAAGGCCACCTTTGTTTCATCGCCCCCAACAAGTTCATGCGGGCAGGGTACGGAAAGAACACACGGGAGCTCCTGACGAAAGAGGCGACGCCGAAAGTGGTCATCGACTTCTGTGATCTCCCCATCTTCGATGCGACCACATATCCGTCTATCATGCTTGTCAAGAAGAAGCGACCCGATGCAGTAGACACAACGCTGGCCGCTACCTTCACTGATGCCGGGCAGCTGGAAAGTATCGAACAGACACTGGACGCAGTTGGTTTTCCGATGCCCCTCCGGTCTTTGCGAAAAGAAGGCTGGACACTGGAACGTCCCGAAGTCCTCAGGCTCATGGAAAAGCTCAGGGCGGCAGGGAAACCGCTCGGCGAATACGTGAATGGAAGATTCTACCGGGGGATACTGACAGGTCTCAACGAAGCCTTCGTCATAAACGAAACGACGAGACAGCGTCTCATTGCCGAAGACCCCAAAAGCGAAGAATTGATCAAACCCTGGCTTCGCGGCCGGGATATCAAGAAATGGACGGCGCAGTGGGGGGGACTGTATGTGATTTTCACCCGGCGGGGTACGGATATTGAACAATACCCTGCCGTAAAGAGACATCTTGAACAGTTCAGGACAGATCTTGAACCAAAGAAGTCCAGCAAAGACAAGCGAGGTCGCAAGCCAGGGTCATATAAGTGGTTTGAGATTCAGGACAATATCGCGTATTACGAGGAGTTTGAAAAACCGAAGATTGTCTATCCTAACATTACCAAGACCAATGTTTTTGCATATGATGGAACCGGGTGGTTCACTAATCAGAAGTGTTTCATAATTCCAACGGATGACCTTTTTCTGTTGGCAGTTCTTAATTCAAAGGTCACCAAACTGTGGTTTAGAACAACACTACCCCTCCTGCGTGGTGGTTTCTATGAACCCAGCGCCATATTCATGCAAGACTTTCCAGTTCCCGTTATAGATGACTCCATGCGCTCCTTGATAACTTCTCTTGTTCAAGAAACCCTGACTGGTCCCGACAGTTCGGCAGTGCCTGAGTTGGAAGCCGAAATTGACCAGCTTGTCTATCAGCTTTACGATCTTGGCCCGGAGGAGATTGCTATTATAGAGGGTTCGACCAAACCGTGAAGGCGATTTGCTGGAGAGGAGGCGTATGTCTATGGGAGAGCCTCCGGGGTCAAATCTTTATTCTTGATAAAAGCTCTCCTTTCCTGATACCTTCCCGCCATGGCACGACCCTTACGGATCCAGTACGAGAATGCCGTCTATCATGTCACCTGCCGGGGGGATGACAGGCAGGATATCTTTATTGATTGACCGGTTGAGGTTCGTTTCTCCGAGTCACACATTATCATCAGGTACGGTCCCTTTCGATTTCATTGCTTTCACGACCCCTGCAATCCCCATCAAACGATCCAGTATCTTGCTGACCACCTGGTCTTTGTCCTCGCCGGAAGCAACCTCGATAGCAACTGCCAATTCATCATTCTGAAAGGTGGTGAAGACACCTTCTCTGGCGGCCCAAGGCTCGAGAAGAGGCCGTACTTCAAGAGGATGGCCCCAATCGTTACCTGCGAATAGTAACCAGAGTGGGGTGATGCCGTGCTTTTTCCAGTAGCCAAAATGGATACCAAACCATACGCCGACATTGCCGTTGTCGCACTGGAATCTTGCGTAACGTCCAATCCGCTCCCAGTTTGCCTGCGGACGGAGACCATTCACGGATAAAACGCCGTGAGTAACGGCTAGATCCACAGAGGTCTGTACGACAGTATTCAGCTGAAGGATGAGCGCAGGTGTACGTTGGTCGGATATTTCCGCTGATGAAACGGGCACAAAAGCATCGCTGTCAGCCGCTTCGCAGAGTGCGCGTAACTGAAGGAGATCACTTCGTGCAGACTTATCATCGGCGACCTCAGGTTCCAGGGCGTCAAGCAACGCTCTCCAGGACGTAAGTGCGAGCGTCGGGCCATCGCTGGTCGAGGCGATGCGAAAAATACCAGCAGCGGTATCCCCTGTTCCGGAGATAGCTTTGTCAGTCAGTCTTTGATTTAACTCCCGCCACAGCGTTTCCTTACGGTCCTCGGGACCAACAAACAAGAGGATCGTTGGATGGGTGCATTCGGCGAGCATGCGAAGATAGGACACGGGTTGGTTTTCTGTCAAGCCAGCCCAGAACTTGTTCTCGATGATGATATGCGTTCGCCCTTCATCATCACGGCCCTGCATGTCAGGACGACTGTCGCCTTCGGCCTGCTGAGTCTGGAACCATAAACGTGGCATGTGCGGGTCAAGCCCGCGAAGAAGTTTCATCATGCCATTGTGCACCGACTCGTGGGATCGAAGAACGAAGGCAAGTGCCTCTGTCGCCACATTTTCGTTTTCCTGGGAAAGCCTTCTCTGAACTATATGACTGAATACCGTGTGCATTTTCACCCTTTCTTGAATGATTGACTTGCGAAGCTGCAATTTTGGGGTAGCTTACCCCTGCGCGATAGAGAAGGCAAGGACAAAACGGACACATGCCCTGGACTTGGAATCTCGAAATACCACCTCGTCTGCTCTCCCCGAAACCTCTGTGGTCTCGATTGAAGCGGAGGTAAGTAGCTCCGGGATCCGGCCGCGATTCTTTCAAAGGCTCTCTTTGAGGGAACTTTGGGGACACCCTTCACATCTTCGCATTCGGCATCCGTGCAAGATCAAAGGAACATCGTGTAGACATGGAATCTGAAGACCAGAAAAGAGGGGCGGTCATTATTGACATTCTCGGGAGAGAGGGGGACCTCTGGGGTCAAATCTTTATTATTGATAAAACTTTTTCCCCTTTGATATCCTTCCCCCCATGGTATACTCTGTGAGAATTCGGTACGAGAATGCTGTCTACCATAACCGAAGTGGGGTCGACAAAGGAGCGGTTGCGGACGGAAATGCGCGACGGGCCGTAGCGACGTGACCGGGGGGGTATCTGACAATGGCACCGATTAACTACCACTATGGCAAGTTCCCGCCAGCCCGGATTCTGTGGGCCGATCTGATCTCTCTTGTGGGATCAGCCAACGCCGCTGTAGCCCGGTACGACGGCCTGCTGTCCGCAATCCCCAACTCGTCGGTGTTGCTAAGCCCCCTGATAACACAGGAGGCCGTCCTTTCGTCCCGCATCGAAGGAACGCAGGCGACGATGGGTGAGGTCCTTGAGTTTGAGGCGGAAGGGGAGACGGTGCGGACATCCGTCGAAAAACGAAACGATATCATGGAGGTGCTCAACTATCGCAAGGCTACGCAACACGCCATGAACATGTTGAGCGAACTGCCCTTGTGCCAGAGGATCATCCTGGAGACCCATGGTGTCTTGCTGGACGATGTGAGGGGTCATGGGAGGTCGCCGGGGAAGTACCGGAAGGTTCCCAACTGGATCGGTCCCCCCGGTTGTCCGATGGAAGAAGCACGTTTTGTGCCCATTTCCGCGGACAAGCTGCCGCAGGCCATGGGGGAATGGGAGAAGTATATTCACACTGAAGCGCCGGACAGACTGGTCCAGCTTGCCATCCTGCACGCGGAGTTCGAGGCTTTGCATCCTTTTCTGGACGGAAACGGGCGCCTGGGCCGTATGCTGATACCGCTCTTTCTTTTCCAGGCCGGACTGATCCAGGCCCCCATGTTCTACATCAGTGCCTATTTTGAAGCCAATCGCGATCAGTATTACGAGAGACTTCTTGCCGTATCCCGCGATGATGACTGGACGGGGTGGTGCATCTTCTTCCTGAAAGCCATTCAGACCCAGGCGGACCAGAACAGGGGGAAGGCCATGGCCATACTGGAGCTCTACAACCGGAAGAAGTCGGAAATCGTGGAGCAAACCCATTCCCAGTATGCCATCCACGCCCTTGACTGGATGTTCCAGCGGCCGATCTTCAAGAGCAGCGACTTCATACGGTCTTCCGCAATCCCAAAACCGACCGCATCAAGGATCATCGGAGTCTTGAAGGAGCATAAGATGCTAAAGGAGCTTCAATCCGGCAGCGGCCGGAGGGCCGCCGTGCTTGCCTTCAGCGAGCTTCTCAATATAGCAGAGGGCCGCGATGTCTTTTGAGTCTCATGTGCTGGCTGAAAGAGGTTTTGTGTCTCATCATACTGCTTCTGTGAGACACATCAGTCGTTGTGGCTATTCCATGAGCCACGAACAGGGAATCGGAGTCAAGACCCTATTCCCGACAACTCCCCCTCCCCCCTGATACCTTCCCCCCATGGCGCGACCCTTACGGATCCAGTACGAGAATGCCGTCTATCATGTCACCTGCCGGGGGAATGACAGGCAGGATATCTTTGCCGATGATCATGACCGGCTAAGGTTCCTGTCTCTCCTCCAGCGTTCCTCCCAGGTATACCAGGTGAGCGTTGTCGCCTTCGTCCTCATGAAGAACCACTTCCATCTCCTTGTGAGGACCCCACGGGCCAACCTCCAGGAGTTCATGCGCCACTTCAACATCTCCTACACATCCGCCTTCAACAGGAGGCACGGCAGGTCGGGGCACCTCTACCAGGGGCGGTACAAGTCCTTCCTCATCGATGCCGACAGCTACCTCCTGGAGGTCTCCCGCTACATCCACTTGAACCCCGTGCGGGTGAGCGGCATGTCCTCGCCGGAGGAGCAGCAAAGGCACCTCAAGGGATACCCCTGGAGCAGCTATCCCGACTACACGGAAAGAAGGGTGCGCCATCCCTTCCTTGAGACAGGTGAGGTGCTCGATCTCTTCCATGATGACAGGAAAAGGGCGAAGCGCGCCTACCGTTCCTTCGTGGAGGGGGCGCTGGCATCCTCCCTGCCAAGTCCCCTGGAGAAGGGCAGGGGCCACGGGATCGTGGGGGAGAAGGGTTTCCTGGAGAAGGTAAGGACCGCCCTCGCACCTGCGGAAGGGAGCCGCCGGGAGGTGCCGCAGAAGAGACGGCTTGCGGGAAAGACGGAACCGGAGAGGATCCTTCGCGCCGTGGCCTCCTCATACAAACTCAGCGGGGAGGAGATACTGAAGAAGTCCTTCCGCGGTGAGGCCCGGCAGGTCCTCATGGAGATGCTCTACCGCCACGGGGGGATGAACAACCGCGAGATCGGGGAAATGCTCGGTGTCGACTACAGCACCGTGAGCGTCGGCAGGAAGAGACTCGCGGAGAAGATGGAGCACGACAGGAAACTGCGGCGCCGGGTGGGGGAACTGGAGAAGGAACTTGGGATTCGCTGATGAAGAGCTGATCCCGAAGGTCTCTGGACCGATATCGGTTATGCCTTTCTCAATTGCTTTACGAGTTTATCGTAATCTCCATGCGACCCGATCCAGAACCAGATTATCCGTTCATCTTCCTGAATGCCGATCGCACGGTAATCTTTGGTGATGCGCAGAGAGCAGATCGGCCGGGTCGAATGTATCCTTTTGAAGCGGAGACCGGGGTGGTACGGATTCTTCTTGAAGGCGGCATATGCTTTGCGCGCCTCCTTTCTGGTCTGCTCCGGTAATCCCCGGTAACACTGCCAAAAACGGTCAGTAGTCCGCGAGATCATAATGACTTGATGTTCAGCGGTTTTGTTCTGCCCTTCTTGTGTTCCCCGAGGGCCTCATCCCCAAGCTTGTCCAGAACATCCTCGGATGCTGAAAAGGATTTTCCCCACCTGCCTTCCGACTCGAGCTCTTCAATTACCCATTTTGCCAGGGCGTTCTGCTCCACTTCGGGAAGCTTCGATGCTTTTTTGAACGCTCTTTCTAATAATCTTGTCATGGTTCACCTCACCGTTTATATCATTCCCAGTTAGTCTACCACACCTGAGCTTTTTGTTGCATGAGAGATTGGTATCTACCGGCACGGCAGAGGGACGGAAAAAAGCGTGTACCCGAGGGGTCAAATCTTTATTCTTGACAAATGCGCTTTCCGGGAGCGTGCAGAGGTTGGAATGTGACGCTGGAAACTCAAGAATAGAAGTTTGACATGAGCGGAGTTGGCTCCTCCCATTTGCAAAGCCTCTTGCCAGATTATTCCTTCTGGGTTATAATCCTTACTTGGCATATTTGGTAGAATATACGGATGAATTCGCCGAATGGTGGGAAACGCTGGATGACGGCGAGCAGGAATCTGTGGATGTGTATGTTCTATTGCTTGAAGAGAGGGGTATTGCTCTATCGTACCCCTACAGTTCGGACGTAAAAGGATCGAGGCACGGGCAGATGCGGGAATTGAGGATCCAGCATAAGGGCGATCCATACAGAGTGTTTTATGCGTTTGATCCGCGCAGGGCAGCGATTCTGTTGATCGGCGGATCGAAGGCCGGAAATGACCAGTTCTATGCGAAGTATGTTCCCCTGGCGGACAGGATCTATGACGATCATTTGAAAGCATTAAAAAAAGAGCAGGGAGAATGACAATGGCCAAGCCTTACAAGAATCTCAGGGAGAAGATGAAGCCCGAGCACAGGCGGGCGGCAGAGGAGAAGGCAAAGAAAATGCTCGCCGAAATGCCCCTTCAGGAGTTGCGCCAGGCCAGGCATTTGACCCAGGTAACCCTGGCAAGGAACCTTAAAGTGCAGCAGGCCTCCATTTCGAAGATTGAAAACAGGACCGACATGTACATAAGCACATTGAGGAACATGATCAAGGCTATGGGGGGCGACCTGGAGATTCTGGCCAAGTTTCCCGACGGCTGCGTCCGGATAAACCAGTTTGAAGAAATCGAGGAGAACTCGTAGGAATCTTCCTGATACCTTTCCCCCATGACATCCGCGGAATTCTGGGGACGCCCTTCACATCTTCACATTCACCTTCCGTGAAAGATCAAAGGAACATCGTGTAGACATTGAATCCGAGGATCCGAAGAAGTGCGCGGCTGTTATTGACATTCTCGGGAGGGAGGGATAACATCTTCCTAATTCATCGACAACCATCATTGCTCGTTCAGACCTG
>MVQP01000088.1 GCA_002067235.1 Syntrophorhabdus sp. PtaB.Bin047
TGATGAAGAACAAAGCAACATGGGCGGAGGCCCGTTCATGAAAAAGAAATCAATTGACATTCAACACAGTTGCTGGAACCTGAGACCGTCTTTACCTCAGTCCATCCTCGCACTTGGCCTCTTCTTTTTTCAGGCCGCCGATGCGCGGGTTGGGTCTGCCGCCGTCGGTTACGGCCACGGCGAGGAGGATCTCGTCGGACCGGGGGGAATCGCTGACGGAGACCGTCATGGCGTCGAAATGGGACCTGACGAAGGCGGCGTCCTTGAAGTGGACGGGGATGTCTATGGTGTCGCCCATCTTACCCATCTTCTTGGCCGAGGGGATGATCGACTTGCCTCCGCCGACGGCGTTGCGCAGCGGGGTGCCGAGTTTCGGATGGAGAAGGGCCGCGGCGTGTTCCAGCTCTCCCTTCTCGCCGACGATGGCGGCCTTGCCGTAGCTTTCGGGCTTTCTGTCCGCCCCGAGGGCCATGACGGCGCGCTCGGATATCACCTTTCCTATCTCGTCGCTGAAATCGATAAGCGGCGTGAGATCATCCTCATACTTCCCGGCGTAGGGGTTTTTGATGACGGCGATGCACGCGGCCTTCCTGATGGGCCTCGCGGCCTTCTTCTCTCCGTCGATAAGCGTATCTTCAACGATGGTGACGATCTTCCTGATTTCCATCCTGCACCTCCAGGGTTATATTTTTGTTGGTATCATTGCCTGTATCTGTCGTGACGATGCTGCCTCTCAGCGCCATGACGGCGTAGTCGATGACGCTCCTGTCCGTGAGGTCCCGCGCGCTCTTGAGACCATTCGCAAGCGCGTCGGCAACGAGAGCGTTTGTCAGGGGGCCCACCTCGATCGTTACGTCCTCGTCGGGGATATCTGTTCCGGGATCGATGAGCCGGGCTTTCCGGTGTATCACCCCGTCGGTCTCAACGGTGGTGCAGTTGCAGATATATGTCGCCGCCGCGTCCGCGACGGCGCCCGTCCCCGCAATGGCCGTCACCGTGTCGGCGATGCCGAGCGTCAGGCTCCTGCCGCCGAACCCGCTCGTTGCCAGCCCGACCTCACGCATGTCCGCAAGCCGTATAACGTAAGGCGTCGCCTTTCCCGTCATGATGTCGCCGATCCCGACGGTGAGGGTCCTGCCCGTCGCGTTGCAGATGGAAAGGTCACCGCCATTGTTCACCATGAGA
This sequence comes from Syntrophorhabdus sp. PtaB.Bin047, assembly GCA_002067235.1. Classification (GTDB taxonomy): domain Bacteria; phylum Desulfobacterota; class Syntrophorhabdia; order Syntrophorhabdales; family Syntrophorhabdaceae; genus Delta-02. The sequence continues at coordinate 1,186 of MVQP01000088.1, forward strand.
AGGTCGAGGCCCCGCGCCGTGAAATGCTCCTTCACCATGTCCGCCACAGCGCCGGCGACCGCCGCCATGGGTGTCAATGTCGTCTCATCAACCATCTTTGCCGCTGCCGTCATTCGTTTCGCTACCTCGGGAAGGGCGGATACGTTCCTGATCCTCAGCGCCTTCTGTTTCAGAACGGGAAGACATTCGCGTATGTCCCTCAAAATGCCCGCCACGAGACTCTCCACTTCCCTTCTCAGGAACGCGTAAGCCTTGCCGTTCTTTTCGCCCCGTATCACGAGGCTGGCGGGCCCGACCTCCACGTACATCGGTCTGCCTATCGGTCCTTATCTTTCTTCTGGAGCGCCTCTTCGACGGGCCGGATGGCTTCAATATGCCCCCCGATCTCCTTGAAGGTTTCCAGCGTCATGGTGTACTCGACGGGAAGTATGAAGGAAGGGGTCGGCGAGACGTAGATGCTTCCGTGCTTTATCTTTTCCACATCGACGAGGAAATTGATGCCGCCTCCGGGGAATATGAAAGGCCGTGCGCCGCCGATGGTGACGGACACCTTGCCCTCGTGGACGGCCCTCGTCAGCCTGATGGGGTTCTTCGTCACGCCCGCCCGGGCCGAACCGCCGACGCCGGCGGCGAACACCGCGCTCACGCGCGAGAGCTCGCAGGAATCCTTGAGGACGTTAAGGAACGTCACCGCCTCGGGGGTCGGCGCGTCTTCCACGAACCTGTCCTTCTGCCAGCGGTAGAACGCCGACTTTCTGCCCGTCGTCTCCGTGATAAGGAGCGTCATGCCGTCGAAGCACTTGGTCCTGTCCACGTCCTTTATGACGTCAAGGGGGTTCACGATGTCCGTTCCTCCCCAGCCGCTGCCCTTGTTGAGGAAATACCGCCCCTCGGTGCTCTTCTGCCCCGTAAGCTGTATGGGTGAGCGGGGTTTGTTGAGGTATCTCCCCGACGGGTGCTCGCTGAAGAGCCCGGTGATGTGGCCGTCGAGGACGATCACCTCGTCGGCGGCATCGAACATGTACGGCGCGAAGAGCCCCGTCGTGGCGCTTCCGCAACCGACGCGCATGCGCTCTTCCACGATACCGCCGATCTCGGGCTCCATGCCGAGGGCGAGTTCCAGCTTCGTCCCGTCCTCGACCTCGACCTTTATCTTCTTGCCCTGCAGGAACTCGTGGAGGACCTTCGCGGCAAAGAGGCCGTCCTTCGATGTGAGGATGTTCACGCCGCCGAGAGAGAGTATCTTCGACCCGTACTCTTCCGTGCAGAGGTGGCCCACGTGGCGTTTGCCCTTTCTGCGGACGTATACCTTCTTGCCTTCCTCCCCCACGTGGAGGTCCGTGTCGACCTTCAGCTTGAGGCCGCTGTAGCTCAAGGGGGCCTCGGTGACGACGGTGACGATGTCGACGCCGTCCTTGACCCCGCTCACGATAAAAGGCGAGGGTCTGAAGTCGGGGTACGTGGTGCCCGAGCCGATCCCGGTGATGAGCGGTGTGCCGATGGGCCCCGCGCCGGTGCCTTCGCGCACGAGGTCAATCACCTCTTCATAGGAGTGGACGCGGCCGTGCCGCACTATCTCCCCTTCTTGGTTGTAGTATCTCATGCAGGCCCCGCGCCCGCCTTCGGGGATCCTGCACATGATGGGGCACGAGGTGCACATGGGATGGTCCGCGGGGACCTCCGGCGTAAAGGCGGCCTCGGGGCACACCTTTATGCAGGTCTTGCACTCGACGCAGCCGGGGCCGATGGCGGCCTTCCTGTCCTTGAGGGTTATCACCCCTAAGGGGCACACCTCTTCGCAGAGCCCGCAGCCTTTGCATTTATCAAGGTCTATCTTCATATGGCACCCCGGTCTCTCTCTTTACGCCGTTTTTCTGACAGGCGGGGGGGTGTTCCTGCTGACCTGTGTCTTCACCACTCCGTCGATGAGGACCATCCCGATACCGGGGATGTCCCCGACCTCGATGGCCGTCTTCGCGTCTTTGCCGGCGGAGCCCATGGGGGCGTCGATGATCTGGAGGTCGGCGTCGCAGCCGGGCGCCACGATGCCCTGGGTGAGCCCGAAGACGTTCTTCGTGTTCCCCGTGGCGAAGCAGACCGCCGTCTCAGCGGGTATGTCGCACAGGGAGGACATGAAGTTGACCATCCTCCATATCCCGAGAGGGATGACACCCGTCCCCGAGGGGGCGTCGTTGCCGAGGATAAGCCTCTTCAGCGTCCCCTTTTCCTTCATGAACCTGCCGATCTCGAGGGCCGACAGGGGGTTGCCGCAGTGGACGACCTCGATGGCGCAGTCCGTCTGCTCGATGACCCGCTTCACCTCGGGCACGGGAATGCTCGTGGGTCCGCCATTCAGGTGGCAGGCCACCGTGGGTTTCGCCACGAGGACATCGTCGCAGGTCACGGTCGAGCTTCCCGGCACCGATGTGCCGCCGACATGCATCAGAACCTTCATGCCGTATTTCTTTGCCCACTCGACCATCTGCCGCGCCTCCTGAGCCGCCTTTATACTCCCGAGACCTATCTCGCCGACAAGCCACACGCCGTCTTCGGAGAGCTCCTTGAAATCCGCCTCGACGAGGCCCTTCTCGAGTATCAGGCCCCCGCCGTAAGTCTTGACGCCTGCGGGTCTCAGCTTGGCGAAGGACTTCTGGGCCAAAAGCGCCAGGGCCTTTGTCCCCTTGGGGTCCGTCGGCCTGCCGGGAAGGTGGACCTCACCGGCGGATATCATCGACGTCACGCCGCCGTGGAGACTGCTTTCTATGTAACCGAGCTGGCTCTGACGAGGAGTGAAATCGCCGAACACGAAGTGCACATGGGAATCGATGAACCCCGGACAGACCGTCATGCCGTTGGCATCGATGACCTTGTCGGCCTTTGGTTCCGTGCCTTCGATGGCCTTGATCTTCCCGTCCTCGATGAGGATGGAAACGGGGCCGTTTACGACGGGTTTTTCAATGTCGCCTGTAAAGATGGTTCCCACATTCTTTATAACGAGCGTGCTCATACGGTTCCTCCTTTTACTCGGATCATCGTTTGTTCTCTTTATCTTTCTCCAGGGCCAGCTTGAGCCTCTCTATATCGCAGGGCAGCTGCCGCATCCGGATTCCCGTCGCGTCATATATCGCGTTCACAACGGCCGCGGCCTGGGGGATGAGCGCCGGCTCGCCGACCCCTTTGGCCCCGAAGGGGCCGGTGGGTTCGCGGTCTTCCACAATCATCGCCTCGACCTCGGGCATGTCCATCGACGTGGGGAGATAGTAGTTGTCGAAGGACTCGCTCTTTCCCGGTATGAACTCCTCCATGAGCGCGAGGCCGATCCCCATGGCCACGCCACCGTATATCTGGCCTTTCACGTTGCTGACGTTGATGGCCCTTCCCACGTCATGGGCGGCATGCACCTTGACGGCCTTGCAGACTCCCGTCACTTCGTCAACGTCGACCTCGGTCATGTGCGTGGCAAAGGCGTACGTCGCGTAGGGGGCGCCCTGCGACGTCTCGGGGTCCGGTGCCGTCGTGGGCGGATCGAAATAGCCCTCGAAGATGGGGACGCCCTTGTCCGCGGCGTCGCGGCAGATGTCCTTCAGGGGCTTGCCGTCGTAATAGCCCTGTTCCTTCAGGTATTTTTTCAGTTTCTGGGCCGCGTCGCAGACGGCCATTCCCGATATGTAGGTCTGGCGGCTCGCCGAGGTGGAGCCGGCGTCATATGACGTGTCCGTATCGCCCCGCACGAGGTCGATGCCCATCTCCTCCATGCCGAGGGCGTCGCAGAGTATCTGTAACAGGACCGTGTCCGACCCCTGGCCGATGTCGCAGACCCCGGAGTGCATCTCCACCCTGCCCTCGGGGGTGAGGGTGAGATAGCAGCTCGACGGGTTTGAGATCCCCGTGTTGCCGATGCCGTAGTACATGCACCCCAGGCCGAAGCCGCTGCCGGGTCTTTCCTTGCGCCGCTCCCTCCAGGCGGGTTCTATCGCCTTCAAGGTCTCAAGGAGACCGGCGCTGTGGTTCAGGACCTGGGAAGTGGCGGTCAGCGAGCCCCTTTTCAGGGCGTTCTTCATCCGTATGTCGAGGGGATCCATGCCGATGAGCCCTGCTATCTCGTCGAGCTGGGATTCGTGGGCGAGGGCCAGCTGGGGCACGCCGAAGCCCCTCATGGCGCCGGCCACGGGGTTATTGGTGTAGAACATCCGCGAGTTGACGAGGACGTTGGGAACCTCGTAGGGGCCGGTGGCGTGCACCGCCGCCCTCAGGCAGACCGTTTCGCCGTAGGAATTGTAGGGCCCTGTATCGCCGACGATGTTCACCTCGACGGCGGTGAGGCTGCCATCCTTTCTGGCCCCCGTCTTGTACACGATGTAAAGGGGATGTCTTTTCGTCTGGGCGAGAAGGCTTTCCTCCCTCGTGTACCTCATGAAGACGGGCCGCTTCGTGTGCCACACGGCGAGAGCCAGGTAACCCTCGACGGTGACGTCGAGCTTGCCGCCGAAACCTCCGCCGGTCGTGGCCTGAATGACCCTGACCTCCTCCGGGGGGATGGCGAGCAGCCTCGATATCTCTTTCATCTTGTAATGGATGTTCTGCGTGGAAGAGGCGACGACCATCCTTCCCCTGTCGTCGAGGTAGCCGAGTCCCGCCTCGGTCTCCATGTAGGCGTGATCGATCCAGGTTGTGCTGTAGGTGTTCTCCACGATGACATCGGAGGATTCGAAAGCCTTCGCGGCATCGCCCTTTATGACCTTGCGGTGGCTGAGGAGGTTTCCCCCGTCATGGATGAGGACGGGGGATTGTATGGAAAGGAAAGGATCCGATATGTTCTCAAGGTCTTCGTATTCGATCCTGACGAGTTCCGATGCCCTGCGCGCCGTCTCTTCGGTGGCCGCGACGACGATAAGGATGGCCTCACCTTTGTAGCGTACGCGCCCCGCGGCAAGGAAGGGCTGGTCCTTCTTGATCGCGCCGAAGAGGTTTTCCCCGGGTATGTCCTCGTGGGAAATGATCTTTACGACCCCCTCGAGGGCGCGGGCGGCGGAGACGTCGATCCTCTTTAAAACCGCGTGGGGGCGGGAGCTGCGGACCACGCAGGCGAAGAGCATGTTGTTCTTTGTGAGGTCATGGGCGAATGCCGCCTTTCCCAGGACCTTGTCGAGGGCGTCAACGCGTGTTATATCCTGTCCTATGAACATAGTTCCGTCAACCTCTGAGCACTTCTTCAAGAATGCCTTGCAGCACGGGGAGCTTGTAGGCGTACGAGGGCCGGATCCCCGAGATGAGCTTTATCTCCTCCAGGGCCATCCGTATCGCCTCCGATATGGTCGCCTCGTTCTTCGGGGCCCCCTTGAGCAGGTCTTCCACCTTCTTTGCCCGGAAGGGCATGGGCGTGCATGAACCGATGGCCAGCCTCGCGTCCAGGAACCTGCCGTTCTCTTCCCTGATGGCGAAGGCGACACCGAGGCGGGAGATCGCCCAGGTCGCTCTCTTGGCGACCCTGCGGTACCCCTCCCGGTATCCCCTGAGGGGGCTTATCTCTATGGAGTCGATCAGTTCCTTCACGTCGATGGATGTCACATAGGGCGCGACGATGGCCTCTTCCAGCGGGACCTTCCGGCGCGCGTCCCTCGATTCCAGGGTGAGGACCGCGTCGTGTATGAGCAGGGGAGGTATGGAGTCCGCGGCGGGCGAGGCGTTCCCGAGATTGCCCCCGATGGTGCCCATGTTGCGTATTTGCGGGGAGCCGACGAGCCCGCACGCCAGCGCGAGGCTCCGGGCGTTCCGGACGATGGAGGCCTCCGTGCTGAGGCGCGCGTGCGTCATGGCCGGGCCTATGGACATCCTTCCGTCTTTTTCCGTCACACCGAGGAGCTCGGGGATGCCGGCCACGTCGATGATATGGCTGTAGTGCTTCCCCGCCCTCATCTTGACCATGAGGTCTGTCCCTCCCGCGATGATCTTCGGGTTCTCCAGGGAGGAGAGCCAGGAGAGGGCCTCGTCCTTAGTCCTGGCCGTTACACTTGCAAATTTCGGCAGCATTCTTTATGGCCTCTTCGATCTGTATGTATCCCGTGCACCGGCACAGGTTGCCGCTGATGGCCTCCTTGATGTCGTGGGCGTCGGGGTTTGCGTTCCTGAGAAGAAGGCTGTAAGCGCTAAGGAGCATTGCCGGCGTGCAGTACCCGCACTGGACGGCGCCCGACCGTATGAAGGCCTCCTGCAGGGGGTGGAGCACCCCCGACGAGGAGAGGTATTCCACTGTCTTGATGTCCCGGCCGTTTGCCTTCGATGCCAGCGTCAAGCAGGAGTAATGAGGTTCGTCATCGACGAGCACCGTGCACGTCCCGCATTCCCCGATGCCGCAGCCCTCCTTGACGCTCGTGATGCCGAGCCTCTCCCTGAGGGCGCAAAGAAGGGTCTCGTTGTCTTCCACCTCGATCGAGGCTTCCTTTCCATTGAGTAAGAAACGTATGGTTTTCATCTCTTCTTCCCGTCGCTTATCCATTCTCGTGATGCTTCAAGTGCTCCCGGGACAACAATGCCCGTCTTCCCTCTATCCCCCTCTATCTCCCCATGAGGCTCGGCAGGTAGGTGGCTATCTGCGGAAAAATGGTGAGGATGATCGCCGTGGCTATGATGGAGAGGAGGAAAGGCAGCGCTCCCCTGAATATGGTCCCCATGGGCACGTCCGGGGCGATCCCGGCGATGGTGTAGATGTTAAGCCCCACCGGCGGTGTGATGAGCCCCGCCTCCATCATGAGCACCAGCAGGACCCCGAACCATACGGGGTCGAACCCGATGGCGACGATCACGGGAAAGATGACGGGCAGGGTGAGGACCATCATGGACACGGAATCGAGAAAACACCCGAGGACAAAGTATATGGCCACGATGATGACGAGGACGATGTACTTCGACACGCCGAGCCCCGCGATCCACGTCGAGACCGCCGTCGGTATCGTCGAGAGGGCGAGGAAATAGCTGAAGAGGGTCGCGCCGGCGACGAGAAAGAGCACCATGATAGAGATCCTCGCCATCTCGAGGAGGGCGGCGAACATGTTCTCTTTCGTCAGTTTCCTCTTGATGATGACGATGATGAAAAGCGCCGTGGCGCCGATGGCGCCCGCCTCCGTGGGGTTGATGAAGCCGAGATAGATCCCGCCCATGACGATGCAGAAGACGAGAAGCACCTCCCAGACGCCTTTAAGGGCGATGAGCTTGTCCCTGAAGGTGACCTTTTCTGTGCTGCGCGGGGCAAGCGCGGGGTTCATGCCCACAAGGAAGATAACGCAGGCGATGAACGACCCCGACATGAGGAGCCCCGGCAGGATCCCCGAGATGAGGAGCTTCCCGATGGACTGCTCCGTGAGCATGCCGTAGACAACGAACCCGAGACTGGGTGGTATGAGAAAGCTCAGGGTTCCGCCCGCCGCGATGACCCCGCAGCCGAGCTTGGGGTCGTATCCGAACCTGCGCATCTCGGGCAGGGCCACATTCCCCATGGCGGCCGCGGCGGCGACAGAAGAACCGCTCACGGCGCCAAAGGCAGCGCAGGCGCCGATGGTGGCGATCCCCAGTCCGCCGGGGAGCCTGCGCGCCCACTTATCAAAGGCATTGTAGAGTTCCCTCGTTATCCCGCCGGAGCCGGCGAAGCTCCCCATGAGGATAAAGAGGGGGATGATGGTGTACGGATAATTGTTGGCAACGCCCCAGACGGTCTCCGCCACCTTGGGAAGGGCGGCGTCGAGCGAGGACAGCGCCCAGATACCGGTGAAACCCACGAACATCATCACGAAGGCGATGGGCATACCCAGGAAAAGGAGGATGACGAGGAGCACGCAGCCTAATATACCAACTGTAACGGGGTCCATTATTTATTCCCTCCTTCCCAGGCTTGCGGCAGATACTATGAGGTCGGTGAGGACCTCCAGCCAGAGCATGAAGCCGCCGACGGCCACCAGGGTCTTGAAGGGCCACATGGGCACCCTGAGCTGGTCCGTGACGGTAGTCTCGGAGATGCCCTCGATCCAGCCGTATATGGTCATGATGGCGATGATGAAGAGGCAGAGTATGTCGGTTATGATCTTGCATATCCTCTGCCCGTTCACAGGGAACTTCGACGTAAGGAAGTCGACGGCCACATGGCCCCGGACCTGCTGGGTGTACGCGGCACCCAGCAGGATGATGATGGACAGCATGTATTCCGAGAGTTCAAGGGTGCCCGGGAGAGGCTTGTTGAAAATGGCCCTCCCGAGCACGTCAACAGTGGTGATCAGCATGAGGGGAATGGCAAGGAACATGCCAACGGCACAGATCGTGTACGTCGTCCTGTGTATCCCCTTTTGAAAACCTTCCAGCGCTTTCATGGCATTCTCTAGCCTCTTCTATCAGACCTTCTTGAATTCAGGCGGGCAGGAAACGAGGTGGACGTTTCTCTTCTCGCACTCTTCGTTCATTATTGCGACAACCTTCTTGGCGTTCAGCTTCTTCGCCTCCATGTCGGAAACCCACTTGCGGGTCACGTCCTGGAACCTCTTGTACCACTGCTCCGCCTCCGCCTTGGGAAGGTCGATCATCTTGACCCCCATCTTCTGGATGTCGGCCATTATCTTCTTGTAGTCGTCCTTGCCGAGGCCGCCCGTCACCTTGAAGGGGTTCGTGCAGACGTCCTCGATGACCTTCTTCTGGTCCGCCGGCAGCTTGTTCCAGGACTTCATGTTCATGACGGTGCCTTCGGACACGCAGCCGAATGTGAGCACCGTGCCGTATTTCGCGACCTCGCCGAGCTTGTACGCGAGGACGAGCGGCGCGCAGGTGACGATGCCGTCGATGGTGCCCGTCTCCATCGCCATGTACACGTCGCCGAGAGGCATGAAGACCGGCTCGGCGCCGAGGGCCTTGATGTAGTTCGTCTGGTGTCCGCCGGGTGACCTCAGTTTCACGCCCTTGAGGTCCGCAAGCTTTGAAATGGGTTTCTTTGTCCAGATGAATGACTGGATGCAGCCGTTGAGCTCAAGGACCTTGACGTTCTTGAACTCGTCCTTGAGCGCCCTGTTGTAGACTGCGTTGCCGATGTCCGCGGCGGTGTCCTTGCCGTCGACCCAGACGGCCAGCGAAAGGACGTCGGTCAGCGGGAACCGGCCCGGTGTCCAGGTGGCGGTGAAGTAGCCCAGGTCCGACATGCCCTTCGCGACGATGTCGAAGTGCTCGGGGCCCTTGCCCAGGGCGGCGCCGGCGTACATCGTGTAGGCCAGTTTCCCGCCGCTTCTCTTCTTCACCTCTTCCATCATCGGCGTCCAGACCGTCTTAACCTCACGGCTCACCGGCGGGTGCCAGGTGCTGAACTTGAGATTGGCGCTCTGCGCGTGCAGGATCTTGCTGTCGAACACGCCCAACCCTGCCGCCGCCCCGACGACCGCAGCCCCCTTGAGAAAGGTTCTCCTGGAAATCTTCTTACATTCCTCACACATGGGATCTCCTCCTTCTACGTTATATTGTCCTGTAACCTGAATTGTGTTGCTACCCCGATCGTACGCCCCACCGGGACCTTCCTTTCCCGGGAGGGCGACCACACGTAATACGGTTCCTTTTCCTTCAAGAAATCCTTGGTTTGTTCAAGAATTTCGCTATGTCTGTTGTCTCTATCCATGTCGGTTCCAGAACCGGGTATTTGCGAAGCCGTTAAATCACATTAATTTTATTAAATTCTATTTAATCGTGTCAAGAAATATTTCGGAGCGAAAGATCCCTTGAACGCAAGTCGCGAAACGCGCCGGATGGTCACAAGGAACCATGGTCATTCTCCTCAACGCCCGCCGGGGTGTTCTTCAGAGCCCCTGTCTCGTATTCTCCCTGCCATCTTCGAAAGAGGGAATGATCGATATCCATGAGGTCCAGCATCTTGCCCACGGAGTGGTCTATCAGTTCCCCGATGGTGCGGGGATTGAAATAGAAGGCGGGGACCGGCGGCAGGACGATCCCCCCCATGTCCGCGACCCGTAACATGAGGTCGAGGTGTCCCCTGTGCAGGGGGGTTTCCCGGACGGCGAGGATGAGCCGCCTTCTTTCCTTCAGCACCACGTCCGCCGCCCGCGCCACCAGGTTGTCGTTGTAGGAATTGGCTATTGCCGAGAGGGTCTTGACGGTGCAGGGGGCCACGACCATCCCGTCGGTCCTGAAGGAGCCGCTCGATATCGATGCCGCCAGGTTCTTCTCGTCGTGGACCACCGTGGCAAGGCCTTTCACGCCCTCTGCCGTGCGGTCCGTCTCGTGAAGGATGTTTTCCGCGGCCTGGCCCGAAAGGATGAGGTGGGTCTCGACACCGGAGTCCCGCAGGGCCTCGAGGAGCCTGATGCCGTAAATGACACCCGTCGCACCGGTGATGGCCACTATGATCCGCTTCATCTTTCCCGGTCCTCTCGCGCCCGGAAGGTGATCTTCGCTCCGACCGTGCCCGGTATCCACCTGTTGCCGAACTTCTCCATCAACCGCCGCCCGGCCCGATAACCCGTGCAGTGCATCGCTGAGAGCCATCGCACGTTCCTCTTCCTCAGCTCCCCTATCGTGCCGACGAGCTGCGGCTCGGCCGCGTTGTTGAGGTGCAGCCCCCCGACTACGGCATGGATCGCCTGCCCGGGGAACAGCTTTTCCGCCGCCCGCATCGTGTTGACAAGTCCCGCGTGGCAGCACCCCGTAAGTATAATGATACCACAGCCGTCAAGCTCGACGAAGATCGACTGGTCGTCCCTTATGTCGTCATGAACCATCCCGCCCGCCGTTCCGACGAAGGCGTTGGGCATTCCCTTTTCGTAGGCGACGGTCCGTTCGATCTGCCCCGAGACGTGGACGCCGCAACCGAGGTCTGTGGGAGAGGCGCTCCGAATGGTTCTGCCTTCGTGGGCCCGGACAAGGTCTTCGTCGATGACCCAGGGGCCGACATAGGTGGATTCACCGGTCCTGATGAACCGTTCCCTTCCCGCGGCGTCGGGGTGGATGACGAGCCTCGCGTGCGCCGGCGTGGCTTCGAGCATCCGCGCCAGGTTGCAGAAGTGGTCGACGTGGCCGTGGCTGAGGACAAGATAGTCCACCTGTCCCGGATCGACCCCGAGAAGCTCCATATTGTGAGGCATCACCTCGGGGCTGCGTCCGAAGTCGTAGAGCACCGTGAGGGCGCGATCCCCCTCGTAGGCCTTGATGAGCATGGACAGGCCCTGCTCGGCCCACAGCCGGGACCCCTTTCCCGGAACGGGGTACTCGACCGTTTCCGTCGATGGAAGGAAGATGTCCACGTAGTTGTCGACGAGGACCGTGATCTCGCACCTGTCAGCCATGGGATATCCTTTCCAGAGCCAGGTGGACCACCCCTTTCACGGCGCGGGCCTTGTACTCCATCGTCGGCCTGCCGGGGATGCTCTCGCGGACCGCCTCGGCGGCGCATTGCGCGATTTGGTCCCGCTCGTCTCCGGTCAGCGTGCCGCGGGAGATGATGGGCTCCGCCGTGTCCACAATTACCGGGGCCTTGCCCAGCGTTCCAAGGACAAGGTTTGCCTTGTCGATGACACCCGCAGGGCTCCGTCTTATGACAAGGGCGGCATTGAGCCGCGCTATGGCAAGGGCGTTGCGCCTGCCCAGTTTCGCGAAGGAACCCGTGACGGAT
>MVQP01000089.1 GCA_002067235.1 Syntrophorhabdus sp. PtaB.Bin047
GATTTGACAGTATCAAATAATTTTCAAAGGTTAGTTATAACGTTATTTGCTACTCAATTATCGCACGCGGCTACAGAGGGAAAGAAAAATGACCAATGACCAATGAAGAAGATAATGACCAATTTACCTATGACCAAATTGAACAAAGCGAAGGGCGGACTGTCTGTATCGTTTCTTTTTTGGTTATTGGTCATTGTTTGTTTATCTGGTCATTGGAATTTGGTCATTGGTCATTATCCTCTTGAGAAGAGACCAACCTCGTCCGGAATGGAGGATATACCTGTCCTGAACCGTACCTTATAAGGAGGGCATTCCGGGAGATGAATTATTTCGGACGGCAGTCGGTCCGTCCCCTATGGCTGCGATGAAGAGCGATACTGTCAGATATTACTACGTAGACAACCTGCGGACCGCGGTCATCATGCTCGTCATTTTGCTGCACCTCGCCGTGACCTACAGCGGTCTCGGCAGGTGGTATTACAACGAGGAACACGCCCCGGAACTCTTCGGCCTCGTCTTCTTCAGCCTCTTCCAGACGTTCGTGCAGGGGTTCTCCATGGGCATGCTGTTCCTGGTGGCCGGCTATTTCACACCGGGGGCGCTTCAGCGCAAGGGCTTCGGCCGTTTCGTAAAGGACCGCTGGAGGCGGCTGGGTCTGCCGTCGCTCTTCTATCTCCTGGTCGTGACCCCTTTTATATGCTGGACGGAACTGCCGTCATCGCAATGGAGGAGCAGCGCGTCGAACTTTCCCGACTTCTACAGCGAATATATAATGTCCGCCGGAATGAAACTCCTCGGCGTCGGACCCATGTGGTTCGCGGTGGCGCTCTTGATCTTTTCGATCATATACGCGCTCCTGCGGACAGTCCGGCCCCCGACCGAGAGCACCGGGGCCGCGCGAGGCAATGGAAGTTTTGGTATACTGGCGGCGCTCATCTTCATCGTCACCGTCGGGGCATTCCTCCTGAGGCTCGCCTTTCCCCTGGGCACCATCTTCTGGGGGATGCAGCTATGCTACTTCTCCCAGTACACTATCCTCTTCATCGCCGGAATACTCGCTTACCGCACAAGGTTCCAGGAACGGATAACCTCAGCCGTCGGCAGGAGGTGGCTGATCGCTGGCATCTTTCTCGGTTTCCCCATCCTCTTCGTGATCAAATGGATGGCCGGAGTCTATCATTTCCCCGTTGAGGCCGCGCACATGAAGAGCGCCTACGCCAACGTCGCGGGGGGAGCCTCCTGGTTCAGCTTTTCCTTTGCCCTCTGGGAATCATTCGTCGCCGTTTCCATGACGGTGGGCCTGATGGCCCTCTTCCGCGACAAGCTGAACAACGGCGGCGGCCTCGCCCGAAAACTCTCCGACAGCTCCTTCGCCGTCTACATGTTCCACCCGCCGATAATCATCGCCGTATCACTCGCAATGCAGGTGCTTGTCGCGGCACCCGTGCTGAAGTGGGCCATCGCGAGCCTGATCTGTGTCCCCCTGTGCTTCCTGCTGGCATACCACGTCCTGCTCCGGGTGCCGGTACTGAACAGGATCCTTTAGCAACCTCTGCCCAAACTCGTTTTTGAAGTCAGTTCGTGCTCTCTCGTACTGATCCGCCCTCTCCCCCCGCCATCCGTCTGGGAGGTCCCGTCTATTGGGTCTTCCTGGAGGATCGGACGATCTTCGCGGAAGAGCGATCTGTCAGCATGGGCCCCAGGAATGCCGTGACCACCATCAACACGATGACGGTATTGAGAACAGACATACTGATGAGGTGCTCCCCCTGGTCGTTGACGGTGTTATAGGCAACCAGGGCGGCCGCAAGCGTGGCCGCGACCTGCGGCAGGGACAGGGACCAGATAAGGAGACCCTCCTGTCTCGAAAAACGATATATCCTTTGGACCAGGAAGGCCGCGATGAATTTGGAAGCTATAAGACCACCGACGACAGCGATCACCAGCGGGGCGTTGTCCAGCATTGTCCGCGCGAAAACCTTCAGATCGATCTGGAAGCCGATGTTGAGGTAGAAAAAGGGGGTGAACAGATTCAGTCCCAGGAATTCCAGCTTTTCGAATCCTATGGCGCGTTTTGCCACCGGCCCGATGGCGAGGCCTATCATAAACGCCCCCACAATGGGCTCGAGATGGATGATCTCGGCCCCGAAGGCGGCCAGGATCATGAGGAAAAGCACCAGTGAGAACTGCTGTTCCTCCGCGGCCTTGAACCTGGATAGCAGCCAGTTGCCAAGTCGTCCTATGCCGATGACGACCAACGGCACATAGATCAGCAGCAAAACAAGCTGGATCGCGACGGACGACGCGGAAAACCCGCTTTTATGGATCTCGAGGCAGACCGCCAGAACCAGCAAAGAACCGACGTCCGTAAAGACCGTGGCCCCGGTGGTGATGACAACGGGATCACTCCGGGAAATGCCCATCTTCTGGGTTATCGGAAAACCCAGGAGGGTGTGGGAGGCCAGGAGCGAGCCGATGAGCAGGGCTGCCACCCAGTAATAACCGAAGAGGAACCCGATGATGACGCCTGTCAGAAAGGGTAGTGTAAAGGTCAGGCCGCCAAACAACAGCGAGCGCTTCCAGATCCTCTTGAAAAGCGAATGGTCGATCTCTATACCCGCAAACATCATGAGCATCAATTTGCCCACATCGGCCATGAAATTTGAAACAGTGGGGGATTCGGGTATGATCCTGAGTCCATGATAGCCGATGACAATACCCGATATGAGCAGGCCCACGACACTCGGCAGAGAGCATCGCCGGCAAGCCATCGGCACGACGAGCAGAAGGAACAAGACAATGGACAGCCGGGCCATTGGTGGAAAGCTCTGGAAAAATTCAACAACCTGCGGCATAGGAGGATCCCCTAAACACATTCCTCCAGGGGAAAAGTGAACGCCCTGATGCCGACATCGGGGTATTTGGCCTTCAGACCCCGCACGACTTCAAGAAGGGCGGGGAGCTCCTCGTCGGGAACAGGAATGAAGACGGCGTTGGCCTTGCCGCTCGACCTGGCTCCTCTATACAGTTTCAGATAGGACCTGACACCGGCCCCCGTAAAGGCCTCCGTGACCGGCTCATCGAAGTAATCGTCATAACCCATAAAGAACATTTTCATAGTCCCTCCTTCAATCCGCGATGGGCGTCTTGCGTTCCTGAAGCCATGGTTCGTCTACCTTCTGAGACTATTACAGATACGCTGAAATAGCAACACAGGGCGGCTTGAAAGGCCCTTCCGCCAGTTCCTCACCACCCGGATCTCCGCCCTGCCCTGATCTATCCGGTGTTGTTCGGCGTGGGATCGGGCCCTGCTGCCTCTACCGGTGTGCCGGCAGGCGGCATCATGGACGGCTTTCTCGTGCTGCATCCTCAAGGGGCACATCATGGAGGGAGGGTATCAGGAGGGAGGCAGGATCGTCACGAATACAGGTTTGGCCCCGGGGCCGCCCCCTTCGAGTCGGCAACCGTTTTGGCTTCATCGCCGCCCGCCGGCTTGATCCCGTTCATGATGAGCTCGATCGTCTGCTCCCGGAATTCGAAAAGGTCCCAGCTCTCGTCCTTCAGAAGCCAGCGCGTAACATAATGCTCAAGCGTACCGAGGAGCAGTTCCTGTATCACAACCGGATCCATGTCATTCCTCACGGACCCTTCCTGTTGCCCCTGTTCGATAATGTCGCGAACCGTCTTCAGCCAACCCCTGAAGAGCCGGTACCCGTTCGTTTTCTGGAAATTCTTGTTGACCCTCAGCTCAAGCATGGCTATGCGCGCGTAGTCGGGATTTGCCTTGAAGAAATAGAGGTAGTACCACGCGAACTTTGCCAGCTTGTTCCGGGCATCCTGGATCCCCTGCAGGTGGAGCTCCAGGCCCTCGCAGAAGGCGTTCGTTCTCTCATTCGGTATGAAGAACAGGAGGTCCTCCTTGTTCTTGAAATGCTGATAGATCGTCCCTTCCGCCACTTCCGCCTTCTGGGCGATCTCCGAGATGCTGGCCTCGAGGTAGCTCTTGCCGCCGAACACCTCGATGGCGGCCTCGACGATCTGCTCCCTCGTCGCGTCCTTTTTCCTATAATGAGTTGCGCTCATAACCTAGATCAATATTGTCTGTTTCATTCTGTGACTTTTCGGGTTGATCCACCTACCCCCGAGGGAGGAGCACTATGCTCAGTTTTCTACCATGACTGTCTCCTTATGTTCAATTCTTTTCGGTTGCAGGAAAGAAACGGGGTCTTGCCTGTCATACCCCCTGCAGGCGACACGACAGACGGCATTCTCGTGCTGGATCCGTCAGGGACGAGCCACGGGGGGTATGAAAGAGGCCAGGCATCAACAATTTGTTTGTCTGCCTGAGGGCAAACAGGTTAGGCTGTGCATGAAGCAGATCTTTCCGGTCACCATTCTCTCATCAGGAGGAAAACAGATGAAGAACCCGGGCGCCCTGGACCCGAACGCGACATATCAGAAGCTCCCCGACGGCGTGAAACCTGTACAGCTTTTTGTGTCCCCCTCCCAGTACATTCAGGGGCAGGGGGTTGTCGGTCTTCTCGGTGACTATCTATCCCTGTGTGTTTCGGGCTGTGCGGGTGTGATCATTACCCCGGGGCGGGATCGTGCTCTCGGCGATGTCGTCGACAGGAGCCTCAAGGCAGCCGGTTTCACGGTGAAAAAAACGCTCTTCCAGGGTGAATCGACGTATGGGGAGGCGGAGAGAACCACGGCCTTCTTTCAAGGCCCCGGCCCGGGAGTGGATGTCCTCATCGGCATCGGCGGAGGCAAATGCCTCGATACGGCAAGGATGGCAGCGTCGAGACTCGGCGTGCCTGCCGTTACGATCCCTACCACGGCCTCGACAGATGCGCCGACGTCGGCACATTCCGTTGTCTATGACGAGAAAGGGGTCTTTGCCGGCATAGAATTCAGCGCGACAAACCCTCTGATGGTCCTCGTCGACCTTGATATAGTTGCTGCTGCCCCGCCCCGGTATATCGTGGCGGGCATGGGAGACGCATTTTCCACATTCTATGAAGCGCGCTGCTGCATGGAAAACCCCAAAGCCCTGACCGCCCGAGGCGCCAGGCCGACCATGGCTGCGCTCGCCATCGCGCGCCAGTGCCGCGACCTGCTTCTCGATCACGGCGTTGCGGCACTTGCCGAGATCGGGAACCGTCGCGCCGGTGAGTCCCTCGCCCGTGTTGCGGAGGCGAATATCCTCCTCAGCGGGCTCGGGTTCGAAAGCGGCGGCCTCGCGGGAGCACACGGTGTGGCGCAGGGATTGACGGCCTGCAGTGACCTGCACGCGAACTGCCTTCACGGGGAACTGGTGGCGATCGGTGTCATGACACAGCTCGTCATGGAAAAACGGGTCGATGAAGCACGGCAGGCGGCGCAATTCTTTAAAGACGTGGGGCTGCCGCTCAATCTTGCCCGTCTGGGTTTCGACCCGCTGCAGCGAGGCCCCGAACTGGACGAGATCGTCGAGCACAGCCTGAATGTATTCTTCATCCGATACGAACCCTTCGAGATCACGCACGGCTCCCTGAAGGCAGCGATCCTCGAAGCGAATAAGTTCGGCAAGGCCATGGAAAGAGACCTGATATAAAAGTAGATTTCCTTCTTTCCATTGCTATCATTATGTGCTATCATATGTCATGAGAGCGAAACACCGGCGAACGTTCGACGCGATCATGGCCGTCCCCACCCGGAGCAACATCATCTTTTCCGACATCGAGGCCCTGGTAGTCGCTCTCGGGGGAGAGATACGGGAGGGCGCCGGTTCCCGGGTTGTCTTTGAACTCAACGGGAACCGACAATACCTGCATCGGCCGCATCCCGGCAAGGAAGCGAAGAGGTACCAGGTCGAACAGGTGCGGGAATGGCTGGCAGAACTGGAGGTGAAACCATGAGGAACGTTATGACGTACAAAGGGTACACGGCCCGGGTGGAATTTGACCCGAGAGACGGCATATTCGTCGGAACGGTCATCGGGATCACGGACAGGATCACCTTCCATGGTGAAACAGTGGATGAGCTCAGGGCGGATTTCCAGGCCGCCATCGATCACTACCTGGCGGACTGCAAGGCCACGGGCAGAAGCCCGCTCAAGGCGGCTTCCGGAAAAATGATGCTTCGCGTCTCCCCGGAGGTCCACGCAAGGGCCCTCGTAGCCGCGAAAGTGGAAGGCAAAAGCCTGAACCAGTGGGCGGAAGAGGTACTGAGGAAAGCTGCCCAGGGGTGAGGTTCCCGGCGCTCACGATTGTAGACAACGAGGACCATCAAATCAATGGCGGTTACAGTTCCATAACGAAGCTGTCTCTCCTGTGAAAATCAGGTCTGGAACCGCAATGGGTTAATGCCCAGTAGGTTTTCTCTTTATCGAATTGAATGATCGCGGCAATACCGATCTCCAGGAATTGGTCTTTTCGAACAAGCGTGTCCAGATCGAATTCCATATCAAGCAAGAATGATCCTGACCGTCTTTGAGTCCTGAAAGGAAGCGACGCAACCAGAGGTTCCTCTCGCAGCTTGTCGGCATGTCCTTCATTTCGATAGTGTTCGAAACGGAAGACGTTCCAGTCTCCTGACGGGGAAAGATTGAATTCCCAGTATCGATCGCAATCCTTGACGGCAACGAATAGTTCCAAGCAGGTGCCCTCCCAAAGGCCTTTTTTTCGGGATGGTTCCCGCTTCCGCTCGGGAATATCAATTCTCAGCGAACTTCCAATTATCTCATAATAGACAAAAAGGGTGTCGATCCGCCGGGCAATGTGTCCCTTACATTCCATTCCGGATAGCGACCCATCCTTTTCAAAAGGCCTTAAGGAAAAAGCCTGTTTTCCGTTTTGATCGTCCTCTTTCATATGAATGTCAGAGATCGCCGGCCTCCATTCTTATCCCTGCGAACAGACCCGGAACGCGCAGCCCGGAAAAGTCCCGGTTGAAAGCCAAGAAAGCTGACCCCGTTCCTGCCTTATCGAGCCGAACCCACATTGTACGTCGAGGCGAACACCGCACCGAGGAGCCGGTTCAGCATGCATGCGCAGCCGCCGTCTGCGTGGTCCCCATGGTTCTCGTGCGCAGCTAAGAGCGATGCGGCCAGCGATTCCTCGTCCCGTGCCGGTCCGAGACTGGTCCGGGTCTGGTTCGGGCGCGTAACCGGCAGGACGCGTCCTTCATGGACGGTGCCCCAAACCGGAATGTCCTTGATCCTGGCAGCATCGCATGTGACCGGATTGTCCCCGAGGATGGTGAAATTGGCCAGTTTGCCGGGGACGATGCTTCCCACTTCCTTTTCCATCCCGAGGGAATAGGCGGCGTCGAGCGTCACGGCCCTGAGTGCGCCTTGCCGGCTGACGCGCTGCTCCCTGCCCGCCACGCGGCCGGACATGGTGATGCGATTAACGCCGCAATGCATGAGAAACAGGGGCTGGCCCGGGGCCATCGGCATGTCGGAATGGTAGGAGAAGGAAATCCCCGCCCGCTCGACGTCGCCCATGCGCACCATGTGGTCAGCACGCTCGGGGCCGAGGCCGAACTCGCTGTACTTGTCCGCCAGCGCAGTGACGTAGTAGGGGTTTCCGCTGACGATGGCACCGAGGCGCTTGATGCGTTCCACCTGGTCCCTGCCTGACACGGCAAAATGGATGACGACGGTCCGGTGGTTATAGCGGGGATTGCGGCGCATGTTCAGCTCCAGGTTGTCGAGCACCATGTCGATGCCGCGGTCGCCGTTCACGTGGATGTGGATCTGATACCCGGCATCCCAGTACAGGCGGAATGCTTTTGCAAACACGTCGGGGTCCATCAGCCACGCCCCTTCGTGGCCGTCGAGGTAGGGCTCGCGCACCTGCATGGCCAGCGAGTAAATGGCGCCGTCGGCGAAAAGCTTGATCTGCTTCGGCATCATGGCGGTCATGCCCGCACCCCAGTTGAGCACCTTCACGGTCTCCGCGATGGTGTCCTGGGGATAAGCCGCAAGGAGGGACTTCCCGTCCGGGATAAAGTAGAAGCGGAAGGGATTTGATGGAGCTGAGAGAACGGCATTGACACCGTCCTGGATCTTCTTCGAAAGAATACCGCCGGGTTCGCAGCCCAGGGTCACCCCGTTGGCATGATAATAGGCCACCATGAACTCCAGCCCCCGCCGGAGTCGATCGGGCGTGGCAACGGCGGGCAGGAGCCTGGGTGCAACGCCAAAGAGTCCCTGTTCCCAGAAGTGGCCTTCCTTGAGATTCGACTGCGCCTGGGCGCTTCTTGTCATACTGGCAACATAGGCCGCATCCACGCCGTACATCTCAAGCGCCCTGGTATTGACAATGAATTCGTGGCACGAGCGGTGCCAGACGATGATGGGGCGGGTGGTGCTGATCCTGTCAAGATCGGCACGCGTGAGTTTGCCATGGAACGCCTGGTGATAGCCCCAGGTAACCAGGACTTCGTTGGGGTCCTTGAGTTTCGCTTCAGCCGCCTTCAGGCGCTTGCGATATTCTTCCCTGTTCTTCGCCGCGGGGATGGTGCCGGAAGGCAGGACCCAGTCCTCAATGGCGATGATCTCCGACATCATGGTCAACGCGGTGAGGAATGGATGGTCGTGCTGGGCGATCAAACCAGGCACAATGACCTGGTTGGCGAAGGTCTCATCCACCGCATAAGGCTTTTTGCCTACGGCAACCTTCAATTCATCGAGAGAACCGACGGCAAGGATCCGGTCTCCCCGCACCGCCACCGCCCGGGCGGTCGGTCGGGAGGGATCAAGGGTCACGATCTCCCTCGCGGTGTAGATCGTCAGCGAAGGAAGACCGGCGAACGCCGCGCCCACGTCCTGGAGGGAACCGCTCTCAGCGTGAGCGCCGCCGGCAAAAGCGGCGAGCACGACAACTATTGTAATGATCAATCTCACCATCGCAAAACCTCCTTCGTGATCCGCAAGACCCCCCGGCAGGTGACATGATAGACGGCGTTCCCGTACCGGATCCTCCGGAGGCAAACCGACAGACACATCCTCGCCATTCGGCCAACCATGGGATATTCTACGCGGAGGGGGCGAGCCATCGGCCGATCATATCATGAGGAATGCAGCATTGCAAGGCCTGGCCCCAGGGATCTTCCAGGCATCTTTGGCTTCACAGATCTTCTTAATTATTTGCCGTTGCCGGCGACAACCATGTTATGTCGCTGAAGTGATTTTTTGCCTTCAGGCAAGCCTCCGTCGACAGTTCACGTTGTGCATTCCGGCAAGGTTCGGAAGAAAGGTGATCGCGGCCCGCGTCCGCTGCAACGGAATAACCGGTGAGGCCCATCAAACAGAGCAAAGGAGATGCCGTGAGAAAGTATATGAGAGGTTTCTTGGCTATTACGATAGGTCTGGCGTTCCTGGCGTTGACGGCTCACGGATGCTCGAACAAGGACAGGGAAGCATCCCAACCGCAGGCGGCAAAGGAACAGGCGGCTGACCCGGGAACGGCCGGCGGGGAACAGGACATAAGCACCGCGGGCAGATCGCATTGGGGCGATAAATGCCGTACTCATTTTTACTACATTGCGCCGGGAGAATCGGCTTCCCTGACATTCGAAACAGTGGTTGACGCGCGCCTGGCAAAGACAGCCCGCGAGGAAGAGCCCGCTGTTCGGAAAGAGGAGCTGGAAGCCGTGGGATATTCCGTATCCTATTCGAATCGCTCCGTCGACACTTTCTCCGTGAGCTTTCCGGTATGGGTCCTATCCGAACCCGCCTTCGCCGCAAAGGAAAACGAACGAATGCTCTACGCACCTCTGAGTGGCTGGAAGGTGGACTGGAACAGGAACGGGGAAGGAACTATCGTAAAGGCGCCTGGCGCGGACGGCAAATTCGCGGTGGGAAGGCTCCCCCTCGAAAAACTGCTTGGTAACAGGAGCACGATCGACATCAAGGGCCCCAACGGCTCTGTATACTCCTTGACTCCTTCTCAGAAGACCCTTACCGAGGAATTCCATATCCTCTCCGTCACCTTCGATGTCACAGCCCCCAGAGAAACCGTCCTGAGGCAAGGTACACGAAGGGCGGGCGTGTCCTGGAAAGACGGAGGCATCGGATTCGGCAGGATATATGACCGCATAAACGAAAGATACGTGATCTCCGGCCCGGCACACAGCAGGGATTGTTTCGACTAGACCCGAAGACCACCTGCCCTTCGAGTGCCAAACGCATGCGGTTTTCACCGTCTGACCCCATGAGCATGCATGAGCTTACGGTATTTCCTCCTCCAGAAACTGGTGCGGGTTTACGATGCGGGTCTTGATGCCTTTCTTTTCGAGCAGGCTGGTCGGGATATCCAGCAGGTCCTTATCCCCGGTTATGAGGAATCCGGCTTCGACCGCCCTGCATAATGAGAGGTAATGGTCGTCCTTCGCGTCCCTCGATAGGATGATGTGTGCCGATACGTTTACGAGGGTTGCCGCCCCGATGAGCTGATCGATCTTCTCCCGGACGAAGGCAAGCTGTTCCCCTGTCAGTTTCCCTGAGAGCTTGGAGAAGACGCCTTTCAGTTCCTGTTCGATCTCTCGTGACACATAGACCTCATGCCTGCCCATCGCCTTGATCACAACGTCGAGCGGTTTTCCGCCGAAGGCAGGGGAAATGAGGATGTTGGCGTCAATTACGACCTTAGCCATAGATCTCCTTTCTGGCCAGGTCAAGTGCCTTCAGCGCCTCCTCCCGGGAGATCCCCGCATCATTCAACACCCTTCCTATCTCGAGTATTATCATCTCCGCGGTCTGCTCCCGTACCGGAACAAGCCGGGCTATCGGTTTCTTCCGTTTCATCACCACGATCTCGTCGCCCTCGTTCAGGTACTTCACCGCATCCTGTTTGAATTCCCTCACTCCTATGAACTTCATGGCATCACCTCCTGACCAGTGTTACTACAATTGTGGGAATAGCACAATGCAAGAATGAAGACCCCGGAGCCGTCCTGGAATCCGGCCGTACGCGCATCCCGTCTTCGACGCGAGGAAGGACAAAAATACCAGGTCTTGCCGGTCGGGGTGGCCTTATTTTTCGGAAGAACGCCGGAGGAGAGATACCAACCTCAGCCGGTCATGGTCATCGGCAAAGATATCCTGCCTGTCATTCCCCCGGCAGGTGACATGATAGACGGCATTCCCGTAACGGGTCCTGAAGGGGCGCGCCATGGGAGCAATGTATGATTGCAGGACCTGACCCCAAGGATTTCCCGATGTTGAAACACTTTGCGCCATTAATATCCGCCAGGTATCCGCAAGCGTTTTACTCGAATATTCTGTGCATTTGCGCCACCGGAAGGGTAAAAGCATTCTTTTGCAGTGGGTATGATTCATCGCCGGGAAATATCACAAACGCTTTTTCGCAGGCCAGATCATCGATCGCACTCCAGAAACCTTTGCCGGGTTTTGGGCTCAACGAGTACTTGATCTCGACCGCGACGGGCCTGCCGGTATCATCAAGCAACAACAGATCTATCTCCGCCCCTGCGGAGGTCCGATAAAAGTAGGCCTCCCAGTCATCCGGCTTTGCGGCAATGATCTGTTCAACAATGAACCCTTCCCAGGAGGCCCCGACGGAAGGGTGCGCCTCAAGGTCTTCTGTTTCTTTGATGCGCATCAGCGCGTGGAGCAGACCGGGATCACGCAGGTACACTTTGGGAGACTTTACCAGCCGCTTCTTGACGTTCGCAAAGAACGGCTGGAGCTGCCGTACAACAAAAGTATCTGAGAGGATGTCAAGGTAGTGCTTTGCCGTGGGAGCGGAGATCCCAAGACTCCCCGCGATCTTTGACGCATTCCACAGTTGTCCGTGGCTATGCGCCAGCATGGTCCAGAATCGTCTGAGCTGCGATGCCGGCACCCTTATCCCAAGCTGGGGTATGTCCATTTCGAGATAGGTCCTGATGAAGGCCTCCCGCCACGAATAGCTTCCATCATTCCCGGCCGCAAGATAACTCAATGGATAGCCGCCGCGAAGCCAGAGCCTGTCGGTATTGCTGTGCCCGACTTCGTCGAGCGACAAAGGCAGCAACTCTCGATACACGATGCGCCCCGCAAGCGTTTCCGAGGCCTGCCTCACGAGGGCCGGTGATGCGGAACCGAGGATAAGGAACCGGCCGGCGCGTCTCTTTTGATCTACCATCGCCCGTATGAGCGGGAAAAGCTCGGGCATGCGCTGGACTTCGTCTATGATGACCAACCTGTCCTCGTATCTTCGCAGGTACATTTCGGGATCGCGAAGCTTATTGACGTCAGAGGAAAGCTCCAGATCAAGGTAAAGCGGCCCTGTTCCCATTCTTTCGAGGATCATCTTGGCCAGAGTGGTTTTTCCGGCCTGTCGAGGACCGATAAGACCCACAACGGGAAACTCCTTCAGGGAATCTTCAATTGAAGCCTGTATCTTCCTCGCTATCATTCTTGTATATTAAAAGACCGTGTTTCGATTTGCAAGGATAATCTTCTTCCGCAAGAAGCGGTCGATGAAGATCCTGTCACCAAGAACTATCTGCCCCTTCAGGGTATCTTCCCTGCTGTCGCCCTCGCGAATCTCCTTCACGCCGTCCAGCAATCACGCCCTGCGCATGTTGTGCAGGCAATGGAGGCATCATGCGAAATGTACGATTGCAAGACCTGACCCCAAGGCCTCCGGCGAGTCTCCGAGGCAAGGTGTTACCCCGCACACTATCCTCTCCAATACCCCTTCCTTTTTCTCACGATCGTTAGTATAAAGAGATCACTGTAG
>MVQP01000090.1 GCA_002067235.1 Syntrophorhabdus sp. PtaB.Bin047
CCCCCAGAAGGTGTGCGTCATATGGAACAATGGAAAGAGGATGAGGAGGCTGTATCGGGCCATCGAGGCGGAAGATCTTCCCACGGGCCTCGAGGGCAAGGGCCGCTCCGTGTGGATGGCCTACGGCTACGTCCTGGCGCGGAGGGAATTCAACGCCATCGCCCTCCACGATTGTGACATCCTCACCTATTCGCGCGATATACTCGCAAGGCTCTGCTATCCCGTCACGAACCCAAGCCTCGATTACGATTTCTGCAAGGGCTTCTATACGAGGGTCACGGACAAGATGCACGGCAGGGTCACCCGGCTCCTCGTGACCCCCCTCATACGCGCCCTCGTCAAGATCATAGGGTTTCACCCTCTCCTTGTCTTCTTCGACAGTTTCCGCTACATCCTCGCAGGCGAGTTCTCCATGGACGTGAACCTCGCCCGCATCAACAAGATCCCCGGCGACTGGGGCCTTGAGGTGGGAACTCTGGCCGAAGTCTACAAGAATACCTCCACAAACCGCGTCTGCCAGGTCGACATCGCCGAGAATTACGAACACAAGCACCAGGAGCTTTCCCCCGAGGATGCCTCGAAGGGCCTCAATAAGATGTGCGTTGATATCTGCAAGTCCATATTCCGGACACTCGCCTCCGAGGGGATAGTCTTTTCCGATGGCTTCTTCAAGACACTCTTCGCCACCTACGCGCGCACCGCCCAGGACCACCTGAAGCGGTACGAGGATGACGCCTCCATCAACAGCCTGCGTTTTGATCGTCACGAGGAAAGCCTTTCCGTGGAAACCTTCACGAAGGGCATCAAGACGGCCGCGGAGGTCATCATGAAAGACCCCTTGGGCGTTCCGCTGATCTCCAGCTGGGACAGGGTCACGGCGGCATTGCCCGACATACTCGACAGGATACGGGAGGCAGTCGAGGAGGACAACGGGTAGCGAAGAGCAAGCGGCCGGCCCTCTGAAGGCCGGCGGGAGGAAGGATGCGCTTAATCATATTGATCGCCTGTATCGTCATCGTCGTGGCCATTTTCTCCACCCAGAACTCGCAGCCGGTATCCGTCTCATTCTTCGTCTGGAACTTTCAGGCATCGCTGGCCATCGTGGTCTTTCTCTCCGTCATATCCGGCCTTGTCCTCGGAGTGCTGGCGTCATTCTTCCTGCGCCTGACCGGGAAACGGAAGGCGGCGGCGGGGAAGGAGCCGGGGACAGCTCCGGTGGAACCGGGCAAGACCGGGGCGTGATTGCGCGTCCCCAGGACGGCTTTGAAGGGCCGTCCCTGAAAGCGAGGCAAAGCCCATGGAAGAACGTGAAGAGTTGGAACGCCCTTTTGACTTCAGGCAGTGCGTGAGCATCATAAGGTCGACGGGTGAGAAGGCGGAGGACCTGAAGGAACTGCGAGAGATAATAGCCAGGGTGAGCGACGACTCCATATTCCATCACACCTACCAGTACTTCCTGAAACAGCACATCCTGGAGTACACGAACGACTTCGCACACTGGGCCGGAGAGAGTCTCGAGGAGAGGGCACTGGCTGAACAGCTGTCGAACATCGACCCCTACTCGTTCGAGTCCATCGCGGACCTTCGCGCGGTCCTCGTCGAGGTGATCGATTCCTACCTCGAGAGGTTCCCGGAGCCGCGCTATGCCCTTCCGGGAGACGAGTTCTTCTTCAACGAGACGGTCACCTTCGTCTTTCCCATCGGGGTCTATGCGAAGAACCTGGCGGAATTCTTCCTTGCCATGAGGTTCGTGGACAGCGGCTGCATCTACTACCACTTTTACGAGGCACGGATGCGCGTTCCCGGCGGGACAGACGATTTCTCCCGGTGGGTCGACGAGGTCCTGGGCAAGAGAGAACTGGCGGAAAAGATCCGGGGCATCGACCCCTTTATGCACAACACAGAGGAGATACGAACACACATTGCCGGGATAGTCATGGAGGAAGTGAACAGGGACATGGAAAAAGCGGGGGCTCTGTCATGATAGGGTCATACAGCGGCATCGCCCCCAGGGGTGACCTCCTGCTTATTCGAAAACTGGCCGACCACCTGGCGGGGAAGACCTTCCTCCACGTCAACTCAACCCGGGAGGGAGGGGGCGTGGCGGAGATACTGCAGAGAATGATCCCCATCATGTCGAGCCTCGGAATCAACGCCCGCTGGGACGTCATCACGGGCGACGAAAGGTTCTTCGACATGACAAAGAGGGTCCACAACGCCCTTCAGGGATATACCGAATCCATCGATGACCGGATGTGGGAACACCATTTCGAGGTCAACGGGAAGAACGCCTCCCGCATGGACCTCGATGCCGACGCAGTGCTGATACACGACCCCCAGCCTGTTCCCCTCGTCACTTTCCGGAAGGGAGGCGTCTGGATCTGGCGGTGCCACATAGATGTCTCCAATCCCCAGAGGGATGTGTTCAACAGGATAGGAAGTTACGCCACGAGGTTCGACGCGGCGATCTATTCAGTCGCCCGTTTCGCGGGTGCCCTCGGCATCAACGAGTTCATCATACCTCCGTCGATCGACCCCCTGTCCGAGAAGAACAGGCCGCTCAGCAATGACGAGATCAACGAGACAGCACAGAAGCTCGGCATCCCCCGGGACCGGCCGGTCATCCTGCAGGTATCCCGCTTCGACAGGTTCAAGGACCCCACCGGCGTTATCATGGCCTACCGCATGGTCAGGAAATACAACGACTGCGTCCTGGTGCTGGCTGGCAGCCCGGCAACGGACGACCCCGAAGGCGCCGAGGTGCTGGAGGAGGTTCGGCGATTCGCTTCAGATGACCCCGATATCCACATCCTCCTCCTTCCCCCCTTCAGCGACAGGGACATAAATGCCCTGCAGACCATGGCCAGCGTCATCCTCCAGAAATCGCTCAAGGAGGGTTTCGGACTCACGGTGGCCGAAGGGATGTGGAAAGGCAAACCCGTCATCGGCGGCGCGGCGGGGGGCATACCCCTGCAGATAGTCCATGGTGTGACGGGCTTCCTCGTCCACTCCATCGAGGGATGTGCCTTCAGGATACGCCAGCTCCTCAACAACGCGGAGATGGCCTCCCGGATGGGCGAACAGGCCCGTGAGTTTGTCCGTCAGAATTTCCTTATCACCAGGCAGGTGCGGGACTACCTGGCGGTGTGGTACACGCTCCTCACGAAGGAGAAGAGCCTCGTGGAGTTGTAGGAGGCGGGCCGCACGGCTCGCGTCACGGTCTTCTGCTATACTGGTGAAAGATGAGGACACTCGACAAGATAAGCGCTCCGGCGCATCTCGGAGCGGTGCCCTTCGCGGACGGATCGACGTCCTTCCGGGTGTGGGCGCCTTTCGCGCGAACGGTGTCCGTGGACGTGCTCCAGGGTCCCAGGTGGAGGCGGGAACCCCTGGCACCTTCCGGGGGGAACTACTTCGAAGGAAAGGTGGACGGCGTCGCCGACGGCGACCTCTACCGGTTTGCCATCGACGACAGCTCCACGTTCCCTGATCCCGCATCCCGGTCACAGCCGAAGGGGGTCCACGGCCCTTCACAGGTCGTCGACAACACCTCGTTCCCGTGGAGCGACAATGGATGGCAGGGTCGCGCCCTGGAGGAATACATCATATACGAGCTCCATGTGGGCACCTTCACCGGGGAAGGGACCTTCGAGGCCATCGTTCCCTGTCTCGACTATTTCAGGGACCTGGGCGTCAATGCGATCGAGCTCATGCCTGTCAGCCAGTTCCCCGGCAGCCGGAACTGGGGATATGACGGCACGTTCCCCTTTGCCCCCCACAATACATACGGCGGACCCCGGGGGCTCAAAACCCTGGTGAACGCCTGTCACGAACAGGGTCTTGCCGTCATCCTCGACGTTGTCTACAACCATCTCGGCCCGGAAGGCAATTACCTGGCGAACTTCGGGCCCTATTTTACGGACCGCTATCGAACGCCATGGGGCGATGCCCTCAACTTCGACGGTCCCTTCAGCGATGAGGTGCGCAACTATTTCGTCCGGAGCGCCCTTGACTGGTTCGTGCACTACCACGTCGACGCCCTGAGGCTGGACGCCATTCACGGGATATTCGACTTCAGCGCCAGGACATTCCTCCAGGAGCTCTCAGAAACAGTGGCTTCGGCCCTGCCCGGCGCCCCTCCCGCCTACCTTATCGCCGAGAGCGACCTCAATGACATCAGGGTCATAACACCCCGGAAGGACGGCGGCATCGGCCTCGACGCCCAGTGGAACGACGATTTCCACCACGCCCTGCACACCCTTCTTACGGGCGAGAAACACGGTTATTACCAGGATTTCGGTGATATCGACAACCTGGCGAAGTCCTTCGCGGAGGGATACGTATACACGGGCGAGTTCTCTTCCTACCGCGCAAGGAGACACGGAGGCCCGTCGAAACACAGGCCTGCCGCCCAGTTCATCGTGTTCTCTCAGAACCACGACCAGGCGGGCAACAGGCCGGGAGGCGAACGCCTCGCCGCCCTCGTGGGCCACGACAGGCTCAAGGTGGCGGCGATGGCCGTCCTCCTGTCACCATCCATCCCCCTTCTTTTCATGGGGGAAGAGTACGGCGAGACCGCCCCGTTCCTGTATTTCGTTGACCACAGCGACGAAGGGCTGATGGAAGCCGTGAGGACAGGCAGAACGCAGGAGTTCGCCTGGTTCCCGTCCGTCGGGGAAATACCCGATCCGCAGGAGGAGGAGACGTTCGTCCTGTCGAGGATCAACAGGGAGTCACGCTTCGAAGGGTCCCGTCGCCCTCTTTTCGGGTTCTACCGGCATCTGATATCGTTGAGGCGTTCGCTTAAGCCCTGGCAGATGAGAGAGGGCAGGCCGGTCGTCAGGTGCTGGCCGGACAGGAGTTCGCTCTTCGTCATGATGCCTCTTCCCGGGAACGATGTTGCCCTCTTCTTCAATTTCAGCGAAAAGGACGTGCGGATCGGGTCACCGCTCCATGAAGGGCTCTGGACAGCGATCGCCGACACCCTTTCCCCCCGCTGGGGCGGAAGCGGGGAAATAGCGCCTGCCAGCATCACCGGGGAGACCGGGGCCGTTCTTCCGCTGGGACCGCTCAGCGCCGTCGCATACAGAAGAGAGCGATGATGGGACACAAGGTGAGCTGACCATGGAAAGACCGGTTTTTCGAAACCTCAGGATACCTCTTGCGACCTACCGGGTCCAGTTCAACCGGAACTTCCGGTTCACCGACGCGGTGAAGGTGATCCCCTATCTCAAGGAGCTGGGCATCACCGACCTCTACGCGTCCCCCTATTTTGCGGCCCGTCCCGGCAGCCTTCACGGATACGACATCACGGACCACGGCAGGATAAACCCGGAGATCGGCACGCGTGAGGAGTACGATCTCTTCGTGAGGACACTGCAGGAGCACGATATGGGACAGATCCTCGACATTGTCCCCAATCACATGTGCATCGACAGCGAAAATCGGTACTGGATGGACCTGCTGGAGAACGGACCGGCCTCCCCGTACAGTGGTTTCTTTGACATCGACTGGGACCCGGTCAAGGAGGAGCTGCACAGCAAGATCCTCCTTCCCTTTCTCGGCGACCAGTACGGAGTCGCCCTTGAAAAGCAGCATATACAGCTGGAATACAAAGACGGCTCCTTCTTCGTCCGTGTCTACGACAACAGGCTGCCTCTTCTTCCGGAGACATATGGCGATGTCCTCTCCTTCGGCATCGAGGACCTCGGTGAGAGGATCGGGGGAACGGCCGGTTATGAAGAGTTGCTCAGCATAATCACGTCGGCGGGAAAACTCCCCGCGTACGTCGAGACAGACCCGGAAATGGCGGCCGAGCGTGCCCGCGAGAAAGAGATCATGAAGAGGCGCCTCAACGGCCTCTATCAGGCCGACGGGGAGATACAGGCTTTCGTGGATGGGAATATCGCCGTCTTCAACGGCACAGAGGGCGACCCGAAGAGCTTCGACCTCCTGGACGGCCTGCTCTCAAGGCAGGTCTACCGGCTGTCCCACTGGCAGGTGGCGACGGAAGAGATCAACTACCGGAGGTTCTTCGACATCAACAGCCTCGCCGCCATCAGGGTCGAGGACCCGGCCGTCTTCGAGGAGACGCACCGTTTTGTGTTCGGGCTTATAGAGGGCGGCTGCGTCACGGGCTTGAGGGTGGACCATCCCGACGGCCTCTATGATCCTTCCGAGTACTTTGACCGCCTCCAGCGGCGCTGCTTTGCGATAGCCATGAGATCGCACCTCAGGGAGGTCAGGGAGAGTGTCGACCTCCCCTACGGCAAGACCTATATCGAACCCGCCATCGCGGAACGCTACGATGAGGCCCTGAAGACACAACGGTACTTCAAACCCTTCTACATCGTTGCGGAGAAGATACTGGGGAAGGGCGAGATCATGCCCGAGGAGTGGCCTCTTTTCAGCACCACGGGCTACGTGTTCCTGAACTCCCTAAGCGGGCTCTTCGTCGACGGCCGGAACGCGAAGGCCTTCGACACCCTTTACAGGCGCTTCACGGGAATGCAGACCGATTTCCAGGAGGTGTTCTACCGGAACAAGAAACTCGTCATGGAAGTCGCCATGTCAAGCGAGATCAACACCCTGGGGCATCGCCTGAACAGGATCGCCGAAATGGACCGCCAGACACGGGATTTCACGCTCAACAGCCTCATCAAGGCCATCGTCGAGGTCATAGCCTGTTTCCCCGTCTACCGGACTTACATAAACGGGCCCGACGTCAAGGAAAGGGACCGCCATTATATCGAACTTGCCGTTTCCCGGGCCATCAGGAGAAACCCCGTCCTCAATCAATCGATCTTCCTTTTCATGAAACGGGTCCTCCTCCTCGAGTTCTCCGCCGACATGGACGACGAGACGCGCCAGGCGTGGCTCAATTTCACCATGAAGTTCCAGCAGATAACCGGCCCCGTCATGGCAAAGGGCGTGGAGGACACGGCCTTCTACGTGTACAACCGGCTGGTATCCCTCAACGAGGTCGGAGGCAGTCCGGACAGGTTCGGCACCTCGCCGGACACCTTTCACGGTCAGAATATCGAGCGCATGAAGAACTGGCCTTATGCCCTGATCACCTCATCCACCCACGACACGAAGCGCAGTGAGGACGTGCGCGCGAGGATAAGTCTCCTTTCCGAGATCCCCCGGGAATGGAAGGAGCATGTCATCCTGTGGGCAAAACTGAACAGGAAGAAGAAGATGGTCGTCAACAACCGGAAGGTGCCCGACAGCAACGAGGAGTACCTGCTCTACCAGACCCTCGTCGGCAGCTGGCCTTTCGGTGCGGTCAGCGACGATGGGTATGAATCGTACAAAGGGCGGATAAAGGCATACATGGCCAAGGCGGCAAAGGAAGCAAAGGCAAACACCAGCTGGATAAACCCGGACAGGATGTATGAAGAGGCGATGGCGGTCTTCGTGGACACGATCCTCGACAGGAAACGGGACAACCCCTTTCTCGCCGACTTCCTCCCTTTTCAGCAGCGGGTATCCTTTTTCGGCATGTACACTTCCCTGGCACAGACGCTTCTCAAGATCTGCTCGCCGGGTGTACCCGATTTCTATCAGGGCACGGAGGTCTGGAACTTGAGCCTCGTCGACCCCGACAACAGGATGCCCGTCGACTACGGGCTTCGCATGCACATGCTCGACGAGATGAGGGAACAGCTATCCCGGCGCGACGCCGCCGCATACGCGAAAGATTTGACAACTTCCATGGAAGACGGCAGAATAAAGCTGTACGTGACGTACAGGACACTCGGTCTTCGCCGGAAGACAAGAGAGGTCTTTGAAAAAGGCGAATACATCCCTCTGGAAACGACAGGGACCCGGTCGGGACACGTCATGGCCTTTGCGCGTCGTTTCCTCAATACGATGATCGTGGTGGTCGTCCCGAGGTTCATCGCGAAGGTGCTGTCCTCACCGGGCACGACCTTCGAGGACATGTGGGAAGATACGATGGTGATCGTTCCCGAAGGTCCGGACGAAGAGATCTTCAGGAACGTACTCACCGGCGAAGAGGTGGCGAGAACAGGCCGGCAGGGGTTCTCGGGGCTTGCGTGTTCCGCGCTTTTCAGGGGTTTTCCCGTCGCTCTTCTCGAAACCGGCCGTTGATCGACCGGGAAAGGAGTCATCTCATGGCACAGGTACTCGCAATGATCCTCGCCGGAGGAAGGGTGGGTGAGCTTGACGTGCTCACCTTTTACCGGCCCAAGTCGGTCCTGCCCTACGGGGGCCTGTATCGCGTCATTGATTTTCCCATGAGCAACCTCATGCACTCCGACATCGAGAACGTGGGCATCCTGTCGCAATACAGGCCCTTCGAATTGATCGGCCACATAGCGAACGGCGAGCCATGGGACATGACGGGAAGACACCGCCAGGCCGTGATACTCCCGCCCTTCCAGGGCCGGGACGCCTCCGACTGGTACAAGGGAACGGCTGACGCCGTCTATCAGAACATCGACTTCATACGCATGAACGACCCCGAGATCGTTGTGGTCCTTTCCGGAGATCACATCTACCGCATGGACTACCGAAGGCTCATCGAGTTCCACTTTGACAAGAACGCGGACCTGACGGTCGCCTTCACAAAGGTCGCACCCGAGGCATCCTCCCGCTTCGGCCTTGCCTTCATCGAGGACGAGGATCCCCGGGGAGGGCGGGTCACGCAATACAGGGAGAAACCCAGGAACTCAAAGCTGGAATGGGCGTCGCTCACCATCTACGTCTTTCGCACCGAACTGCTTATCGCCGCCCTCGAAGAGAACGCCGCGAACTCCTCGCATGAGTTCGGCAAGGACATCATTCCCATGCTCATGGAGAAGCACCGTGTCTACGGCTACAAGCACAGCGGCTACTGGGGATATACCCGGACGATAGACGAATACTACCGGACAAGCATGGATGTCCTCGGCGAGAACCCCAGGCTCGACATACGCTCCTGGCAGCTCAGGACCAACATGGCAGACAGGAGCATCAGGGACCGGCAGCCGCCCTTCGTCGGTCCTTCAGCCAGCATTGAGGACACATTCTTCCATTGCGGCTGCACCATCAGGGGCCGTGTGGCGCGTTCCATTCTCTTCCCGGGAGTGACGGTAGAGGAGGGTGCCGTTGTCGAGGACTCCATCCTCTTCTTCGATTCGGCCGTCCTCGCGGGGGCCGAGATCAGGCGCACGATAGCGGACACGGGCTGCGTGATATCGGAAAGGGCCGATATCGGCGACGCAGGCGATGATCTTGCCGTCATCGGAATGAGAACGGTCATTCCCGAAGGGGTCCGCATACGGGGCGGTGTCACCGTCCATCCCAAGCTCAAGGCCGACTCGTTCTCGAAGAAGGAGTATCTTCGCGGGGAGGTGGTCCAATGAAAGGTCCGGCAGCAATCCTTCTGGCAGGCGGGGTGGGAAGCAGGCTTAATATCCTCGTGCGGCACAGGGCAAAACCGGCTGTCCCCTTTGGCGGGATCTACAGGATAATAGACTTCACCCTCAGCAACATCGGCAATTCGGGCATGACCAGCGTGGCGGTCCTTACGCAGTACAAGCCTCTTTCACTCATGGACCACATCGGTGACGGCTCCTCGTGGGACCTGTCCGGCCGCTCCCGCAGCGTCAAGATCTTCCCCCCCAAGACGGGGGAGGAGGACTGGGATTGGTACAGGGGAACCGCGGACGCCGTGCGCCAGAACATATCCTTCGTCATGTCGGCGAAGAGCGAAGAGATCATGATCCTTTCAGGCGACCATGTGTACCACATGGACTACCGCCGGATGGTCTCATTCCACCGTCAGAAGAAGGCCCGCGTGACCATCGCCACCATTCCCGTACCATGGGAGGAGACACATCAGTTCGGGACCGCCGTCACGGACGACGACAACAGGATAGTGCAGTGGGAGGAGAAATCGCCCCGAGCAAGGTCCAACCTGGCATCGATGGGGATATACGTCTTCGACAGGACGTACCTGATAGACCTGCTCACGGAGTCGAGAGAGGATGATTTCGGGCACCACATCATCCCCCGGGCCCTGGAGGAGAACGTGGTCTACGCCTACCCCTTCGACGGATACTGGCGAGACGTCGGCACCGTTCAGGCGTACTGGGACGCGAACATGGACCTCCTCGATCCATCATCCGGCATAGACCCCGGATCGTGGAGGACGATGACGAACATAAACGCCGGCGGACCCGCCTTCGACAGGCCCCCCGTTCTTGTATCCTCGGGCGCCCGGGTGGCGCGATCGATCGTATCTCCCGGGTGCACCGTCGAGGGGCACGTGGAGAGATGCGTCCTGTCTCCCGGTGTAACGGTGGAACGGGGCGCCTTCGTCCGCGATTCCATCATAATGCACGATTGCCGCATAGGGGAGGGGACGCGGATCGAGCGCTCCATTATCGACAAGGAGGTGGTCGTGGGGGCGCGTACCACGGTCGGTATCGGGGATCCGAAGACGGTCAACCGGACCCATCCGGAGCATCTCTACTCGGGCCTCACGGTCATCGGGAAACGGGCCGTCATCCCCGCCGGGGTCAGCATCGGCACAAACTGCATCATAAGCCCCATGCTGGGCCCCGGGGCCTTCCCGCGCGAGGTCGGGAGCGGTACGACCGTAACAGAGACATGAAGGCGACGGTGAACCTATGGCCGGGACTGCGATCAGTAGAGAGGACGTAAAGGCGCGGCTTGCGCAGATAGGCGAGGCCGATATCCTTGTCGGCATCCCGAGCTACAACAACGCGCGGTCCATCGGCCATGTCGTGCGGGCCGTGCAGGCAGGCCTCGCCAAGTACTTTCCCGACCGCAAGACGGTCCTCGTGAACTCCGACGGCGGGTCGACGGACGGCACGATGGACGTCGTCCATGAGACAACCATCGACGATTTCCGGTCGATCCTGCTCTCCCACCGCGTGGAGTCCTTCTCCAAGATAGCCATTCCCTACCACGGGATCCCCGGCAAGGGGAGCGCATTCAGGACGATTTTCGAGATCGCACGGGCCCTCAACGTGAAGGCATGCGCCGTGGTGGACTCCGACCTGCGCAGCATCACCCCCGAGTGGATAGAGCTCCTTGTCAAACCCGTTATGGACGACGGCTACGACTACGTCGCCCCCCTTTATCATCGCCACAAGTACGACGGGACAATCACGAACAGCATCGTTTATCCCCTGACACGGGCCCTGTACGGAAAGAATGTGCGTCAGCCCATAGGGGGTGATTTCGGCTTCTCGGGGAGACTCGGACGGTTCTATCTTTCCAAGGATGTCTGGGAGACCGACGTTGCGCGCTACGGGATAGACATCTGGATGACGACAACGGCCATTGCCAACGACTTTCGCGTCTGCCAGGCCTTCCTTGGAGCGAAGATCCATGATGCCAAGGACCCGGGGGCAGACCTTTCCGCCATGCTCTACCAGGTCGTTGGGGCAACCTTTGACCTCATGGAGGAATACCCGGACACATGGAAGAAGGTGACGACGGCAGAGGCGGTGCCTGTGTTCGGATTCACCTACGAGGTCGGCCTCGAGCCGGTGAGCGTCAACATCCAGAGGATGATCGACAAGTTCACCCTGGGCACCAGGGAGCTTGGCGCCCTGTGGGAGAATGTCCTGTCGCCGGACACCCTCGACTTCCTCAGGCAGCTGGCCGACGAACCCGGAAACGGCTTTCACATACCCGACACCGTGTGGGTGGACATCATATACAGCTTCGCCCTTGCCGCCCATGGCAGTGTACTTAACAAGGAGCATCTTCTCAAGTCACTGACCCCGTTGTACATAGGACGCACGGCATCATTCGTGATCGAGGCCCGGGAAAGCAGCGGACCCGAGGTGGAGAAGAAGATAGAGAACCTCTGCGGGGCGTACGAGAAGCTCAAGCCGTTCTTGTCGGACCGCTGGAAGTAAAATGAAAGGGGGCTTTCCATGAATTTTCTTCAAAGGGTCATCATAGAGCCTTTCGAGAGCTCTTACGAGAAGTTCCTTACCTTCATGCCCAATTTCCTCACCTCCCTGGCACTTCTGATCGTGGGCATCGTTCTCGCGGCAGTCCTGAGGATAATCTTTCTGAGGGTCTTCAGAGCCATCAACCTCGACAAGGCGGCCCAGCGTCTCGGGCTTTTCGACATGCTCATCAAAGGCGGCATCAGGGATTCTCTTTCGGCTTTCATCGCAAGGATCATCGGATGGCTCGTTATCTTCACCTTTGCCGTCGTGGCGGTGCAGACGCTCAAGATACCCACCGTCGAGCACCTCCTGGAACGTTTCTTCCTCTATCTTCCGAACGTCTTCACCGCTGCAGTGATCCTTCTCTTCGGCTATCTCTTCAGCAACTTCTTCGGGCGGGCCGCCCTCATCGCTTCCGTCAACGCGGGAATAAAGAGGGCCGGTCTCGTGGGCAGGCTGGTCAAGATCACCGTCTTCATCCTGTCTGCCACCATGGCGATGGAACAGCTCGGAATCGGCCGGGACACGGTCCTCATAGCCTTTGCCATAATCTTCGGCGGCATAGTCCTCGCTCTCGCCATCGCCTTCGGCTTCGGCGGGCGGGGCATCGCAAGGACCTACCTCCAGAGGACCGTGGGAAAAGAGAAGGAAGACAGAGACGAACGGGACGATATCAATCCGTTGTGAAGTCCCCGTTCCAGCAACTGTGTTGAATGTCAATTGATTTCTTTTTCATGAACGGGCCTCCGCCCATGTTGCTTTGTTCTTCATCA
>MVQP01000091.1 GCA_002067235.1 Syntrophorhabdus sp. PtaB.Bin047
ACGCCGGTAACCTTACTTTCATTCTTCTTATCATGGACTGCCTGTGATATTCCATTGGGAGTAACATACAAGGTTTCAGGGATAGAAGACGGTTCCAGGTTTCAGGGATAGAAGACGGTTTCAGGTTCCAAGTTTCACGTTTCAGGCAAAGGACATTTGGGGGGTTCCGGGTTGCGCGTTTCGAGTCAAAGGCCAAAGAGGGACTGACCAGGTCAGTTCTTTTCTCTTTTGCCTGGAACCTGAAACCTGAAACTTGAAACGATTTTCTAGAGCAGTCTCTGGAAGTAGATCACGTCGAAGACCTGACCCTTTTTTTGACCTACTTCCCTGAAGCGACCACATTCGGAAAAACCGTTCTTGAGGTGAAAAGCGATGCTTTCCTCGTTGAGGGACGAGACGTTCGCGAGGACCGCGTTGATCCCTTTCTCTTTTCCCATGTCAAGAAGATAGTCGAGTATCGCCTTGCCGATACCCTGGCCCGTGAACCCCGGTTTCAGGAAATAGGTGATCTCGGCGGTCTTGAAGAAGGCGGGCAGGGGATTATAGGGCCGAAGCAGGCCGAAACCTGTCACGACGCCATCCTCGGTCCTGGCGGCAACCGTCGGATACCCGCTGCTCAGTATGAGAAGCATATCGAAGAAATCATCGGGAAGGGCATGCTCCGGATAGGCCGCAAAGCTATTCTCGATATAATAGTTAAAGATGTCCATTATCTGCCGGGCATCACCCTTCTCCATCGGCGACAACAGTATCTTCATATCCCACCACAGGAAGGTTCCAGGTTCCAGGTTCCAGGTCCCAGGTGGGCCCTTTCGAGATGAAGCCTGAAGGCCAGGGCTGTCATTTGGCGATCTCTCCTGATTCCGCATCGACCTTCGTTATCCAGTGGTCTCCGGGTTGGCAGCGGCCTTCCGATTTGCCCCTGTAGCCGCAAGTCCTCTTGATGACCCACAGGGGCCTGTCATTTCTGTGGTCATACCTGAGCTCATAACTGTAACTGTCGACCTCGGCCGGAGTGTACTGCCTGTGCTTGTTGGCTGCCTCTTCGGCCCGCTGAGGATTGATCGCTATCCTCTCTTCGGGGATGGAAGGGCCCCGGAAAGGTTTCTCCTTCGATACATGCGTCCCCGGTTCGGCTCCCTTGACCCCCGACTCCACAAGACGGACCGTGATGGACCTTCCCCTGCATATTCTTGAGGGAGCCTCTTCCTCGTCCGTCGACTGGGCCCTGTCACAACGCACAAGCTGTGCCTCCCATACCGGAGAGCGTCCGTTGCGTCCGTCAAATCCCACCACGGGCACTGATATGATCCTGCGGACCCTCAGCCGTCTGCCTGCCCACTTCGTTCCTTCGTCACGGGCTTTGGCCCAGAACTCCTCGAATGTGATCCCCTTGACGTCCTTTCCCGCATGAAGCGACCGCACCCGCGCAGCCTCGGCGGAAGAGGGAGAGAGCGAAACGGCCGCAATCAGAAGCATCCCTGCAAGACAAACAAACCTATGCCAAAGAACCTGCTGTACCATCAAAGTTGTGATCCCCCTGTGACCCCGTTGACTTTTTGCTATCATACAACGAAACAGGGGGTAAGGTAAACTAAAGGTCTTTCCCCTTCTTTCCCGGCATCAATTTTGGAAGAAGATGCTGTTTCTTGAGGAGCCTCAACGCTTCCCTGACCAGCGGGGTGTTCTTCGGGTTTTTGTGCTGGATGAGGGCGCGGTGCATCTTGCGCTCGCGGAAGGTCCTGGGGACGTAGACCTCTTTTCCGGTGAAAGGGTCCTTTCCGGTGTGGTAGATGGTGCCGGAAAGGGTCATCGGCAGAGGCATGAAATCCTGTATTTGCTCGGGATGGATGCCCAGCTCGCCCAGTTTCAGTGCGAGGGAAAGAGAATCCTCCAGTGTGCAGCCGGGGTGGGCGCTGATGAAGTAGCTGACGAGGTGCTGGTCCTTTCCCAATTTCCTGCATATCGACCGATAAAGGGCCGAGAACTGTTCATATACCGAAAAGGAGGGCTTGTTCATGATATCGAGGACACCGCCGCAAGAATGTTCGGGAGCAACCTTCATACGGCCGCTCAGGTGGTTCCTGCAGATCGTTTCGAGATAGCCGCGGGCCTTCGGGTCGACAAGAAGGTCGTGACGGAAGCCGCTTTCGATGAAGACGTGTTTGACGCCCGGCAGGGCGCGCAGTTTTCCGTAAAGGGAAAGGCCTTTTTCGTAACCGGGCTTGAGGTTCCTGCACGGTGTCGGCGTCAGGCAGTGACGGGTGTCGCAGGTCCCTTTCCCCTGCCACCTGCCACAGACCGCCCCATAGAGGTTCGCCGTCGGGCCGCCCACGTCGGTGATGGTGCCGCGAAAATCCTTCCTCCTTGTCAGGGCCCCGGCCTCCTTCAGTATCGATGATTCGCTTCGGGACGAAACGATCCTCCCCTGGTGGAGAGAAAGGCCGCAGAAGGAGCACTCGCCGGGACAACCCCGGTGGGAGATGATGGAGAAGCGCACCGTCTCGAAACCGGGCACGCCACCCTCTCTGCCATAGGAGGGATGCCAGCCGCGTGCGTAGGGAAGCTCGTAGACGGCGTCGAGGTCCTTCGTCCCGGTCGGCAGGGCAGGCGGATACTGAACGACGTAGCGATTGGCATGCCCCTGCGCAAGCGTCCTTCCCGTAAAGGGATCCTGGTTCTCGGCAATGACCCGGAATGCCTCGTTGAACTTATCGCTATCCCCCTTAACCTCCTCATACGATGGTATCTCAAGCACAGGTCCCAGGTCGGTCCCTGTC
The DNA here is from genome assembly GCA_002067235.1 of Syntrophorhabdus sp. PtaB.Bin047. Taxonomy (GTDB): domain Bacteria; phylum Desulfobacterota; class Syntrophorhabdia; order Syntrophorhabdales; family Syntrophorhabdaceae; genus Delta-02. The sequence continues at coordinate 2,781 of MVQP01000091.1, forward strand.
TCTTGTGACCTGTGACCTGCGACCTGCGACCTGCGACTTGAAACCTGCGACGTGGTGCGGCCTGCGGCCGTCACCACCGCCGTCCCCCTTATCCCCTGAAGCGTCTCACCCGCCGCGAGCCTCCGGGCTATCTCGACCACCTGCGCTTCGCCCATGCCGTACACGAGGATGTCCGCCCTGCTGTCGAGAAGGATGGAACGCCGGACCTCGTTCTTCCACCAGTCGTAGTGGGCGAGGCGCCTGAGGCTCGCCTCGATGCCGCCGAGCACGATGGGGACGTCCTTATACGCCTCGCGGACCCTGTTAGCGTAGACGACGGCGGCATGGTCGGGGCGCAGTCCCGGTCTTCCGCCGGGAGAATAATCATCGCTCAGCCGCTGACGTTTGTGCGCGGTATAGTTGGCCACCATGGAGTCCATGTTGCCGGAGGTGACCCCGAAGAAGAGCCGGGGCCTTCCGAGGCGTCTGAAATCACGGGTGCTCCTGAAGTCTGGCTGGGCGATGATGCCGACGCAAAAGCCCGCCGCTTCGAGGACGCGCCCGATGACGGCGGCCCCGTAGGACGGATGGTCCACGTAGGCGTCGCCGGTCACGAGAACGACGTCAAGGCCGTCCCAGCCGCGCTCCTTCATCTCGGCCCGAGTCGTCGGGAGAAATGGAGTGGTCATGGGCCACATTCTAGCAGAATTGAGGCGAAAGAGGAAAGAGGCAGATAAGAAGGTAATGACCAATGACCAAATTCCAATGACCAATGAAAAGGATAATGACCAATATACCAATAACCAATTGAACAAAGAGAAGGACAGAATGGACTGCATGTATCACCTCTGGTCATTGATCATTGTCTGTATTTCTGGTCATTGGAATTTGATCATTGGTCATTGGTTATTTTTGTTTCCGGTGAACAAGAGGTTGCAGGAAGGGCGTATTCCTGATATAAACCATAAGGTTGTCGCAGGAAAAGTCTCGGTAACGCCGCTGGGGGTGGCAATGCAGGACCGGAAAGGAGACATCGTTCTATCCGTCGGAACGGACATGAAATTCCTTCCTCTTGTTCTTTCCTTCACCGAATCGTCATCCCGGATATTCGGGCTCGAGGACAGGGACGCGTTGAAACTGACGCTGGCCTCCGAGGAGATGTTCGCCTATCTGTGCGGGATGACCGGCGAGGCAAGACCGGTCACCCTCACCATGGAGAACGGTTTCTACTGCGCCCTCCTGCGGTTCGCCTTCGACAACATCGACTTCGACCCCCGCGCCTTCAATCTCACGGCGAGTGTCTCGCCCGACGAGGAAGGTCTCGGTGAAATGGGCCTTCTCATCGCGTCGCGTTCCGTGGACAGGATGTCCATATTCCACGACCCCCTGGAGGGAACGGGGATATACCTGATAAAGGAAAAAACCTATCCGGAGGTGGAGCCGTGGAAGAGCGAGGAAGCCCCCGACTGCGAAGGCCTCTCGTACGGTCCCCCCGATGTGGAGGACCTGAAGATGTTTGTCCGGTCCATCGCGGGCCGGTATGACCCCTTCGTCTATCCTCAGGATCTCCGTTATCCCGGCAAGGTCGTCGACATGGTGGCGAGCGGCGAGTACGGGGTGCTGACCGCCACGGACACGAAGGGGAGGATGGCGGGAGGCATGACGTGGCGCAGTACGGGGACTTCGACGATCGAATGCTACGGTCCCTACGTATTCGTCGAAGAGGGAAGACAGGAGGTTGGTGAAGGTCTCGTCATGGCGCTTATCTCGACCGTTGCCAGGTCGGAGGCGATCTGTCTCATGAACAGGTACCCCACGGCGGAGTTGCCCCCCGGTTACTTTGAAAAGCTGGGCACCATCGATTTCGTCCTCAAGGGAGAGAGAAAGCCCTGGGACTTTCTCTTCCGGGAACTGAAGGAAGACCCGGGGTGCAGGGTGTACGCCCACGCCGGCATGGAGGACTTCCTCAAGACCCGGTACAAGAGGCATTTTCTCGCCCGGGAGATCGTCCCCGTGAAGTATGAGGGTGAGAGGCAGAACCCCCACTCCGTCTTCGGTGCCAGGTTTCAGCACAGTCAGAACCTCGTGGTCCTCTCCCCCCTGTGGGATGGTGCCGATGCAAGGGAGAACCTGGCGCGGCACATCGAAGTCTTGAGGGCCGAAGGGATAGCGAATATCCTTTTCAGGATCGACCTCGGCTACGGGTGGCACGCGCGGCTCTATCCCGTCATCGAGGCGAACGGGTTCGTGCCGTCCATTGTGATCCCCTACCAGGGCAAGGCGGACTGGCTCTTCTTCACCCTGCGGGATTGAGGTCTCTTGCGTGGTTGACGTCCCCCTTAACAAGCTTGTCCCAGAATACATCAAGAAATTCGAGGCGTACATCCCGTCCCGTCCCGACCCCGAGCTCATGAGGCTCTACAGGGTGGACCATCTGTGGCGGCTCAACAACAACGAGAACCCCCTCGGTCCTCCCGGGGGCTCGGCGAGGGTCATCGCTGAGTTTCCGCCAAAGAGGGCGAGCATCTATCCCAGCGGCGATTCCTGGTATCTGCGCGTGAAACTGGCCGAAAAGTTCGACCTCGACCCCGACCAGATCGTGTTCGGCAACGGGGCGAACGAGGCCATCGCCTTCGTCATCAAGGCCTTCTGCCAGGAAGGGGACAACATCATAACGGCCGACAAGACCTTTGCCGTCTATGAATGGGTGGCGGCGTTCTCCGGCTTCGAGGCGAGGCTCGTTCCGCTCAAGGATTTCGGTTTCGACGACGAGGGGATGCTTGAGCGCATAGACGACAGGACGAAGATACTTTTCGTGTGCAACCCCAACAACCCCACCGGGACCTATTGGGACGAGGCGAGGCTGAGAAGGTTTCTCGACAGGGTGGCCGGGAGACAGATCGTTGTCGTCGACGAGGCATACTGCGAATTCGTCGAGGCCGATGACTATTCCGATGCGATGAAGCTTCTCAAGGAATACCCCAACCTCGTGACCTTCCGGACCTTTTCCAAGATGTACGGCCTTGCCGGGCTCCGCATCGGTTATCTCGCGGGAAGCCGTGACGTGGTCGACGTCATAAGACGGACGTGCATCGTATACTCGGTGAACGGCCTTGCCCAGGAGGCGGCGCTGGCGGCCATCGGCGACGATGACCACGTGGCCCGGACGAGGCAGCACATCAATGCCGAGAAGGCCTACCTGCTCGAAGAGCTCGCCAACCTCGGAGTACAGACCCACGCCGGTGAAGGGTGTTTCGTCATGGTGAGGCTCCCTGTAAGCGATACCCTTGTCTACCGGCAGCTGATGGCAAGGGGCGTCATGATACGGACGATGACGGGTTTTCGTTTTCCCAACTGGATACGCGTCAGCATCGGGGTGCACGAGGCGATGGAGGACTTCATCCGCGGTCTCGGTGAGATCCTTTCCGACAGGGAGGCCGCCCTGTGAGAGAAGACGGGAGGCACTTCCTCCAGGGACCCCGCCTCGACGCCTTCTCGAAGGTCACGGGCCGGGAGAGGTACGCAGCCGACGAGTACCCGGGAGAGTTCCTCTGGGCCGGCGCGAAACGGGCCTTCGTGCCGCACGCCCGGCTGCTAGCCGTTCACACCGATCGTGCCGCGGCGCATCCCGGTGTCGTTCGCGTCCTGACTTCCCTCGATATCGCCGGGTCGAACAGGCTGGGGATCGTCAGGAACCATCAGCCGGTGCTTGTTGATGAGACCATCCGGCACGCGGGAGACGCCGTCGCCCTGGTGGTGGCCGAGAGCCGCGAGACCCTGCGTGAGGCGCTCGAACTCGTCACCTTCGACCACGAGCCTCTGCCGGGTGTCTTCGATCCCGAACAGGCCCTGAAGGAGGGTGTGCCCAGGATCCACGGGGACAACGAGGAAGGCAACCTCATGAGGGCCGTCCGCGTAAGAAGGGGAGACCCCGACGGGGCCTTTCGCGGCTGCGACGTCGTGGTCGAGGGCGTCTTCGAGACGCCGCGCCAGGAGCACGCCTGCCTGGAAACGGAGGCCGGGTGGGCCCGGGTCGATGAAGCCGGGGTGCTCGTCGTCGTTGCATCGACGCAGACCCCCTACCGGGACAGGAAGGAGATTGCCGCCGCCCTGGGACTCGACGTGAACAGGGTGCGTGTCATCGCCCCTTATCTCGGCGGGGCCTTCGGAGGGAAGGACGGCATCACCGTTCAGTGTCTCGTCGGCCTCGCCGCGCTCAGCGCGGGCGGGGTGTCCGTCAAGATGTGGTGGGACAGGCGGGAGAGTTTTCTTGCCAGCATGAAGAGACTCCCTGCAAGGATGCACTACCGCCTCGGGGCGAAAAAGGACGGCACCTTCGAGGCGCTTTCTTGCCGGCTTTACTACGATGCCGGCCCCTATGCGGGACTTGCGGGTGAGATCATGGCGATGGGTGTGGAGCACGCCGGATCGGCATACCGGATACCCAACGTCAATATCGAGGGGTATTGCGTCTATACGAACAACGCCCTCGGCGGTCCTTTCCGGGGCTTCGGGGTCCCGCAGTCGACGGCGGGCATGGAGCAGGTCGTCGACATGGCGGCCGAGAAGCTGGGCATGGACCCCCTCGAACTTCGGCGCGTCAATGCTCTCGGGACTGGTGACAGGAACTGCGTGGGTGTTGAGCTCAAGTACTCGACGGGGTTCTCCGAATGCGTCGACAGGCTCGCGGACCATCCCCTGTGGAAAGAGCGCGAAGCCTGGAAGGCGTCGGCCCCGCCATGGAAGAAGCGCGGCTGCGGCGTCGGCTGCATGGCCCACGCGATCGGCTACCCGGCTCTCATCCCCGACGAGGCGAACGCGAGAGTGGAGCTGACAGAGAGCGGTACGATCCGGGTCTATTCAGGCGTTTCCGATATGGGGCAGGGGAATGCCGGCACCTATCTCAGGATAGCGGGGGAGATCCTCAACCAGGACCCCGCGACGATGGAGGTCATCCAGCCCGACACGGACCACGGCCTTCCCTCGGGCACCTCGTCGGCGAGCCGCACGACGTACACCTTCGGGAATGCCGTCATACGGGCGGCGCGAAGTCTCAAAGAGGTCATCCTTCGTTCCGGTGCCCGGTGCCTTGAGGTCGAGGACATCGACTCTCTCGAACTGGTGCCCGGTGCCGTCAGGATCAAAGGCTCGGGCCGAAAGGCGGCCCTTCGCGACGTGGCGGCCCTCATCGATGCCGTCGACCGGTCCTGCAAGGGATACTTCCGGACCCCCTACGACGAGAGCACACTGGGCATCATGTACCTGGGCGCGCACGTCCTCTTCTCCTTCGGCGCCCATCTCGCGCGCATCGAGGTCGATACCCTGACGGGAAGGATAGATGTTGTCGACTACGTGGCCGTCACCGACGCGGGCAGGGTGCTGAACCGCGCCCAGTACGATCAGCAGGTGCAGGGTTCCATCGCGCAGGGCATCGGGTATGCCCTCATGGAAGACTACGTCATGAAGGATGGCCGGCACGAGACGGGAGACCTTGCGACCTACATCATCCCCACTTCCCTCGACGTTCCCGACATGGTCTCCATCGCCGTCGAAACCGATGAGACCACGGGCCCCTTCGGTATGAAGGGGATCGGCGAGGTGGTCATCAGCGGTTGTGTGCCCGCCATCGCCAATGCCTTTCACGATGCCTGCGGCGTGAGGATAACACGGGTTCCCCTCACCCCGGAGCGCGTGCTGTCGGCCCTTGCCGGACAGGGAGGGAAGGAGTGAAACGGAAGATATCGTTCACTCTCAACGGCTCGCCCGTTGTCGTAGAGACGGATGCCGCCAGAAGGGCCGTCGATGTGCTCCGCGAGGACCTCGGCCTCACCGGCACCAAGGAAGGCTGCGGATCCGGTGAATGCGGCGCCTGCTCCATCCTCGTGGACGACGTGGTGAAGCTCTCCTGCATCATGACGGCGGCACAGCTGGAAGGAAGGAGGATCGTTACCATCGAAGGCGTCGGTCAGGATGGCGAGCTTCACCCCGTGCAGCGCTCATTCGTGGAACGGGGGGCCATACAATGCGGTTTCTGCACACCCGGCATGGTGATAGCGGCGGTTGGTTTTCTGAAAGAGAACCCGGACCCGACACGGGAGGAGATCCGTGCGGGGTTGAGCGGCAACATCTGCCGGTGCACGGGGTACGAGAAGATCATCGACGCCGTCGAAGACGCGGCGGCGAAGCTCCGCGGAGGAGGTTCCGGTGGCTGACGTCCATGTGCCGTCATCGCTCGACGAGGTCTTCCGGCTGCTTAGCGATGAACCTTCGGCCACTCTCTTCGCCGGCGGCACCGATGTCATGGTGAGGTCGTCCCCGGACATGCGGGAGCGGGGACCCTTCCTGTGTCTCGAAAGGGTGGAAGAGCTAAGGGGCATCCATGGATCGGCAACCGAGGTGCGCATAGGCGCCGCGACGACGCTGAGCGAAGTTATCGCGAGCCCTGTCATCGCGGACCTTTTTCCCCTTCTCCGGGAGGCTCTGCGGCACGTAGGGGCGCCGGCGGTGCGCAATATGGGGACCCTGGGGGGGAACATCTGCACGGCGTCCCCGGCGGGCGATAGCCTGCCGCCGCTCTACATCCTGGGTGCCGAGGTGGAACTGCGTTCCCTCAAGGGGAGGCGGCGGATGCCGATCGATGCGTTCATCACCGGGCCCGGGCGGACGCAGCTTGAAGAGGGCGAGGTCCTCTGCGCCGTCGTGATCGGAAAGGAGCAGGGCTTCAATTTCCACCATTTCGAGAAGGTGGGACAGAGAAAGGCCATGGCGATCAGCGTGGCCTCCCTGGCCTTCGGCGCCGAAACCCGCCGTGACGGGACCATCGTGAAGGCCCGCTGTGCCTTCGGCAGCGTGGCCCCCACGGTCTTCACATCCCGGCTCCTCAACGACACCTTTGCAGGAAATACCCTGAACACGGCCGTGCTGGACAGGGCCGTCGCGATCATCCGGGAAGGGGTGAGTCCCATCAGCGATATCCGCGCGTCGATGGAATATCGAAGACAGGTGGCCGGCAACCTTGTCATGCGCCTTGAAGGCGCCGGGAAAGACAGGTGACGGGACCTCCCAAACCCACCCTGTTCACCGGGGATTTCATCCTCCTCGGCGTGGTCCTCGCCTTCGTGTCGGCCATGATGGCACTCTTCTTTCAGTTCCAATCCTACCTGATGTCCCTCGGGATCGATCCGAGGTGGCATGGGTTTCTTCTCGGCTCCGACGCGATCACGGGCATTGTCCTGCAGCCCCTGATGAGCCCGTACCTGAACGCGAAAAACGCGAAGAAGGTCCTCGTGGCGGGTATCTGCGTCATGGCAGCGGCGCTTGCCTTTTACAGTCAGGCAGTGACCGCCGGCGCCATCGCGCTCGTACGGATCGTGCACGGAGGAGGCTTCGTCGCGGCGGTGGCGGCGATGATGGCGCTCTTCGCCGGGTACATACCGCGGTCGAGGAGCGGCGAGGCGATAGGGATCATCTCCATCATGAGGCTCCTTCCCTACGCGGTTATACCTCCCGTCGTCGTCTATCTCTCTCATGGCCCCGGCGATTTCACATCCGTTCTAACGGCGGCTGCCGTGGTGACGGCTCTCGTCCTCATCCCCGTCGCCTTTGTATGCCCGGCGCCGGGGGGCGAAGAGGTGCCGGAAAAGAGCGCGGGCCTGTCCGGCCTTTTCGAGAATATGAGGTCCGTGCCGGTGGTGATACTTCTCGTTGTGAACATTCTTTTTTATAGTTCCTACACGATACTCTTCTTCTTCCTGAGGGATTTCGGAGCCCTAAGAGGGATAGGCAACCCCGGTTTCTTCTTCACCGTGGCCATGTTCGTGATGATTGCGGTCAGGCTTGGGGGAAGCCGCTACTTCGACAGAATGAACAAGGCACGGACCGGTGCTTTGTGCATGGCCCTGCTGGCGGTCTTCCAGGTCCTTGTTTATTTTGTTCGTGTCGAAGCGTCGTTCCTGGGGCTTTCGGTTGTCTTCGGGGTCCTGTGGGGGGTGGGAATACCTCTTATAATGGCGCTTATCTTCGACATATCGGAGCCGCGGTTCAGAGGTCTCAACATGAACCTTGTCCTGGTCGTGATGCAGGTGGCTTTTTTTGTGGGCCCTTTCGTTGGAGGGATCGTCCTCGCGGGCTGGGGGTACGGCCCTCTCTTTACCCTGTGCGGTATCCTCAACATGGCCGGGGCCATCCTGCTCTTCGGGGTGAGAGGCAAAAGCGTCTCAGGTTTCAGGTCTCAGGTTTCAGGTTCAAAGACCTGAAAAACCGTTGTAAGGGTTCCGATCTTGTGGGACAGCCCGAGGGTTTCCTGGCACCCCTCTCTTCCCCCGTCATTCCGCACTCTCTTCCCCCGTCATTCCGGCGAAGGCCGGAATCCAGGAAAAGCCCTCGGACAGTAACAAGTGCACACAAAGATGATACCCTTGGGACACGATACAAAGGCGCTGTGGAACTCTTCTCTGTCGTGTGCTCGTTACCTGCCGGTCTTTCCTGGATTCCGGCCTTCGCCGGAATGACGGCGGGCGGGGACTGAATGACGGCGGATGAGAACAGAATGCAGGGGGAAGTGGTGTGCCGAAAGGATGGCCCCTGCAATGTCCGGGAAGATCGGAACGTTTGCACCAGGATGCTTGGGGCAGTAAACGGTTCCTTCTCGTTGAATTTTCTTTGTCTTCTTGACCTTGAGCGTTGACCGTGTTTTGAAAAAAAGAAAGCGTAAGATGTGACACCTTACGCCTTGCTCTTTGCGTGTTGAGATATCTATCAGCTTTCCAGGATAAAGATGACCTCGAGAGTGACGCGGAATTCTATTATCTTTCCATCCTCGACCCTCGCGCGCTGTTCCTTCACACGCAGGCCGGTAATGCCCCGTAACGTTTTGGAAGCTCGTCTGAAACCGATAACCACGGCATCTTCAAAACTCTTGGGAGATCCCGCGATGACCTCCGTAACGCGTGCGACCCTGCCCTCAGACCTCATAAAAGCCTCCTTATGCCTTTTTTAATCAAGGTTATCAGGGTGAGTATATGGTGTCAACTGTTTTTCAGGCCTTCGCGGTACCCTGAGGGCGGGAATCACCTCTTGTACAATCCAACGGTCCGGGCCTCGGCGAGTACGTGGCCCTTCATGGCCTTCTCGAGGTCCTGTTTCGTCGAGTTCCTGCCGATGCTCAGCACCGTGTCCAGAGCGTACAGCTTGAAGAAGTACCGATGTGTCCCGGATGGAGGACATGGTCCCCCATAGCTTGTCCTCCTGAAGTCGTTCCTTCCCTCGAGCGCCCCTGTCGGCACGGAATTTTCCTTGACCTCCCGTGTCCCGGGATCGATGTTCCACAGGACCCAATGGACCCATGTCCCGGCAGGCGCGTCGGGGTCGTCGACGATGAGCGCCAGTGATCGGGTCCCCGGGGGGATGTTCCGGAAGAGGATAGGGGGATTGATATCCTTCCCGTCGCAGGTGTACTGTTTCGGGATCGTGCCGTTGTCCTTGAAGGCCGGGCTTTCGATGGTCATCGCGTCCATTTTCTTCACCTCCTTTCCCGCTGTTGCCGAAAAGGCGAGCAGGATCGCTGCCAGCGCCACGAAGGGGATCAGGTGTCGCATTCCATCCACCTCCTTCCTCATCTCTCGAAACGTATACATACAGTATAGCAGAATACCGCCCGCCCATCGGGCTTCACTTTCCCCGCCGCTTCGGTTATAGTTAGTCTCTTGAAGGTCGCGAACGATCATAAGGGAGACGTGAAGAAAAAGATGGAGCACAACGAAAAGATAGCAAAAGAACTCGGCATTTCGGAAGGAAGGGTACGGGCGACCGCCGCGCTTCTTGCCGACGGTGCCACGGTTCCCTTCATCGCCAGGTACCGGAAAGAGGCTACGGGATCCCTCGACGAGGTGGCCATAGGCGCGATACGGGACCGACTGGAACAGTTGGAGGAATTGGATAAACGCAGGGGGGCGATC
>MVQP01000092.1 GCA_002067235.1 Syntrophorhabdus sp. PtaB.Bin047
GCATACGGGGTGAGATCAAGTTTCACTATTACAACGAGGTGAAGGAAGAGTTTCTCGACTACACCTCGTTGTTTGTCCTTAAGGGCGACGAGTTCATGGAGCTTAAGCCCGAAGGGACAAGGTACAGGAAGCGCTTCTTCTACCTTTCCTTTCACGGGTTCCCGACGGTCGAAGACGTTTCCTTCCTTGTGGGGAAGGAGCTTTTTGTCCGGGAGGAAGATCTTCCGCGATTGGAGGAAGGCGAATACTACGAGTACCAGCTGATCGGGCTTGAGGTGACGACCGTCGAGGGGTCGTATCTCGGAAAGGTCCGATCACTCATGCGCACGGGCGCGAGCGACATCCTTGTGGTCGAAGGAGAAAGGGAACTGATGGTCCCCATGGTGGAAGGATTCATAATCGATATAGACGTGGGCCGCGGCACGGTCCGTGTGGACATTGAAGGGCTCGCCCTGTGATCTTCTCGGTTCTCACGCTGTTCCCGGGCATCTTCGCGTCGCCCCTTGAGGAGAGCATACTCGGCAAGGCGGTCGGGAAAGGGCTTGTCGGCTTCAATATCATCAACATACGCGATTTTGCCGACGACCCTCACCGCTCTTGCGACGACACGCCTTACGGAGGCGGGCCGGGGATGATCATGAAGGTTGAGCCCATCTTCAGGGCCATAGAGCACGTGAAAGAGGTCCACGGGAGGGCCAGGTTCGTGCTCCTTTCGCCACAGGGCAGAAGGTTCGACCAGTTCACGGCCGAGCGCTTCGCCCGGTCGCCCCACATCTGTTTCATCTGCGGCCGATACGAGGGCGTGGACGAACGTGTCCTCGCGTACGTCGATGAGGAGATATCGGTGGGGGACTACGTCACATCGGGCGGGGAGTTCCCGGCACTTGTCATCATTGATGCCGTCTGCCGTTTCATCCCCGGGGTTCTGGGAAACGATGAATCGGTGTCGGCAGAGAGTTTCCGTGAGCCCCTCCTGGAGTACCCGCAGTACACGAGGCCTGAGACGTTTATGGGGTCCTCGGTGCCGCCCGTTCTGCTGTCGGGGAACCACGAAGAGATACGGAAATGGCGGCGCAAGGAGGCGATAAGGAAGACGGTGCTCAGGCGTTCCGACCTGCTCGAGGGGTTTCAGGCGAGCGACGAGGACCGGAGGTTCATGAGAGAGATCATGGAGGAGTTCCCTGAATAACGTGAGCATCGGGGTGATTCACTATCCCGTTTACGATAAGCGGGGGGACGTTGTGGCAACGAGCCTCACGAACCTCGAAATACATGATATGGCAAGAACTTGCATGACTTTTGGCATAGACATGTGCTATATTGTGTCACCTCTCGCCAGGCAGCGGGAGATAGCCGAAAGGTTGATCCATCACTGGATACACGGGTACGGGGCAACGTACAACCCCGCACGGGGAGAGGCCCTGAAAAAGGTGAGGATCAGGCCGGACATCGACGCGATGATCGGGGATTTCGGGAGCGGTTCAAGACCCCTGGTCGTCGGTACGTCCTCTCGCAGGAGAGAAGGGAAGGCGATGTCATGCGGTGAACTTCGCGACCTCGTCACGACGGGACGGCAGCCGGCCCTCGTGCTCTTCGGAACGGGCTGGGGCCTGACGGAGGAGGTTGTGGGCCTTTGCGACAGGATGCTTGAACCCATCAGCGGCGGGGGCGATTACAATCATCTTTCCCTTCGCGTCGCGCTGGGTATTATATTGGATAGAATTTTCAGTGAAAGAGGAGGACACCATGAATGAGATGGTCGATCTGCTTGAGAAAGAGCATATGAGACTCGACCTCCCGGAGGTCGGGATAGGCGATAACGTAAAGGTCTACACAAGGATATTCGAGGGAGAGAAGGAGAGGATCCAGGTGTTCGAAGGCGTCGTCATCCGCAAAAGGGGTGGGAACACGCGGGCATCCTTCACGGTCCGGAAGGTCTCTTACGGTGTAGGCGTCGAGAAGACATTTCCCATGCATTCGCCCCTTATCGACAGGATCGAGAGGACGACGAGGAGCAAGGTCAGGAGATCGAAGCTGTACTACCTGCGGAACCTCAGGGGAAAAGCAGCGAAGCTCAAAGAAAAAAGGGACTAGCAGAAGGACGATGATCTGCCGGCTGACAGGTCTCGTGGGTGGAATCGATGAGGCCGGACGCGGCCCGCTGGCCGGCCCGGTGGTTTCAGCCTGCGTCGTCTGGACCAAGGTGCCGGAAAACAAGAACGGTGTGACCGACTCGAAGCTTCTGACGGAGAAGGAGCGAGTCGGTCTTTTTTCGTGGATAATGGACAACGCGCTGAGCGTCGGCATAGGTATGGCGAGCCGCGAGGAGATCGACGCCATGAACATCCTCAGGGCCAGCCTGCTTTCCATGGAGCGTGCCTTGCTGGCAACAGGGATGGAGCCCGATGTCCTGCTTGTGGATGGCAACCGGGGGCTTAAAGGCTACCCGAGGGCCCGTCCGGTCGTGCGCGGGGACCGCAAGTGTTTTTTCATGGCAAGCGCTTCCATTGTGGCCAAGGTCGTTCGTGACAGGGCCATGGACGCGTATCACCGTGTCTATCCGAACTACAATTTCAAACAGAACAAGGGTTACCCGACACGGGAGCACAAGGCCGCCATCAGGGAATTCGGGGTCACTCCGATCCATCGCGTCACGTTCAAGGGGGTAAGAGAGTACTGTGCGGGATAGGCGGACGACAGGACAGGAAGGGGAGGACCGCGCGGCGGCCATCCTCAAGGCACAAGGCTACCGTATCATCGACACGAACTTCAGAAGCCCCTTCGGGGAGATCGACATCGTCGCCGAAGAAAGCGGCTGTCTTGTCTTTGTCGAGGTCAAAAGACGCAGGGGTCGCAGTTTCGGCGCGTCCCTCGAGGCGATAGATACCCGCAAGAAGACGCACATCATACGTTCCGCCCAGGTTTATCTCAAGAAGTACCACTGCGTCGACCGACGTGTCCGTTTCGACGTCGTCGGCATCGACGGCGACACCGTCCGCGTCATACGGCACGCCTTTGGAGAGGAAAGGGGTTGACATGATCGACGAGAAGGTCATGGAGCTTCTGGCGGCCGTGAGGGACGGGCGCATCTCCGTCGGGGACGCCTACGACCGTTTCCGGGACATACCCTTCGAGGACCTGGGGCACACCAGGGTGGACCATCACCGGGTGCTCCGCAAAGGTATTCCGGAAGTCGTTTTCGGCGAGGGAAAAACGCTCTCCCAACTCTACGACATCGTCGGTTCCTTCAGGCAGAAAGACCTCGATGTGCTTGTGACGCGCGTCGATGCCGTAACGGGCGATGCCCTGACGGGGAGGTTCCCGGAGGGGACGTATTCGGGCGATGCCCGGTGCTTCTGGGTGCGCAGGGAACGCCCTGCGGAAGGCAAGGGCATGGTCCTCGTTATGTCCGCGGGAACGAGTGACGCGAAGGTGGCCGAGGAAGCCTACGTGGCATCGACTTTCTTCGGCAATGACACGGAAAGGCTCTATGACGTGGGAGTGGCGGGTATCCACCGGCTCCTCCAGAACCTGCCGACCTTGCGAAGGGCCCGGGTCATCATCGTGGCGGCGGGCATGGAGGGGGCCCTCCCGTCGATCGTTGCCGGCATCGTGGGTGTGCCCGTCATCGCCGTACCCACGAGCGTGGGTTACGGCGCAAGCTTCTCGGGCCTGACGGCGCTCCTCGCGATGCTCAACTCCTGCTCGACAGTGGCTGTCTTCAACATAGACAACGGGTTCGGGGCTGCATATTTTGCGACACTGATAAACCGGTTATGAAGATACTTTACATAGATCCCGTTTTCGGGATGAGCGGCGACATGATGATAAGCGCCCTCATCGACGCCGGCGTCCCCTTCGACGCCCTTGAGGGACTTGTCGCAAAGATATCGCCCGACGCGCCCTCGATGAAGCCGGTCCGGCTCACGCAGGGGGTCATAAGCGGCATCCATCTCGAGATGGGGGAGTCGGACAAATACTATACGATATCCGAGATGGAACGGGTCATAGGGGGCATCGATGTCGAGAGAAGCGTGAGGGATGACGCGCTCGGCATGCTCTCCCTCATCGTGGCGGCGGAGTCGAAGATACACGGCATACCGCGCGACGACCTCCACCTTCACGAGCTCTCGCACATAGACACGATCATCGACCTCCTCTGCGTCGCATACGGTGTTGGATACCTTGGGGTGGACAGGGTGTTCTGCGGACCCGTACCCTGCGGCAGCGGGACCATCAACACGTCCCACGGTTCCATTCCCAACCCGCCGCCCGTGACGCTGGAGATCCTCCGTGGCCGTCCGCTTGTCTTTTACGGCGAGAGCCTGGAGCTGACGACCCCCACGGGGGCTGCCATCGTTGCCCATTACACGGAACCCGTCAGCAGGGTGCCCGCCTTCAAGACCATCCGCGAGGGTTACGGGGTCGGGACATACAAGTGCTCGCGGCCCGACGTCCTCAGAGTCTTTGTTGGTCAGGCGGACGAACCCGCCTATGATCAGGAGGTCGAGGTCATCGAGGCGGACGTCGACGACATGGAGATGGAATACATGGGGGCCGTAGCGGACAGGCTCCGCTCCGCCGGCGCGCTCGATGTCCTCTTTTTCCCCGTTTCCATGAAGAAGGGCAGGATGGGTATCCGGCTCAGTATCACGACGGGCATGGATGTCTTCGAGAGGATCGTCGACATGGTATTCGCCGAAACCACAACGTTCGGCATGCGTTTCCACAGGCACATGAGACGGGTGCTGAGAAGGGAAGAGGGAACGATCGAAACATCCTTTGGCCCCGTCCGGATAAAGAAAGGCTTCGACCCCTCCGGCAGACTCATCAAGACCCACATCGAATTCGACGATATCAGATCCATCGCCGACACAAAGAACATCCCTTACCGCGAAGCCCTGGAACTGGTCAGAAAAGAAATAGAGACCAGGATAAAGATGGTCCCAGGTCCCAGGTCTCAGGTCTCAGGTCTCAGGAAAAAGACAAAACAACAATCTTGACCTGTATAGGGTTCCTGTAAAGGTTCCGGCCTTCCCCTGGAGCCTCTGTGCCTTTGTCTTTAACCTGGAACCTGAGACCTGGAACTTGAAACGATTTTTACTGTTTGAGATAGAACCGTATGTCCTTCACGCTGTCCTTCTGGAGGATCTCTTCTATTTTGGCCTGGATATCGGCCTTCATGTATTTGAGCTGGGTGAGCCAGAGGGGGTCGTCGACCTCGACAAAGAGGGTCCCCCTGGTGATACGCACGGGCTGGCAGTGGGAGGCCATTTTCTCGCCGGCGATCCTGTCCCACATCGCGAAGAGCCTGATGGACTCGAGATCGTTGATACGATACCCTTTCAGGACCTTCGTGAGGGTCTTCTGGAGGGGAGTGAATGCCATTTACGCCGTTTCTTCTATGCGGGGGAAGATGGGCGGTATCTTGTCTATGGGAGCGATGTCCGAAGGTGTGTAGAACCGCATCTCCTCCTCAAGATCACAGGCCTCGATGTTTTTCCCGATGCCCAGGGCCTTCCAGATGAGCTGGGACTTGCCGGGCATGAAGGGATAGAGCAGGACCGCCGCGATCCGAATGCCGTTCCAGAGATTGAACATGACCGTCCCGACACGGACGTCCCCTTCCTTTGCCAGCTTCCAGGGGGCCTCGGAGTCGATGTACTTGTTGAGGATGGACATAATCTCGAAGACGTCCTGCAGCGCCTTGTGGAAGGCGAAGACCTCCATCTCCTTCCGATACTCTTCTATGAGCCTCATGACTGAGGTCTCGACGTGGTCGTCCGTGCCCCCCTTCTTCTCGGGGGTCTCTATCCTCCCTTTGAGGAACTTGCCGATCATCGTCACGGTGCGGCTCGTGAGGTTGCCGAAGTCGTTCGCCAGATCGCCGTTGATACGGTGAACGATGGCCTGCTTCGAGAAATCGCCGTCGAGCCCGAAAGGGACCTCGCGAAAAAGGAAGAAGCGGAATTCGTCAACGCCGTATGTCCTGACCACATCAAGGGGATCAACGACGTTTCCCAGTGACTTGGACATCTTCTGGCCCTCGATGGTCCACCACCCGTGGGCGAAGATGTGCTTCGGGGGCTCGAGTCCGTAGGACATGAGAAAGCTCGGCCAGTAGACGGCGTGGAACCGGAGTATGTCCTTGCCGATGAGGTGGGCGTCACAGGGCCAGAAGGACCTGAACTCTTCCTCGTCCTCGAGAAAACCGATACCCGTCAGGTAGTTGGTCAGTGCGTCGAACCACACGTAGACAATATGCCGTTCGTCCGAGGGGACCTTTATCCCCCAGCTGAAGCTTGTCCTGCTCACCGACAGGTCACGGAGGCCGCCTTTTACGAAACTCGCTACTTCGTTGTAGCGTATCTCGGGCATGACGAAGTCACGATGACTCTCCAGGTGATCGATCAGGGGCTGCATGAATTTCGAGAGACGGAAGAAGTAGCTCTCTTCCTTGAGTTTCTCCGGCTTGCGCAGGCAGTCCGGGCACATGCCGTCCTTGAGCTGCATCTCGGTGTAGTATGTCTCGCAGGGAACGCAGTACCAGTCCTCATACTCACCGAGGTAGATGTCGCCTTTTTCCCTCACCCTGTCGAATATATGCTGGACGACCTTCCTGTGGCGTTCCTCCGTCGTCCTTATGAACCCCGTGTTGGATATGTTGAGGGTCTCCCAGAGGTCAGTGAAGCGGCCGACCATCGAATCCGCATGTTCCCGCGGGTGGATCCCTGAAAGGGCGGCGGCCTTTTCCACTTTCTGCCCGTGCTCATCCGTTCCGGTAAGGAAGAAGACGCGGTAGCCGCCGAGCCTCTTGTACCGTGCCATGATATCGGCCGCTATCGTCGTGTAGGCGTGACCGATGTGGGGGATGTCGTTGATGTAGTAGATGGGGGTCGTTATGTAGTACTTCTTATCCATGATGGGGTCTCCGACTATGAATGACAAATGACCGGATTATAATAACCAAATAAACCTACAATAACCAATGACCAAATTACAACAACCAATGGAACTGATAATGACCAATTTGCCAATAACCAATCGACCAAACAGAAGGGCAGAAGGGACAGACCGCATCACTTCTGGCTATTGATCATTATCTTCTTCATTGGTTACCGGTTTCGATGTCTGACCGTTGCCCCTTCTTTGACCGTTGTTCCTTTTCGGTGTGTCCCGGTCACGGGGGTTTGTCTGTCTCTGAGCGGACTGCTCCCGGCTGCCGGCATTCCTCTGTTTGCCGCGATCCGGAGGGTTCTGCTGTCTTTCTCTTGGCTGGCCCCTCCCGTTATCGGTTTTCTGCTTGCCCTTGTCGGCGGGACCCGCGGCGGGTGGGCCATTTTTCTGCTGTTCCGCCGCCGAGATATCCTTGAGTGCCAGCGCTATCTCCTTGCCTTCGTCGAGCTGGACAGACAGGGCGCCCATCAGGGCGTTGTGTTTGACCACCTTGCCCTCGCCCTGGGGCGTCCTGACGCGCTTGCCTATCTTGGGGAAGTTCTTCTTCAGGGAGAGGTACGTTTCATACTCGTAGGCGAGACAACACATGAGCCTCCCGCAGATACCGGATATCTTGGAGGGATTGAGTGCCAGACCCTGTTCCTTCACCATCTTGATGGAGACGATGGAGAAGTTGTTGAGGAAGCGCCTGCAGCACACGGTGTTGCCGCAGTTCCCCAGACCGCCGACTATCTTCGCCTCGTCGCGGACACCCACCTGCCGGAGTTCTATCCGTATCTTGAACTCCTTGGCAAGCTCCTTTACCAGTTCGCGGAAATCCACCCTGTTCTCTGAGATGAAGTAGAAAAGAAGCTTCGTGCCGCCGAAGAGATACTCCGTGGACAGGAGCTTCATGGGAAGGCCCATGTCTTCGATCTTTCTCCGGCAGAAGTCAAAGGCGTATTTCTCCTTTTCCTTCAACTGGAAGTGGTCTATCACCTCCTGCTCCGTGGCCTTCCTGGCTATCCTCGGCAAATCTTCCCTCACGGTGTCCGCCGGCTCGGATACGACGGTACCGAGACAGGTTCCCTTATCGAGTTCGCTTATGACGTAATCACCGATCGTTATATCGTCGACGGCTTGAAGCTCAACGACGCCTGTCAGCCTGTCGATACTGACGTAACAGCTTTTCATTGCCTATTCCCTCGTGACCTGTATGAGAAGGTTCTCGAATATCAGCCATCGGTTAACATTATACCTCATTACGCGCACAGTTTCCTGTATTCTCTTCAGTGAGCTCTCTATCCAGGTCAGATCGCCGCGGGTCCCGTCAAGGATGTCCTCAAGATCGGTGTTCGTGATGAACGATGTCCCGCCGGTGATCTTTCTTACGAAGAGGTCCCGGAAGAAGGACAGGAGGAAGGTCAGGTACATCGAAGCGCTCCTGTCCGTCATGGACGCCTTCTCCGCCAGGGATGATGCAAGGACGAAACCCTTCGTTCTTCCTGACAGCGTCTCTGCTATCCGGACCCTCAGGGAGAAGTTGTCCTCATTGAGCCAGAAGAGTCCGCTGCCGATGCTGCCGAAGGATATGGAAGCCAGAAGCCCCGCCCGGTCGGGATCGATGCCGGCTCTGTCCCTGAAGTAGAGCTCCAGTTGCTCCCTGGAAAGGGGCGAGAAAGCGACGCGGGTGCACCGGGAACGGATGGTCAGCGGTATCTCACGCTCGGAGGAGGTGATGATGAAGAAGTGGTTGTACGGCGGGGGCTCCTCCAGGGTTTTCAGGAGAGCGTTCGCAGCCTCGTTGGTCATTGTTTCCGCGTTGTCGATAATGATGACCCGTTTGTCCTGTTCGAAGGGGTGTTCCGAGACCTCCTTCGCGATCATCCGGGAGTCGTCTATACCTATGGACCCTTCGTTCCGTACGACAACAAGGTCGGGATGGCTTCCCCGATCGAGCTTCACGCAGGAGCGGCACGCCCCGCAACCCGTCCCCGCCTGGCAGAAGAGGCGCCTGGTGAATTCCATGGCGGTCTGCCTCTTGCCGATGCCTTCCTGCCCGCAGAAAAGAAAGGCGTGCGGGATGTTGCCCCGCTCGATGAGAAAGCTCAGGAAGCGTTTCTGCCTCTCGTGGCCTATGATGTCATCAAACGCCATAGCTCTTGAGGACGTTTCCCACCTTTGCCCTGACGATCTCCTGGATCGCCTCCACCTTCAGAGAGCCGTCTACGACAAAGAACCGCTTGGGGTCTTCCTTTGCCAGTTTCTCGTAGGCTTTCTTCACTCTCTGGTGAAAGGAGATGTTCTCTTCCTCTATCCTGTCCATTGCGGATGCCTCCGCCTTGCGTTTCAGACCCCTCTCGGCGGTCACGTTCATGAGGATCGTAAGATTGGGCCGTATGCCTTTGGTCACAAGCCTGTTCAGGGTCTCTATCACCCCGAGATCGATCTTCCTGCCATACCCCTGGTAGGCATAGGTCGCGTCGACGAACCTGTCGCACAGCACCACCTTGCCGTCCTGGAGCGCCGGAAGGATGACCTCCTCCACGTGTTGCGCCCTCATGGCCATGAAAACGAGGAGCTCCGACAGCGAGTCGACGTCCATGCCCGGTCTCAGGAGCACCTCGCGCAGGGCTTCGCCGAAATGTGTGCCGCCGGGCTCACGCGTGGTGACCACCCGGTAACCCTTTCGTGCCAGGTGGTCGCTCAGGAGTTCTATCTGTGTTGTCTTGCCGCTCCCCTCGATACCTTCAAAGGTGATTAACATGGGTCTCCTATTTCTGAACGCGCTCGATGTACTGGCCTGTCCGGGTGTCGACCCTGACCACGTCTCCTTCTTCGACAAAAAGAGGGACCTGCACGGTGTATCCTGTTTCCAGGACCGCTGGCTTTGTGGCGTTTTGCGCCGTGTCGCCTTTGATCCCCGGTTCCGTCTGGGTGATGGTGAGATTGACGAAGTTCTGGATATCGACGCCTATCGTTCTGCCCTTGTAAAAGAGAACGGTTATGACCATACTCTCTTTGAGATAATTCTTCGTGTCTCCGAGATTGGCTTCCTCGATGAAGATCTGGTCGTAGGTGGCCTCGTCCATGAAATGGTAGTTGGTGCCTTCCTTGTAGAGGAACTGCATCTGCTTCTCTTCCACCTCGGGGACCTCCACCTTGTCGCCGGATCTGAAGGTTTTGTCGAGGACGTTGCCTGTGACGAGGCTCTTCATTCGGGTCCTGACGAAGGCGCCGCCCTTGCCCGGCTTGACGTGCTGAAACTCGACAATGGTGAAGGGCTCGCCGTCCTGGAGAATCCTGAGACCCTTCCTGAAGTCTGTTGTGTCGACGATCATCTGTTTCCTCCTGAGATCATGAAAGCTCCCGCCTGTGTGTATCTACATCCTTATGATGTCTTTTCTAATGTGAGTGAGGACCCGCGGGCTGTCTTCCGTAATTAGTACCATATCTTCAAGCCTGACGCCACCGATATTCGGCAGGTAGATGCCCGGCTCGATGGTGACGACCATGTTCTCCTCCAGTATTCCTCTGGCCACGCTGTTGATGCCGGGTGCCTCATGGACGGCGATCCCCACGCCGTGGCCCACGCCGTGGCGGAAAAAGTCGCCGTAGCCATGCTCCTCTATGTAACCTCTCACGATGCTGTCGAGCTGTGCTATCGACGTGCCCGCCCGGGCCTTCTCGATGCCGAGCTTCCGGGCGTCGTTCACGATGGTGTATATCTCGGAGAGCTTGTCCGGTATCTCCCCGAGGCATACCGTGACCGTCTCGTCGCTGCAGTATCCGGCCACGGCAGCGCCGTAGTCGATGATGACCGTCTCACCTTCCCCGAGCCTCCTGTCGCTGGGTTCGGCATGGGGCAGGGCGCCCCGCGGGCCCGAGGCGACAATGGTCTCGAAGGAAGGACCCGTGGCCCCGCGCCTTCGCATCGCGTGGTCAAGCTCGTCGGCGATCTCCTTTTCCGTGCTGCCGGGCTTCACGAGGCCGAGGACGTCGGTGAACGCCTTCGTCGCCGCCTCGATGGCCGCCATGATGGCGGAGATCTCTTCCGGTTCCTTGGCCCGCCTGACCTCTTCGATGGCATTGCTCATGGGAACGAGACTGATGCCGACGAGGTTTTCCGCCCAGGATTTGTAAACGTTGTAGGGGACATGGGCCCCATCGAAGCCAAGCTTGGAGATCCTGTATTTCGTGCAGAGATCGTAGATGGCGTCGCGTTTCGGCCGCATCTCTTCGATGTGGATGTCCCGGGTCACTTCCCTGGCGTGTGTCATGTAGCGGAAGTCGACGACGAGGACGACGTCTCCCCGGGTCACGAAAAGGCTCCCCTCGGACCCCCTGAATCCCGTGAGGTAGAAGATATTGTCCATGCCCTTAAGGACGCAACCGTCGAGCCCTGTTTCTTCGAGGAGGTTCTGTACGCGTTCTATTCGTGCCTGGCGTGCCACTACCATAGTTTCTTCCCGAGGGCCTTTCGCAGTGTTCCCGGTGTCTTCTGCACCGTCTTCCATTCCTTTTTCAGCCCGGCGAGGCGTTTCCTGTAGGCCTCGTTATGAGGCTCCCTCCTTGCCAGTTCCGCGTAGATCTCCACGGACCTTTCGATATGCCCCTGCTCCAGGTATATCTCCGCCAGCGTGACGGATGCGATGACCGGCTTGTCCATAAGGCATAAATATATGAATATATTGGACAAAAAGCAAGGAAAATAAGAGGCGGGTCATAGGTTATAGGTCATAGGCGACAGGAAGGTTCTTCCCCATTACCCATTACCCATTACCCCTCCTTATTCGGTAGTAGATCCCGTGCTTCGCCGCGGCTATCACGCCATCCCCTATTCCTGTCCGGTCGAGGATTTTTTCCAGGAGGGCCGCGGCCAGGTGGCGGGGGCGGGAGGTGTCGTACTTGTTGAGGACTATGGTGCGGGTGAAGCCGGCCGTGGATTTGAGGAGGGCGTCGTCCTGGAAGAGGCGGATGAAGATGTCGGGGTAGACGAGGCGCGGAGGTTCGGTCCCCGTCTCCCGGCTGAAGAGCTCATGGCGGAAGACCGCGTCACCGAAGGGCTTGAAGAGGGCGTCAAGGCCCGCCACTATGAAGACCCTGTCGGAAAAAGGGGGGATGACGGGTTCATAGGAAGCGGGGTACTTGAGCGGGCGTCCTTTCGCACCGTCGGCCTCGATGAGGACGACGTCAAAGTCGTTGCCCAGGGTTTTCACCTCTTCAAAGGTGAGTCCCGTGAGCTTGGGCCCCTCGACCGTTTTCCCGATGTGCATGAAGGAAGCCCCGCGGGACCCTTTTGCCCAGTCGTCGAAGACGGCGAAGGGTTCCACGGTGAATATCTTCGTCGTCGTCGCGATGGCCACGGACTTGCCTCGCGCAAGGCAGGAGCCGGCGAGGTGTTCGATGAGGGTCGTCTTTCCCCCACCGCCGACGAAGGAGGCGAACTTCACGCCCCTTATGAGGTCTGATGGGTCACTCGTCCTTTGAATATGCCACATAGGGAAGGGTTCTGATGCGCTTCACAATGGCAAGGACACGGTTCCTGTCACCTTCATCCACGTAGAGGGAGGCGAAACCCTTCTGGAGGATGAAGAGACCGTCGTAGGCGGTGTCCCTGTGCTCCTTGATGGTATAGGGAATGTCCTCTTTATCGAGAGCATCCTTGATCATGTCCATCTCAAAGATGCTCTCGATGGTGTGGACGTTT
>MVQP01000093.1 GCA_002067235.1 Syntrophorhabdus sp. PtaB.Bin047
TATGGCGAACCTTCTGCGGTGGAGTTCCCTGTGGGGGACGGTCAGGCGGTCGTCATCGATGATGCCGTCGCCGTAGATCAGGATGTCGAGGTCTATGATGCGGGGACCGTTCTTCTCCTCACGTACGCGGCCCATCGAGGATTCAATGCTGTTCAGGAAGTCGAGGAGGTCGAGGGGGGTGCCCTGCCAGTCGATCTCCACGGCGCAGTTGATGTAATCGTCCTGTTCTATGTCCGACACGGGTGATGTGGAATAAAAGGAAGATATCGACTTAAGGCCCGCCCTGTTGTCGCTGGATATGCGTTTTATGGCCGTCTTGCAGTTTTCGAAGCTCTGGCCGATGTTGGAGCCGATGCCGATAAAGATCCTACTGTCCACGCCGGTACCTCCATGCCCCCATAGCTGATGCCAACGTGTAACGTTACTGATCCTTGTTGTCGGTGTCCTTGACCTCTTTCTTGAAATCCTTGATGCCCTTGCCAAGAGATGACATGATCGAAGGCAGCTTGCCGGCACCGAATATAAGGATCACGATGACCAGGATTATGATTATCTCGGGAACGCCCAAACCAAACATTATTAATGATATCACCGGAAAAGGAGGTGAGTCAATGCTTTTTCACAAGGACGGCGACGTGAAAATCCTTGATTATGTCTGTGCCGTAGGTGTAAATAGAAGCGGGTGCATGCCATGAACGACGGCGATATGATCAGGAAGCTCAACACGATGCCGGTGAATGTGAAGGCGCGCGGGTTCCTCGAGATGGACGGCGAAGAAGTGCGGGAGGAGAGCCTCCATTGCGTCCATGCGGCGCTGCATGCGATCGAAAGGAATGAGGTCGTCGTTGAGACGGATGTGGCGGAGACGGTCAATGCCATGATGACCTGGAGGCCTCCGAGGCTCGTCAATTTCCTGATGCTCATGAGCGGCGAGGACTACGACCCCCCCGGCTGGGAGGCCGCCGCCGACCTGCGGGAATTCGCCAGGGTGGTCCTCGACGACATCGAGGCCAAGATGGTAACCCACTTCCCCTACTACCGCAGCCCGGAATCCTAAAGACGGGTCAGACGGTCTGTTTAATCCCTTGAAAAGACGAAAGCCTCCGGGTATAATCAAAAGGTTCCAGGCTTAAATCCAGTACGGTTCCATACTGATTCCCACGGGGTGACGAATGAAGATCAGGTTTCTCGGTGCTGCCAGAAAGGTCACGGGGTCGTGTTTCCATCTGTTGACGGATAGTACCCAGGTCCTTGTGGACTGCGGTATGAATCAGGGCAGGAATTCCGATGCCTTGAACCGGGAGCCTTTCCGGTTTCATCCCGACCAGATCGACACGCTTCTTCTCACCCATGCGCACCTCGACCATTCGGGGCTGATACCGCGCCTGGTGACGGATGGTTTTCCCGGCAGGATACTGACCACGTCCGCCACGGCGGAACTGGCGGAGATCATCCTTCTGGATTCGGCGCATATCCAGGAAAAGGATGCCGAGTGGCAAACGAAGAAGGCGCAGAGGGCCGGCAAGGACCAGGTGTTCGAGCCCCTTTACACCACGGAGGACGTCAAGGCCTGTCTCCCGCACTTTGACCAGAACGGTTACGATTCGCTGCACCAGTTGCCGGGCGGGATGAGGTTCCGTTTCGTCGACGCGGGGCACATTCTTGGATCGGCCAGCCTCGAGCTGTGGTTTCGTGACGGTGGTCGGGACAAGAAGATCGTCTTCTCCGGGGATGTTGGCAAGAACGGCAACCCGATAATCAGGGATCCTGAACACATCACCGAGGCCGATTATGTTGTCGTGGAGTCCACGTACGGAAACCGCTTTCACAAAGACCTGGAAGCGAGCATCGAAGAGCTGGAAAAGGCCGTCAGAGAAACCTTCAGACGGGGAGGGAACGTCCTTCTCCCGTCTTTCGCGGTCGGCAGGACCCAGGATGTTCTCTATATCCTCGACAGGCTGGTGAAGGAAGGCAGGCTCAAAGACCTCGACGTCTACGTTGACAGTCCTCTCGCCGACAGGGCCACGAAGATTTACATGGCCCACCCCGAGTTCTTCGATGCCGAGGCGGTAAACACCTTCAAGTTCAGAAGCTCCGCCGGTATGAGGATCCACTTCACGACCACCATCGAAGAGTCCCAGAAGATCAACCGGATCAAGTCCGGCGCCATCATCATTGCGGGCAGCGGGATGTGCGAGGGGGGCAGGATACGCCATCACTTCAAGCACAACATCTGGAGGCAGGAGTGCAGCATCATCTTCACCGGATTTCAGGTGCCCGGGACACTCGGCCGGTACATCGTCGACGGGGCGAAGAGGGCCTATATCCTCGGCGAGGAGATGGCCATACGGGCAAGGGTATACACCATCGGCGGGTTCTCGGCCCATGCCGACCAGAGGGAGCTCCTTGAGTGGCTGGGGGCCTTCACGAACAACCCTCGGGTTTTTATCGTCCACGGCGAGGAACCCGTTGCCCTTGAGTTCGAAAAGATCGTGAGGGAGAAACTGGGGCTTACGACGTACGTGCCCCATCTGGGAGAGGAACTGGAGATCTGAAAGCCCGGATCGGTCCGGGAAAGCTGCAAGGCGTCAGAGGGAACGTGGAAGGACAGGCTTCTCTCTTCAACGAGACGGATTTTCTCAACTACCGCATCGTCCGCAGCAAGATGCGCAAACGAACGATGACGCTGAAGGTGGAGAGGAACGGGGCGGTCGTCATCCTTGTCCCCGAGAGGACGCCCGATGAAGAGATACACCGGTTTTTCAGGTCGAAGGTCCCCTGGATAGCGAGAAAACTCAAGGAATACAAGGACGTTATCGGCAAGACGGGGCCCAGGCGCTACGTGACGGGAGAGAGGTTCCTCTATCTCGGCGAAGAGTATCCCCTGGAGGTCATTGAAGGGAGGTCGGCAAAGCTAACCCTTTACCGCGGTAAGTTCCGGCTGTGCAACGATCACAACGCCGACGGCCGTGAGATGTTCCGGGAATGGTACAGGCAGAGGGCGCGGCAGATCTTCCCTGAACGTGTTGGTTTTTACGGCAGGCGCCTTGATCTGACGTGGAAGGGGATACGGATCACGAGCGCGCGGACCCGCTACGGTTCCTGTTCCTCCGACAACAGGCTCTCCTTCAGTTTTCGCCTTGTCATGGCCCCCTATGACGTCATCGACTATATCGTGGTCCATGAACTCGCGCACGTGAAGATCAAGAACCATTCGAAGCGATTCTGGGAATACATAGGGAAGGTGATGCCCGACTACATGAGACGCAAGGAATGGCTTGCGAAAAAGGGGTATCTGCTGGACATATAGTGGTCTGGCGAGGAGGCACGATGAGAAAGATCATGATCCCGATGGTGGCAGCTGTGGTCCTCCTTGTTCTTGCGGTCGTGGAGATTCATGGCCAGACGCCGAAGCAGCAACCTGTCGGAAAGCCAAAGAACGGAAAGTCACAGATCGTGATCGAATTCGTCTCTTTCCCCGACCAGCTCAAGAGGTATGAGGTCTACCCGTGGGAGACGCTCAAGGTGGATGATTTCCAGGAAGCTTACACGGCGATGACCCAGGAGGGAAAGTTTGAGGATTGGGCAAAGTCCCTTACCGGTACCGCCCAGGGCAAGAACCGGATGATACGGGTATCGAGGGAGAGTTTCGTTCTCGTTGTGTGCTGCAAACCCCACATGTGCGACACGAGCCAGATCATTGTCCTTTACGATCCCGTGAAGAAGAAGACCTACAGCATACTTGCCGTCGACGGCAAGTTCTCCTGGTTCGGGAAGCCTCCCGGGCACATAAAGGACCTCCTCAACGTTCTGCTCGTGGAGGAGTTCAGGGCCATATACAGGGGTCAGGCTTAACGCGTCTCCCTTCCGGCGCCCTTGTTTCACGGCTAGACGTCGATATCTTATAATGCGGTACTGAATAAGAAAGGAAGTGGAACGTGAAAAATGGAGTTGTCGTTGTTGGAGCGGGGCTTGCCGGGATGATGGCGGCCATCGCGGCCTCGGATGAGGGCGCGGAAGTGACACTCGTAGACCGGGGTGCCATAGGGCTTGGAACGAACACGGCCATGTCGAACGCGGTCTTCGCGGGCGTTTCCGATTCGTACAGTGTGCAGGAATACGTCAGGGAGACAATGGAGATAGGCCGTTTCCTCAACAGCAGGAAGAAGGTGGAGATCGCAGCGGAAAAGAGCCGCGAGGCCGTCGCGTTGTTGAAGTCCTTTGGGGTCCCTGTAAGTCCCATGGGGACCCTGTACCAGGTGAAATCGCCCGATCCCCGGGTGATCTCGGGGGTCACGCTGGTCAGAAGGGTGGCCGAGGCGATAGGGTCCCGTCCGGGCATCCGGGTCGTCCGCGATTTCTATGTTACCGGCATCGTGAAAAGGGATGGTATGGTGGAGGGCATAGAAGGCATGGACGCCCGCGGCGTGAACGTTGTCTGGCGCGCAGACGCTGTTGTCCTGGCAACGGGCGGAGCGGGTGCCATGTACCTCAGGAATGACAATCAGAAGTACATCATGGGACAGGGATATTACCTTGCCGCCGCCGCCGGCCTTCCCCTGATCGACATGGAGTTTGTGCAGTTCTTCCCTGTTGTTGTCACGGGAGAGGGCCTGCCGTCTACCATCGTCTATCCTCCTATCCACGAGACCATAAGACTCGTCAACAGCGCCGGGGAGGACCTGGCTGTCAAGTACAGCCTCGGCAGCCTGACAGATGCCGTCATGAAGAAACGTGATGAACTTTCGATAGAACTCTACGGGGAAATCCAGAAAGGAGCCGTGTTCCTGGATTGCCGAAGAGTGCCTGCCGAGGCATGGAACGAGCACCCCTTGAGCCTCTTGAGACTCATCAAGCACGACTTTGCGACGAAACCTCTCCCCGTTTCTCCGGCGGTGCATTTCATGATGGGAGGCGTGATGACCGACGATTCCTGTCAGTGCGGACTGCCGGGGCTCTTCGCCTGCGGGGAGGTGACATGGGGCCTGCACGGCGCCAACAGGCGCGGCGGGAACGCCCTGATGGAGTGTGCCGTCTTCGGGACGCTGGCAGGACGCAATGCCGCGCATTTCGACGAGGGGAGTGCGAAAGGGACGAGAATGGAGCCAATGGAGCCCCGGACAGGCGGGACCGTAGCTGCCGGTGGATCGCGAAGATCCCTCGGTGACATAAAGGGAGAGATAAGGAGGATAGCCTGGGACAATGCGGGTGTGATACGCTCGGCGGACGGGTTGATGAAGGGCCTTGAGGCTGCTCGCGAGGTCCAGCGGGAGTTGGACGGGTTCATACCGGGCACGAGGCGCGAGATGTGTGCCAAGGGGGACCTGACAGCGGCGGTTGTGACCCTGAAGGCGATCCTGACGGCGAGCCTTGTGAGGCACGAGAGCCGGGGCAGCTTCTTCCGCGAGGACTATCCCCGCGAGGATGATGCCAGCTGGAAAAAGAACTCTTCGCTGATCTATGACCCCGTGGAGGGGACCTTCGCGGTGACCCACATCGCGGCGCACTGAACACAACACAGGATCGCAAGGAGAATGCCATGATCCAGCAAACACCATATGGTTCCCTGATGTCCGACGCCAGCGCCTCCACAAAGAGCAGGGTGATCCTTTCCGCCGCGGAGCTCGACATATTCACTCTTCTCGACGGGACGCCCGAGACCTCGGCCGCTCTGGCGAAGAGGGCGGGATTTAACGCCCGGGCGCTCTCACGCCTTCTCGACGCCCTTGCTTCCCTGGGGCTTCTTGCCAAGAGAGGAGAGTCTTACTCTCTCACGGAGAGCGGGGCGCTCCTGTCGTCGCGCCACACCGGATCGGTCCGTCCCATGCTGCTCCACATGAGCAGGCTCTGGGACACCTGGGGAGACCTTTCGCGCGTGGTGAGGAAAGGGCTCAAGGGAAAGCGCAAGCACGCAAGCCGGATGGACCCCGGGACCCTGGCGGCCTTCATCGGCGCCATGGATGTCATAGGCAGGGACCTGTCCCTGGAAATAGCGGATTCCTACGATCCTGGCCGGTACAGGAGGCTTCTCGATGTGGGAGGGGCGTCGGGGACCTACACGGCCGCCTTCCTGCGGAAGAATCCTCTCCTGCGGGCCACGATCTTCGACCTCGAGGCGGTCATACCCATGGCCCGGGCGAAGATAGCCTCGGAGGGCCTTTCCGAGAGGGTGGACCTCGTACCCGGCGACTTTTATAGGGATGGCCTGCCCACCGGGCATGACCTTGTCCTTCTCTCGGCCATAATCCACCAGAACGATCCCCGGCAGAACATCGATCTCTACCGCAAGGCATTGGCCGCCCTCGTCCCCGGCGGGACCGTACTCATCCGCGATCACATCATGGATGAGACCCGCACCGTCCCGTCCGCGGGAGCGCTCTTCGCCATCAACATGCTTGTCAACACCCGTGGCGGGAGCACCTACACCTTCGAAGAGGTGAGGTCGGAACTGGCGGAGGCAGGCTTCGAGGACATCAGGCTCCTGCGCACGGGAGACCGGATGGACTGCCTGGTGGAGGGGAGGAAACCGGGCGCGAGATAATGTCCCTGGTGCAGGCTGACGGAAACGCTCTCCTGTTTACTGTGTCTGCCCCAGTTTTCTGGCCCACTTTGCCAGTTCGGTCAGGAGTTCCTGTATCAGTTGCTTTGTCCTGTCGTCCGTCAGGTTGCCCGAGGCATCGAATTTCTGTTCGGCGAAGGGGACCATTATCTCGGGGCGGTTGAGAACGAAGCAATTGAGGAAGACGCATGTCTGCCGCAGATGATACTGCGCCCTGGCTGTGCCGAGCATGCCGATGGACGCGCCCATGATGGCGACGGGCTTGCCCTCGAAAGGGTTCGTGCCGTAGGGCCTCGACGCGGCGTCGATAGCGTTCTTGAGAACGCCCGGAACGGAGTAGTTATACTCCGGCGTGGCTATAAGGACGGCACCGGCCGCCTTGACCTTTTCCTTCAATTCCCTGACCTTCTCATGGGGTTCGTTCTCCAGGTCCTGATTGAAAGGGGGAATCCCCTCGATGTCGAATATCTCCAGTTCCACATCCGCGGGCGCGACCCCGACCGCGGCCTTAAGGAGCATCTTGTTGAAGGACCCCTTCCTCAGACTTCCCGCGAAACCGAGGACTCTAACCTTTCCACCTTGTTTGTCGGCCACCGGAACCTCCTTGTATGGCATGTGAGATGAAATGAAGCTAAGTCGTCCCGCCGGAGGTGTCAACGTGAGTGAGATAAAGTGTTCCAGTTGTTGACTCTGCGGGCGGATGGTTTTAAAATAGTGCATGTCAACAATCGATATCCGTGTGATCCCCGACCCTGTTCTCAGGAAGCTTGCGAAGCCTGTCGAAAACATCACGGATGCCATCGTCAAGCTCTCCGGGGACATGGTCGAGACGATGATCCTCGCCCATGGCGCGGGGCTGGCGGCACCGCAGGTCGGGCTGCCGCTCAGGCTCATAGCCATCGACGCCTCCCTGAACCCCGTGGAGAAGGAGCCCATCATCGTTATCAATCCCGTTATCGTCGAGACCCACCTGGAGGAGAACGGCGAGGAAGGGTGCCTGAGCGTTCCGGGCTACTACGAGTACGTGAAGAGGGCGAAGAAGGTCCATGCCCGCGGTACGGACCTCAAGGGCAATACCATCGACTTTGAGTGCGAGGGACAGCTTGCCCGCGCGTTCCAGCACGAGATCGATCATCTCAACGGTGTCCTCTTCATCGACCTCCTGAGTCCCATAAAAAAGAACATTTTCAAAAAAAAGTATACAGGCAAGAAGGCATGAGGATCGTTTTTTTCGGATCCTCCGCCTTCTCCGTACCATCCCTGTTACAGATCAAAGATTCAACGGTCGCCGTTGTGACCAAGAGGGCGCGTCCCAGGGGCAGGGGGTACCATATAGATGACAACGAGGTCAAGAGTGCGGCCTTGAGGCTCGGTTTGCCCCTCATCGAGATAGACTCCTTCAGGGATGACGAAGCAAGGTCCATAGCCGGATATCATCCCGACCTGTACGTTGTGGTGTCCTTCGGGCTCATCGTGCCGAAGTGGGCCCTCGATATCCCGACCATCGCCCCCATCAACATTCATCCGTCCCTTTTGCCGCTATACCGCGGCCCGTCGCCTATGCAATGGGCCCTCCTGAACGGTGACGCGGTCACGGGGATCACTTTCATAAGGATGAATGAGAAGATGGACGAGGGGGATATCATCGGCCAGGAAGAGGTGGCGATCGAGAGGGATGATGACTACACCACCCTGTCGAAGAGGCTTTCGGAAAAAGCGGCACAGATGTTGCAAAAGATACTGGATGATATCGGAGGGCACGGTATGATGGAAGGCAGGGCCCAGGACCATTCGGCGGCCACCTATGCCCCCATCATCACGAAGGAGATGGGGAGGATAGACTGGACCCTGAGTGCGGCCCGGGTGGACTGCCAGGTCAAGGCATTTGTGACGTGGCCCACCGCTTTCACCTATCTCGACGGGAAACTGCTCAAGATATACAGTTCATCCGTCGACGAGAGCGTCGAGGCACGAGCACCCGTCGGCACCATCACGGGTGTAACGAAGGCAGGTCTGGAAGTGGCTACCGGCAAGGGTTTGCTTATCGTCGGAGAGCTTCAGCTGGAGAACAAGAAGCGCATGAAGGCATATGATTTTTCTAGAGGATACAGGGACTTACAAGATAAGTTATTGAAATAGCTTCATGAATTGCGATTTTTTTATTGACAGGAAAGGCATATTGCACATATCATCAAAATGAGGCCATAACAGGGAGACCAGGGTAAGGGACCATGAAACGATTTATCGCCGCAGCGGCATTTATTCTTCTTTTCGCAGGATGTGCAACGAACAACCAGGTATCGACGGGCGGCATCAACGGCCAGGGAACCCCCGCTACTGTGCAGGACCAGACTCCCGCCGAGGCTGCGGCCGTTAAGGAGGATTCCCCCCGGGTTTCCGGAACGGGGAAGGGTTCCACGACGCGGTCCATGAAGACGAAGGCGATCGTTGCCCATGCTAGGCAGAAACAGGAGGCCTCGCGGAAAACAAAGCCCCAGCCTTACTCACTGGAAGTGAAGGTCAACGATGACGACGACATAACGACCCTGCTCAGCACGAACTACAACCAGAATTTTGACATCCCCATCGTGTTCAATGACGCGGTGAAGTACTATATCAAATGGTTCTCTGAGGACAAGAAAAAGGTATTTGCAAACTGGTTGAAGCGTTCCCGGCTGTACGTTCCCATCATTACCGAGATCCTCCGCGAGAAGAACATGCCCGAGGACCTTGTTTATCTGGCCATGATAGAGAGCGGTTTCAACCCGAAGGCCTATTCGCACGCGAAGGCGTCGGGGCCGTGGCAGTTCATCTACTCCACGGGCGGGCGGTATGGCCTTGAGGTCGATTACTGGGTGGACGAGCGCCGGGATCCGGAAAAATCAACCGTTGCCGCCGCCAAGTACCTCAAGGACCTCTTCGACCAGTTCGGCTGCTGGTATCTCGCCGCGGCCAGCTACAATGCCGGCGAGGGGAGGATAGGGCGGCTGGTCCAGAAGCACAACACGAACGATTTCTGGGAGCTGTACAAGTACAACACGCTTCCCCGCGAGACTCGGAACTATATCCCCCAGTTGATAGCGGCGGCCATCATCGCGAAAGATCCGGCGAAATTCGGTTTCGGCAGCATCACCTATGACCCTCCCGTCAGGTTCGCAGAGGTCAAGGTCCCCGCAGCAACCCCGATCGCGGCCATAGCCAGGGCCTCAAACCGTGATATGGACACGATCCGGATGTGTAATCCCGAGATCCTTCGGGGGATCACCCCTCCGGGTAAGAGCGACTACATGGTGAAGCTGCCGTCGGACGTGGACAGGCAGGCCTTTACCGAGCGCCTGGAAACTGAGCTCGAAAAGCTCCCGTCGGTAAAGAGCGTCATCACATACAAAGTGCGCAAGAAAGACAGCATGGCAAGGATCGTGAAGAAATACAATGTGAGCGAACGCGATCTCGTCCTCGTGAACAGCAGTGATGACGATCTCAAGATCAAGCCGGGGATGGTTATCGCCATACCTAGGTTCTCAGGGGGGTCGGAACGGTACACCGCCCTCGCGAAGGCTGTGACCCAGGATCCGCCGGCCGTGGAAAGGTCGAAGGCGAAGCGCAAGAGCGACGACGACAGTCCCGTCAAGGCCCTGTCGTCGAGGGCCGTGGCGAAGAAGAGTGAGCCGGCGGTCGTGCGCCCCGAAAAGGAGATCAAGGCTCGCCCTGTCAAGGCCTTCCATGTCGTGAAGAGGGGAGAGACCCTTTCGGAGATCAGCGACCGTTATGGGATCGATGAGGCGAGTCTGCGCTCGGCAAATAAACTCAAGGGGAACAGGGTATACCCCAACATGAAGATCCGTCTTGTGAGCCACGTCGAGCCCAAGAAGGCACGCGTAGCCGCGAAGTCGACGAAGAAAGTCCTGTACCACACGGTCAAGAAGGGTGAAACACTGACGTCCATATCCGAAAAGTACGGCATCGACGTTGACGACCTCAAGACCGCCAACAAGCTGAAAGGCAACAAGATCACCACAAGGGCCAAACTGAAGATAGTGAAAGAAGGCTAGAAGAAGGTTTCAGGTTCCAGGAAGAAAAGACCGTTTCAGGTTCCAAGTTCCAGGTTTCAAGCAAAAGGCCAAAAGAAACGCCAGTCTACATGCCCTGATCCGCACCAGTTTGCCCTGGTCAATGATTGCGCTTCAGCTTTTTTTGCCTGAAACCTGAAACCTGAGACGGTCTTTCAGACTTTCAGTACCAGGTTTATCATGTCGCCGCGGGAGAAGCCCATGGCGTGGAAGAACTGGAGAAGGTCCCAATCGTTCCAGTTCACCAGGGTGTATATGGTGTCGACGCCGTAGTTCTGGAGGTTCTCGACGAGGCCCACGGCGAGGACCTTGGCGATGCCCCTGTTCTGGTAGTCGGGATCTATGCCGATGGTGTCTATCCAGCCGATGTTGTTGGGTACTTTGAACTCCCAGCCGCTGACCTCACCAAGGATGAACCCGGCCACCTTTCCGTCTATTTCCGCCACGAGTGATGCATCGGGAGGCCTGTTCTCGGCCTGTTTTATTATCTTCGTGACCCAGTAGTCTTTCCTGCTTTCGCCCAGGACCTTTGTATCGATCTCGACTATGGCGTCGAGGTCCTCTTTAACCATCTGCCTGACGGCCAGTTTATCCAGAAAGTTACTCATGTAGTCTTTACCTCGCTTGTACATTTTTTAACATAGTGGTCCCGAAAATTGCAAGAGAAAGATTTGGCGTCCATGCAATGAAACGGGTAATGTTATCGGAAAGTTAGAATGGACGAGCGGGGAATGGTGCCATTTCCGGGTCAGGCCGTGAGACGACGCTCGCGGGGGCGAGTGGCCTTTCCATGCGGCCGTCCCCTTCTGTCCCGCCTCTCCCTGGCCCTTGCCTTGTTCATCTCGGCCTTGCATCGCGGGCATAATACGCCCGCGCAATCGTCATTGACGGTGAATAACTCCCCGCAGATATAACACATTTCCTGATCTCCCGTCCTTGTCGGGTAGTCCGGGTATATGCGGTGCAGACAAGTTGGCTTGGAACACACGAATACCTTCACCGCGTTGGCGACATCGAAATCCGCGTACATCCTGGAGCCGCAATGAGGGCAGGGTGTCGTCGATATTATGGTCTCTGCCAAGTGTCACCTCCCGTGTGTCTGAAGGTATTATCGGCAGAAGACCCAAATGTTTTAGCAAAAACCCGCCAATCTTGCCCCTGCTTGAAGGCCGCGATTTGCTTGATGGTCCGAAGGGTTTCCATACGTGCGACCCGAAGTCCACATGTAAGATTCTGAAACGTCCGGCGGAATGATACCGGTCTCTGTGTTTTGTCGTTTTTGTCGTGAGACCTGAAACCTGAGACTTGAGACCTGCGACCGTCTTCCCCCCCGAGGGGTTTACACGGGCCTCGTTCTGCGCCGGGCGATCTCGGCGAAAAGACTGTGAAGGACGGGTGTCCTCTCGAAGTCTTCCGTGGAGATCCGGCGGACGGCAATGTCCGTCATGGCGACGACCGTTGCACTCCGCCTGCGATCGTTGGTGAAATAGGCCATCTCGCCGAAGATATCACCCTCAGACAGTTGGGCAATGATCTTTTCCTGGTCGTCCTGAACACGCACGTCTCCCCGGGCAAGATAGTAGATGCCGTTCGGTTCGTCGCCTACCCTCATGATGACGTCACCTTTCTTGAACCAGTGTATCCTGAACAGGCTCTCCCAATCCGTGTTCTCGATCAGGGCGTGATAGAATTCCCGGTCGAAGGCCTTGATGAGCTGCTGCGAGAG
>MVQP01000094.1 GCA_002067235.1 Syntrophorhabdus sp. PtaB.Bin047
GGTACGGCAAGTGGAGCGAGCATCAGTAAGAGAAGAAGAAGACAAAAAACGGGGACTTCGGTCCCCGTTTTTTTTTCGGAGAATAGGACCAGAGAGAATAGGACCAATAGGACGAGTATAGGACTAATAGGACTTATAGGACCTATAGGACGCGCAGGACCTATAGGACGAACCGGTTGCCCGCTGTGAGCAGCGATTGATTGCCTTCAATAAATCCTATTGGTCCTATTAGTGTCCTATGGGTCCTATTAGTCCTATAGGTCTTATTTCCTATAGGTCCTATACTACTCGTCCCACCAGTCCTACCTCTCCCTTCCCCTTCCTTGTCCCCCTGCCTCATTTATGATATGCTTAGCCGATGATAGCGGATTACTCCCTGTACCTCCAGGTTGGCGATCGGGTGTATCATAAGAGGTACACACGGTGGGGCATGGGGGTCGTCATCGAGGAGCGGCGGTCGGAGTTGCCGGGCGGGTTCTGCTACGTGCGGGTCGATTTTCAGGACGGCAAGGTGCGCGTCTTCGACAACAATTACAAGAGTGTGAATTGCTGCTACTATGCGGGGATCGAAAAGATAGAGGAGAGGCATGTCTCCCTTGAGGAAACCCCGCGGCCCAGGAAAAGGTCGAAGAAGATGCTCCCTCCCTGAGGGGGCTGTAAAGAACGGAGGGCGAGTGGACAGGGAACTGACAAAGTTCGTCCGCGGCGGCGGGTGAGCGTCGAAGATAGGTCCGGGTGACCTGGCGAACATCCTCTGCGGTATAGATATCCCGGCGGATGAAAATGTCATTGTGGGCATCGAAGGCTTTGAGGACGCGGGCGTCTACAAGGTGACGGACGAGATCGCTCTCGTTCAGACGGTCGACTTCTTCACCCCTGTCGTGGACGACCCATACTGGTTCGGGCAGATAGCGGCGGCGAACTCCTTGAGCGACATATATGCCATGGGGGCCGTCCCGAAGACGGCGCTTAACCTCGTGTGCTTCTCGCCGACGAAATTCGACATATCGATCCTCAAGGAGATCATCCGCGGTGGAGCGGACAAGATAAGGGAGGCCGGGGTAAGTCTTCTCGGCGGCCACAGCGTGGACGATGAGGAGATCAAGTACGGGCTTGCGGTGACGGGGATCGTCCATCCCGACAAGGTCCTCCTCAACGATGGGGCGAAACCCTGGGACATTCTCGTCCTTACCAAGCCCCTTGGGACGGGGATCATGAACACCGCCATCAAGGGGAAGCTTCTTAATGACGACGCCGCGGCGGGCCTTGCGACGGTCATGGCCACCCTCAACAAAACGGCGGCCGAGGCGATGCTTTCCGTGGACGTTCACGCCTGCACGGACGTCACAGGCTTCGGACTGGCGGGACACCTCAAGGAGATGATACGGGAGTCACTGGGGGTCGAGATCCATGCCGAAAGACTTCCCTATTTCGGTGAAGCCGTGGAGTTTGCCGCATCGGGCCTGGTGCCCGGAGGGCTTTACCGCAACAGAGACTTCTACAGGGAACACGTCGTCACCACGCGGTCCGATTTCTTCTTTGACATTATATTCGATCCCCAGACCTCGGGAGGTCTCCTCATGGCCCTCGACCCCGCGGACAGGGCAAAATTCGAGGAGACCGCCACCCGACTCGGCGTAGATTACCACATCATAGGCACCTTCCTCGCCGAACCAAAGGGAAAGATACTGCTCAGGTAGAGGCGGACTCAAGCCATTCAAGCCCATTTCGTGAGCGGATAATTGCGGTCCTGCCAGCCGTGCATGCCGTATTCGAGGTTTCGGGTGTTACGGTAGCCGTAGGCCCTCAGGTAGACGGCGGCGTGGGAGGAGCGGTGGCCGCTCGCGCAATAGACGACTACGGGGGTGTCGAGGTCCTTTGGGAACTCGCCTATCCTCATGGCGACCTCCCGGACAGGGATGTTTACGGCGCCTTCGATGAAGCCCGTTTGCTCGAGTTCTTTGGGTTCCCTGACATCGACAAGGAAAAGCCTCTGCTTCCTTGTGACCTTCTGCAGCAACTCTTCCGGCTGAATGACCGTTTCCTCGTGGGGTGTGGAGAGGAAGGCCTCCATGGAGATGCAGAAGCTCTTCATGAGAGATCCCAATTCGCCCGCCGGTGCCGGTTCCATGGTGCTGAGGCCGCACTGGAGTTTCCCCGTTGTCGCGTCGAGCGGGGGGAAGAGACCCTTCAGGAACGTCTCGAACTCCTCCACAGTGCGCTCGGTCTTGAGGCACACATTGTTCACCTTCTCGTAGCCCAGTGATGAATTGATGTTTCCCTTGTAGTCGTGGGCCGGGTAGACGATGAGGTCGTCGGAGAGGGGCATGATCCTGCCGAAGAGGCTTTCGTGCATGTCACGCGAGCTTCCGCCAGGCAGGTCCGTCCTTCCGCATTGACCTATGATAAGGACATCACCGGTGAAGATCCTGTCGCCGGCGAGGATCGCCATGTGGTCCCGGGTATGGCCCTTCGTTTCCATCGCCTGCAGTGTGATATCGCCTATCCTCAGCCCGTCCCCGTCGCCGAGGTAGAGGTCGATCCTTTTCCCGGCGTTCTCGGCAAGGACCTTCTCGATCCCGAAGAGGTCCGTGACCTTTGCCCCCAGCTCTCTCTGTGCCGGGGTGTTCCTGTTCATGACCGTTTTGGCCATGAGCCTGTCGGCAAGCTCCGGCGCGAGAGAAACGTGGTCGACGTGGGTGTGGGTGTCGATGATATGGGTTACGGTGAGCCCGTGGGATGCGACGAAACCGAGGAAAGGGTCCATTTCATGAGAGGGGTCGATGATCACCCCCTTTCTTTCCCTTTCGCAGGCGATGACATAGGAGAGGCATCCGTCAAAATTGAACTGCTTGAATATCATGTCACACCTCTTCGGCGAAGTTCTTCATCGCCGTCTTCAGTATCCTTCCGGCAGCAAGCTTCGATACCACCACGATATCTTCGAGAGGCAGGTAGCCGGTGACGGAGGGATCGAAAAGCGCCCTCGCCGATGGCGGGAACTCGGTGTCCCCTTCCCAGAGGACAAAGGTAACGGGCACCTTCGGGAAGGCGAAAAGTGTGAAAGAAGCGTCGCCGAACCCTTCTTCCCTGGCCCCGAGGCTGCGGCCTGCGTCGAGAAAGGCGTGCCTGTCGTAGCCGAATGCCCTGACAAGGGGTTTGAGCACCCTCTTTTCGAAAACGGGATCATAGTGCATACATGCGGGGATGTCCCCGTAGGCGACCTTCTCGCCAGCAAGCGGGACCCCCGAGGCGGTGTTTATGTAGTGGAGGATGACGATCCTGGCAACGAGGGTGACATTGGCTCCCTTTGAGCTTGAAAAGGTGAACCCCGGTATGCTGAAGAGGATGGTCTCGTCGAAAAAAGGGACATGCACACGCATGCCGCTGCCAGTATGCTCGTGCCTCAGGCCCGCGAGGAAGAACTTCTCCTCCATGGCGCTTC
Source organism: Syntrophorhabdus sp. PtaB.Bin047 (assembly GCA_002067235.1). Lineage (GTDB taxonomy): Bacteria > Desulfobacterota > Syntrophorhabdia > Syntrophorhabdales > Syntrophorhabdaceae > Delta-02. The sequence goes on from MVQP01000094.1 coordinate 3,446, forward strand.
CCAGGAGCTCATCGCGTGCCCTGTCGAAGACGCCTTTGTACGTCTTTTGTCTCTTGAGTTCCATCGTCACCGGCCCAGCTTGCCGCGCACCTCTTCGATCTTCTTCCGATAGTCTCCGCTGTGGAATATTTCCGTGCCCATGACGAGGATGTTGCCGCCCGCCTTGACGACCTCGGCGGCGTTCTCAGCCTTGATGCCGCCGTCGACCTCGAGGTCTATGTACCTGCCGGCCTTATCGATCATCTTGCGTGCTTCCGTGACCTTTCCGGCCATTTCGGGGATGTACTTCTGACCGCCGAAACCGGGGTTGACCGTCATGATGAGAACGAGATCGACGATGCTGATGACGTGCTTGAGCAGGTTAAGAGGTGTCGCCGGATTGAAGGATATGCCGGCCCGCGTCCCTGACTCCTTGATGACGTCGAGGGTCCGGAAAAGATGGTTGTCCGCTTCGGCGTGTATGGTGACAATGTCGGAACCGGCCTCAGCGAATTGCCGCACGTACTGTGCAGGGTTCTCTATCATGAGGTGGACGTCGAGAGGTTTCCTGTTGATCCTGCGCAGGGCCTCGACGAACATGGGGCCGATGGTTATGTTGGGAACGAAATGGCCGTCCATGACGTCCACGTGGATGAGATCCGCGCCTGCGTCCTCAACATCCTCAACCTCCTGGCCGAGACGCAGGAAGTCGCAGGAAAGGATGGACGGCGCAATGAGTATGTCTTTCATAATGCCTCCATGGCTAGTAGATATTGATGACGATCTCCTCCGTCGAACTGAATATCGTTCTGGGAAGTATCGAGTACTCGATGCCGCCTCGCGCGGATGCCTGATCGGTCCTGGCGTAATTGATCCTGTATTTTATCCCCTTCGCTTCCAGCTCGTCGGCGAGCTCGTTGTAGTTGATGTTCCGCGTGTCGGCCATGAGATAATAGGACCTCGGTGCCGTGCCGACGAAGAGGGTGACCTTGCCGTATTCGAGGATGTCGGTGCCCTCTGCCGGCAGCTGCGCGATGACCTTGCCCGCTTTGGAGTGGGGAACGAGGACGGTCTTTTCGAGGACGAGGTGCTTGTCGCTGAACACCGGCTGGGCCTCCTCCAGGGTGAGCCCCACGAACCCGGGGGTCTTCATGAGCTCCGGTCCTTCGGAAACGATGACGTAGACCACCCTCCCTTTCTTGGTGGATATGTTGGCGTCCGGTTTCTGAACGGTGATGTGGTTGTATGGCACATCGTTGCGCCGTTCATACCTGAGGACAACCATTGCGAGGCCCCTGTTCCTCAGAAGCTCCCGGGCGTCCTCTACGGTCTTACCCCGGACATCCGGACAGACCGTCGTTTGCTGGAACTTCAAGAGGAGACTTATCGTCAGGTATGTCGACAGACCGAAGACGAGGACCGGTGCCACAACATAGAATAGGATCTTCAAGAGCTTCATAATTTCCTTATTCGTGCTATGAAGAAACCGTCCAGAGCCGTCTCATGCGGCAACGAAAGAAAACAATCCTTATTAAACAGGAACGGCAGCGGATTTTCAAGAGCAAAGTTCTTATCTTCTGCCAGGTTGCGAATGACATCCGTCGTTTCTTCGGGCTCGAAGGAGCAGACGCTGTAGACGACATACCCTCCCGGCCGCACAAGGTCCCACAGCGACCTGAGCAGGGAAAGCTGCATCGCGGCGAACCGGGAGATGTCCTGTTCATTGCGCCGCCACTTGATCTCGGGGTGCTTGCGGACGATGCCCAGGGATGAACAGGGGGCGTCAACAAGAATGGTGTCGAAGGACCCGGTCCTGAAAGGCGGCACAAGGGCGTCGGCGCAGACGATGTTGTCGCTGAGCGAGGACAGGAGGAGGCGCTTCATGCTGTTATCCATGGAGATAACGCGAGACCAAGGGCACATCTCCCTCACCTGCTTCGTCTTTGTTGCCGAACCGGTGCAGGCGTCGAGGACTGTGGTGCCGCCCGCTGCCGCGACCGCCATGCCCGCAAGCTGGGACGCCTCACCCTGCACGCTCACGAACCCCTCCTTGAAAAGGGTGCCTTTGAGCACCGGGGTGAGCCTGTCGACGGTCAGCGCCGAGGGTGAAAGACGGCCGCGGCGAACCTCGATCCCGTCAGCCGTCAGGGTCTCGATCGCCCTGTCGATGGTCAGTCTGCGCGTGTCCACCCTGAGGGTGAACTCGGGTTCCCTGTTGGAGAGTTCAAGGAGTCTGTCTGTCTCATCGGCGCCGAACCTCAGCGTCCAGCGATCGGCGAGCCATTTAGGAAAGGCCTGCCGAACCGCCCCGGCAGGGGACACGACGCGGGTCTCCCTGTCGCTCACGTACCTTCTCAGGACGGCGTTCACGAACCCGGCCACGAACTTTCCCTTTTCGTTCCTGGCGTACTCGACGGCCTCCTTCACGACATGGTAATGGGCCTTCTTCATGAACCCGACCTGGTAGAGTGTCATCCAGAGGAGGTAGCGGACGTCTCTTTCGACGGGCTTCCTGGCATAACGGGAGAGGACAAGCTCGAGGTGCCCCCTCCACCGTATCACCCCCGAGGTTATCTGGTATACCAGCGCCCGCTCGGCCTCGCTCAGGCGCGAGTGCAGGAAGGCTGAATCGATGGATTCATCGAGGAACCTGCCGGATTCAACATCTCGAATGATGCGGATCGAAATGGCCCTGAGGAGATGTCCGAAGTTATCGGCGATAGGCCATGTCCTCCAGTCTCCTGATCCTTTCTTCGATAGGAGGGTGGGTGCTGAAGAGGGAACGAACGCCTCCGGCGCTGAAGGGGTTCACTATGAAGAGGGGGGCAGTGGAAGGGTTCGCGTCGTTCATGGGATGGCGCGCCACGCCGGCATTGAGCTTGCGCAGGGCCCCGGCGAGAAAGAGGGGATTTCCCGACAGGCTTGCTCCTCCGTCATCGGCCAGGTATTCCCGGGAGCGGGAGATGGCGAGCTGGATGAGCATTGCGGCAAAGGCCGCGATGACGGAGAAGATGATGACGGTGAAGATGTTGCCGCCGCCGTCCTCATCGTCGGAGGAACCCCCGAAAAAGGCCGCAAAACGGGCCCAGTTGGCGATCATGGTAATGGCGCCCGCCAGTGTCGCGGCAACGCTCTGTATGAGGATATCGCGGTGTTTTATGTGGGAGAGCTCATGGGCGAGAACACCCTCGAGTTCGTCCCGCGAGAGTATGCGCATGATGCCCGTCGTTACCGCCACCACCCCGTGCTCGGGATTGCGGCCGGTGGCAAAGGCGTTCGGGCTGTCGTCCTCGATGATGAAGATCCTCGGCATCGGGATGCCGGCCCGCTGCGCCAGGGATGCTACCGTACTGTGGAGCTCAGGCACCTCGGCAGGAGAGACCTCTCTCGCGCCGTACATCCTGAGGACGATCTTGTCGGAGAACCAGTAGCTGACGAAATTCATGACAAGTGCAATGGCGAAGGCGATCATGCCTCCGGACCTGCCTCCTATGATACTGCCGAGACCAACCAGGATAATGGTAAGTATGGTCATGAGGAAGAATGTCTTGAATCTGTTCATCGAACCCCCACAGGAATTTATCCTATATTATAAACATTTTATGCCTTTTATCAAGCGGGGGAGATGTTCGAAAGCCTTGCCTTTTGGCCCGAAAGGTTCATAGAATAATGGCCAGGGATTGGGGTCAGGCACACAGGTTTCCCAGGAGAGAAAAACCTGCGCAGGAATAAGGAAGGATATGAACGAGGCCGGTGTGTCCGCTCCCCCTGGAGTTGGGGCACGGTACCCCTGTCGAGAGGTGGCTATGAACGACTATGATCCGGAAAGAGAGCAAACCGTTCTTTCCGAAGGAGAGGACGGTGTCCGTGTCTTTTTCGACACGCCGCCGGACGCGGCCTTCATCATGGACAACCAGGGGACGATCATTACGCTCAATGAGAACCTGGCACGCCGTTTCAACCACGACGTGGAAGAGATGGTGGGCAGCAACATATTCGATTATTTTTCGCCCGAGGTGGCCCGCAGCAGGAAGGCGCTGATGGAGAGAATAATCACGGGACGAAAGCCCATTTCCTGCACCGATTTCCGGGATGGCGTCTGGCTCGAGAACTGCTACTACCCCGTTCTTGACCGGTCGGGGTCGGTGGCGAAGGTTGCTGTGTTCAGCCGCGATGTGACGGCGGTCCGCCGGGCTGAGGAGGCGCTCAGGGAGTCGGAGGAACGGTACCGGACGGCCATCGAGAATTCCAACGACGGCGTGGCCATACTGAAAGGCAACATCCACCTTTATGTGAACGGGAAATTCGTCGAGATCTTCGGCTATGACAGCCCCGCCGACATCATCGGAAAACCTCAGTCCCTCACCGTCCATCCCGACGACCACGAGAGGGTGGCCGATTTCACGCAGCGCAGGCAACGCGGCGAGGCAATGCCGGAACGGTACGAGTTCAAGGGAGTCAGGCGCAACGGCGACATCGTCTATATCGAGGTCTCCGCGACGGGGACCACCTACAGGGGGGAGAGCGTCGCGCTGGTGTACATGAGGGACGTGACGTCGAGGCGGGTGCGGGAGGAGGAACTCTGGCTCACCCGGTTCTCCATCGAACACGCCTCGGAATCGGTTTTCTGGATCAGGCCCGACGGCAGGTTCGTATACGTGAACGAGGCCGCATGCAGCAAGCTCGGGTACAAGAAGGAAGAGCTTCTCGCCCTCAGGGTCGCGGACGTCGATCCCGACCACACGAAGAGGGAGCTCTCGGTCATAGGCAGGAGCATGGCGGAAAAGGGTTCCATCACTTTCAGGTCCCATCACCAGGCCAGGGACGGCCGGATCTTCCCCGTCGAGGTCATCGCGAACCATGTTGTCTACAACGGAGAGGATTTCATCTTCTGTTTCGCCCGGGACGTCTCCGATAAGGAACTGGCCGAGGAAAGACTGAACGCGGAGCGGCAGAGGTTCCAGGTCCTCATCGAGAATGCTCCTTTCGGCATGGCCATGTTCGACAGCAAGGACAGGTATCTTTATGTGAACCCCAAGTTCACGGAGATCTTCGGTTACACCCTCGCGGAGATACCGGACCGGGTCTCATGGTTCGAGCGTGCCTATCCCGACGAGGCCCTGCGGAAGATCGTGGCCGATGCCTGGGATCACGATGACAGTACGAACCGCGCCGGAGAGAAGATGCCGAGGACCTTTCCCGTCGTGTGCAGGGACGGGGCGACGAAGCTCATAAACTTCATAACCGTCCGCCTCGAGAGAGGCGACTACATCGTCTCCTTCGAGGACATAACGGAGCGCCGCCGCGCCGAAGAGGCGCTGGCAAACGAAAAGGAGCGCCTCGCGGTCACGCTGCGTTCCATCGGTGACGGCGTGATCGCCACCGACTCCGACGGAAGGATCGTTCTTATGAATGCCGTTGCGGAGGAACTGACGGGGTGGAAACAGGAGGAGGCCACCGGAAGGGACCTTACCGACGTCTTCCACATCATCAACGAGAGGACCAGGGTGAGGTGCGAAAGCCCCGTCGACAAGGTGTTGAGGATGGGGACGGTCGTTGGCCTCGCGAACCACACCGCTCTCATCTCGAAGGACGGGCGGGAGCTTGTCATAGCCGACAGCGGCGCCCCCATATGGGACGGAGACGGGGGCATCGCCGGCGTGGTGCTGGTCTTTCGTGACGTGACGGAGAAAAAGAGAATGGACGAGGAGCTGCAGAGAATGAGCAAGCTTGAATCGGTGGGCATCCTGGCGGGAGGAATAGCTCACGATTTCAACAATATCCTCGCGGCTGTGCTGGGGAATGTGTCTCTGGCAAAGATGTACGCCAGACCTTCAGACGAGAGGGTGCTGAAACGTCTTGAGGACGCGGAACAGGCGGTGTTGAGGGCCAAGGATCTTACCCTCCAGCTTCTCACCTTTTCGAAAGGTGGTTCCCCCATCCTGAAGACGACCTCCATCGAGAACGTGGTCAGGGAAACGGCCAGTTTCGCCCTCACGGGTTCAGGGGTCAGGTGCGACTTCACATTTGGCGAAGACCTTTTCCCCGTGGATATAGACGAAGGCCAGATGAGCCAGGTCATAAACAATCTCGTCATCAATTCCCAGCAGGCCATGTCCGGTGGCGGGGTAATAACGATCGAGGCCGCGAACCTTGTGACCACCCGTGAGATAGTGGAGCACGGCGCTTTTCTGCAGCCCGGCGCTTATGTCCGGATATCGGTGAAGGACGATGGTATCGGGATCGCGCCGGAGCACGTGCACAAGGTGTTCGATCCCTACTTTACAACCAAGGACAAGGGCAGCGGTCTCGGGCTCGCAACGTCCTATTCGATCATCAAGAACCATGACGGCCATATCACGCTCGAGTCCGAACCCGGTGCAGGGACCACGTTCTTCATTTACCTGAAGGCGTCGCGGCGGCCCGCCGCGTCCATCAGGAGAGACATCCGGGACGTGAGGAACACCACGGTCAGGGCAAGGGTCCTTCACATGGACGACGAGGCGATGATACTTAAGGCCACGAAGGAGATGCTGGAGGGCCTCGGTTATGATGTAACCTCCGTGGCGGATGGCCGTGAAGCGGTTGCCAGGTATCGTGAAGCCCGCACCGCGGGAACTCCTTTTGATGTGGTGCTCCTTGACATCACCGTGCGCGGAGGGCTGGGCGGAAAGGACGCCATGAGGGAGCTCCTTGCCATCGACCCCGGCGTCAAGGCCATAGTCTCCAGCGGTTACTCCAACGACCCCGTCATGGCGAGCTACCGCAGGTACGGCTTCAGGGGAGTCATCGCCAAACCCTGCCTCATGTCCGAGCTGGACGAGATCATACGAAGGGTACTGGAAGAAGGCTGAGAAACCCCAACCATCCCATCATGCAGAAGGAATGACTTTCTCGTTTCCAACATTAAAACGGTTCCAGCGGCTCCAGCGGTCAAACCCCTGCCGGTTCAGGACTCAAGCTTTCTTCCCTGCAAACACCTCCACGGCCGAGCGGCCTTCGAGGGGACACTTGTTCTCGCATATCCCGCAGCCGTTGCAGAGATTGTCGACGATGTAGGGCCGCTTGAGGCTGACCTTCCTGCCCTGGTAGTCGGTGTCGTCGACGGTCTCGAAACGGATGGCCTTTTCCGGGATGGGGCAGTGTTCTTCGCAGACGATGCAGTTGAGCTTCTTTGCGTAGGGAAGGCAGATGTTCCTGTCGATGACGGCGGTGCCGATGACGCTCTTTCGCTTTTCATCGAGGGGAAGCCTCGGTATGGCCCCGGTGGGGCACACCTGTCCGCAGAGAGTGCAATTGTATTCGCAATATCCCAGCCGGGGAATGATGACGGGCATGAACAGGCCCGTGACCCCGGCCCGCGTGAGATCGGGATAGAGGGCGCTGCGCAGGCAGACCTTCATGCATTCCCCGCAGCGGACACATTTCCTGATAAAATCGCCCTCGCTCTTCACCCCCGGAGGACGGAGCAGCCGATGGTCCTTTTCGGGGTGGCGGAAGGAGAATGCCCTGGTGAGGAAAAAGCCGGAAAGGAGGCTGAAGAGGAGCATCCTTTTCGACAGGACAGGTTGCCTGTGTCCTTCGGCCGCGGGCAGGAAGGGTGTTTTCCACCGCAGCGGGAACGTGACGCGGTTGAAGCGGCACCGTGTCCGGCATTGCATGCACCGGATGCAGTTGTCGGCCTGCAGTATCTCCTCGTCGAAGGCCGACGGGCAGTGTGAGCGGCAGTCCCCGCAGTCCTTGCAGATCCTTCCGGGGACCCTCCGGAAGAGCGAGAAACGGCCGAGGAGCCCGAGGAGCGCGCCCAGCGGGCAGATGTTCCTGCACCAGTTCCTTTTTTCAAACCTTTCGAGGACGAGGATGGAAAGGAAGACGGCGAGTGAAAGGAATGCCAGGGGATAGAAGGTCTCGCGAAAGGGCAGGACATAGTCCCTGAGGAAATCATAGAGAAATGTGACGTTGTCCCGTCCTTCTCCGGCAATCTGGTACACACCTGACCAGCCTGCCCTGGCCACATAGCCGAGGAGGGGATAGAAGAAGAGGGTAAGCGCCCTCACGAGGATCGCGATGGGATCGAGGACGCCCGACAGGTTCACGGAAAAGAGGGCCATGGTGAGAAGCGTGAAGAGAAGGTAGTATTTGAAGGAACCCTTCAGGAAACGGATGGGAGCGCTCTTCGGGACCCCGCGCGTGACGAGGTCGATGACGGTACCGAGAGGACATATCCATCCGCAGAAGAACCTCCCCAGAACGAGGGTGCACAGCGCCATTATGAGAGCCGGCAGGAGAAGGAACGTGAATCCCTTGACTGCGAGGACGTAGCTTGCGAGCACGAAAGGGTTGGCCCTGAAGAAGCTGTTGACGGCAACAGCTATCTCATCCTTCCCCCGATAGTCGGTGATGATGAAAAGGAACAGAAAGAGGGCGAGGAAGAGGAGTTGGGAGATGCGGGAGGCGGGAAGTCGCATAAAGACCGTTTCAGGTTCCAGGCCCCAGGTTCCAGCAACTGTGTTGAATGTCAATTGATTTCTTTTTCATGAACGGGCCTCCGCCCATGTTGCTTTGTTCTTCATCA
>MVQP01000095.1 GCA_002067235.1 Syntrophorhabdus sp. PtaB.Bin047
ATGCTCCAGAAGGGAGATCCTTAACCTCAAGTGTCAGCACGCCGACTTCACCTCGCGGAGCATCACGGTGGTCAAATCGAGGAACGGGGAGAAACGGGGCATACCCAAGTTGAACACGCTCCAAGGGGTACTCCAGTTCATCAAGGTGCGACGTATCTCGGAGCGGGTCTTCCCGATCGCAATCGGCCGGATTCTGGACGGGCCAAACCCTCTTTGGACAGCGCATGGGCAGTCTTCGCAAAGGGGCCTCAGGGACTCCTCCGGCAGGAATTGTTACAATTTTACTACAATTTGCAGTTCCGAGATTGACACACCCACAAAAAACGTAATAATATCAGGCACGCGAGAGTGGCGGAACTGGCAGACGCACTGGACTTAGGATCCAGCGGGTTAAACCATAGGGGTTCAAGTCCCCTCTCTCGCATTGTATTGATTATCAAGGCTTTCCGGTTTGCTCTCATCTTCCTAGCCGTGGTTCCTGAGCTCGATTATGTCTGGATTATGACTGTCCCGAATTTCCTTCTCTTGTTCGTGAGCCATTGAGAGCCGTTCGCAGGCAGTCCTCAGGTCATCTTCATTGACAATGTTGTATCTGTCGAAGACCGCCCTGGTCTTGTGCCCGCTGATCTTCATGGCCACCCGTTCCGGGGTTCCGGTACGTACCATGTTCCTGACTGCGGTACGCCGGCAATCATGGAATAGCTTCCCTTGAATCCCCGCGTCCCTGCATGCCCTGTCCCAGGCTTCCCGGAAGTCCTTGATCTTATGTCCATTCCTGAAGAAGACATACAGGCATTCAGGATATTCAGCATCGCGAATCTTCTTTTGATTGAGTATCGCGTCGTACAGTTCACCGCTCAGATACAGATAGCGGGCCTCGTCGTTCTTCGTAGTCCCGGCTTCAAGGGTGATCTTCCTCTCGAAGACGTTTACCTGGTTCCATGTCAGGGAGAGTATTTCCCCTTTTCGCATACCGGTAAAGTAACCCATCGTCAGAACCGGTATCAGATATTTGGGAAGCTCATTTCTCAACCTCACATATTCCTCGTACTCGAAGTACCCCTTTCTCACGTTGTTCTCCTTGAGCTTGGGGATATGTGGAATTTGCACGACTTTCGGCGGTGTGCTCCTTGCCCCCAGGGTAAACATCCTTTTCAGGGCTGATAGCTCCCGGTTGATCGTGCCGTTGGCCGCGCCTTCTTTCTTTCTGACCTCGATGTAGCGTGCAATATGGGTTGTTGTTATCTCGTTAGCTCGCATCCTGTCAAAGTGCTTCCGCAGATGGGCAAGGCTGATTTTTACTCGAAAAAGGGACTTTCTCTCGTTGATAGTATAATCGTTGATCAGGTCGGTCTGGAGATCCTCAAACCGGGTCTTTTCAGCCTGCAAGCCGGGGAATTTCCCTTCTACGATCTGTCCTTCCCGTAGCTTCAACAGCTTTTCGGCATCGCCGATCTTGGACGACTTGCTGCACTCTACATAGGGCTTGCCGTGTCGGTAGTACTTAATGTAATAGTTTTGGCTTTCCCAGCCGGTCTTTTTGTTTCGTTGTTTGAAAATGCTACCCATTTCCGTTTCCCCCTTTCTTCTTCGTTACCGTGTTCTTCGATTGGCCTCCTTTCTCGCTAGCTCCGTTCACGGATCAGCCTAGCTATTGCTTCGCGAATTAAGTCCTTGACGTCCCTGCCTTCGGTTTCCGCTATTTCTCCGAGCTTTTCCCTTATGTCTCTCCTCAATTCGACTCCAACCGTATCGTGCTTCTCTCTCGCCAAGACTGTGTTTCTGCTTCCTCCTCCAACTAGAGAGGCAAGATATTTCTCGTATTTCTCTTCAAGATACCGAAAATGTCCTTGACGCCATTTGTTGCCAGTAATCTCTTCCCCTCGTAGCCCTCTGATCCATTTGCCTTGCGGAAGGGGAGAGAACGACTTGAAGTAGATCGGCGGGTATTCGTCCGGCTCATTGTCGATTCTGTCCACCCAACTATGTCCCCATAACGTTAGCGTACCGTCCGTTTCTGGATAGACGAAATAGACGGGCATACCTGGGAATGTGGAGCGCCATTTTCCTCGAACGTTTCCCCAAAAAAACTGCTTGCACAGAACCTGCTCCCAGCACCAATGAGGTTGTTCTTGACCAAGAGGATGGTTCAGGGGGTAGTTCGCAGGATTGCCCTTGCAGTAACCCCCCGCATCTTCTTCTATGGGATTGCGATGGTTGATGTATAGTTTTCCTTCTCTGCATTTGAAACAGCGTGAATCGCTTAGCGGTTTCTCGCATCGGCCAGCCCAACCCTGATTATTGTACGCTGTTCTTATCACTAAACCTTTAGTTACCTTCATTGTACTACCTCCTTAAACTATATGTTAACTATATAGTAAACTATATTACGAAATTGTCAACTTATATTTCTAGATGGAGAAACGGGTCTTGGCTTGTTCGATCCACGCGTCCATGTCTCTTATGTCCAGGAGGATTCTACGACCATCTCTGATGAACGGGATCTTCCCTGCCCAGATCATCTCACGTAAAGCATCAACAGTGCGGCCAAGATAGAAAGCGGCCTCGGGGACACTGTAGAGTCGTTTCGCAGGTCCCTTCGGTTTTTTTCTTGAATAGGTACATCCTTCCATCTGCTCAGCTCCGCTCATTCTGTTTTGCACTTGGCCTGCGCGCTGGATACACTATCCAATGTTGCTTAGCAAAACCCCGTCGTTAAATGGTCCAGAGGGGTTTATGCCTGAATTATGACCGTGCCTAGCACCTTTGATGCTCCCAGTTCATGAAGGCTTTCAGAATCAATCTCGGTCTTCCCGTCCAAACCTTGTCTTCGTGCTTCTTAAGGCGTCTGTCGGATTACCCGAAGGTAATTCATCATGCCCCCTCATGGAAATTCTCCACAGGGTCTGTACGGACGCTATGAGAAGATAGAAAGGGGTCATTTCGCGGTCCTATACGGATGGTATCTGTAAAGGGAACAGGTTTTGATCCCACAGTCCCGAGCGCCGTCGCTATACCCACCGGTGCAATCGAAGCAATGCGCTTTTATCGCCTCGTGCCGGGTAAGGGGTTTGCCTTCAAGGTGTCTGATTCGTTCCTGTCTCCCTTTCGCCTTTTTTCCGAACAGCTTCACGTTTTCGACAGTGTCCATTTCTTTCTCCTATTCATCGTTCATTTCGGTTACACTTGTGCTTTCTTGATACCCACCATCCACCCCGGGGGTCTCCACGGTTAGCGGAACCTCCTTCGACACAACTCCGCCTTCTCACGCTCGATATTGCGACTATCCTGGCTAGTATCTGTTTCTCGGATCTCGGACAGACATGGATAGTATATTTGTTCTTCATCATCGTGAAGCCGTTACTGGTCAGGGTAGCGTGCAACATGTTTGGCCCCTCTCAGCCAATAGCACCACGCCTCTCGCTGTGGCCTTGACTCTCCCTGTCGTCTTCACTCTCGTGAAGACGACCACTCTTCTTTCTATCCCTACCATCTTCGCTACTGCGAAGCTGTCCGTTTCGCTCCCGCGAAGTTGCTCCGGAATACTTCTTTTCAAGGTTGTTCCTCACGTAGAATTCCGGCTGCAATACTTTCTGCTTCTTGATCAGCTTGAATTCTGCAGTTCCATACAGCTTCCATCGGTCCGATAGCCGATAAACGGAGTAATCCTTCCGCCCCTCGTATCTCTGATACCACCCACCCTGATGAACGATGTCGATGAAACCAACCTCGTGCAGGGTGTTCATGTTCTTCCAGTGTTGTGTCGTGGCAATTCCCAGGAACTTTGCTTCGGTATACGGGAAGATGAAACCATCGTTGCAGTAGACAATACGTTTCCTGCCGTTGACCTTCTTGTATTCCCATTTCCTTTTCTGCAGACAGCGCATAAGGGTACGTAGTGCTGAGGCAGACAGGCTCTTGATGGCTTCTGAGTAGAACATATCCGGTTCGATGATGATCTTGTTTCTAATCTTCAGGTGTCTCTGGTCCAAAGGGGAGGAAGGATCGACACGAGGAGATCTGTCGATTGCTTCCTGCGGTCTTATCATGCCCGTTTTCATTTCACTCACTCTTGTCCTTTAGATCCCCGTAAACTCCACATAAGAGTCTGTCCCATGCCATCACGGAAGCAGACAGGGTAGAATACAGGGTGCCAAGACTCCTTACCTAACGGTCTTTCCATACCGCGCTCCGTACCCGTTATGCCCGTCGCGAAGATCAAGCATCGCGCCCCGCAGGCGCCGCTGAACCGACAAGAAGTCTCCAATGGGCAGGGATGGGTTGCTCTGGAATTTAGCCAGGAGCCGGTAGACCTCATTAGAGGCTTCGACCTGGGCCACAACCCGTCCGTTGGCCTGTCTGATGAGCTGACAACGGATCCCGTTGTACTCCAGAAAGGTCACGGAACCGGTGATGTCGGTGATGGTGAAGGTATCTGGTGAGCTTTTCATTGACTGTTTGCCTCCCCGTGTCTTTTCTTCAAGTAAAGCACGGGGGGTCCACTCGGGCTACCTCTTTAAACGAGGCATTTCAGCAGACAATGCACCATCAATGATATTAAGGTATTAGGGGTCTGTAGGAACCTTTCTCGGTTGTGGCGAACTTGAGCGTTGGACGTCGCGATTTTAGCTTCTCCACAATGTCAGGTCTGTGCAGTTTCCTGAGGGCAGCAATAATGCGGTCGAATTGATTATTATCCAGACTCGAGACCATTGCGCGGCCCAACGGATTATCGTGCTTGAATTCCCTGCCCCATTTCTTGGTAGAGAAGTTCTTCCTCAGCTGTTCTGGGTTTGAGATATACCATGCGGGATTCCTCGGAAAGCACTCCTCCATTTGAACACATGCCACCTCGGCCGCATCGGCAATCGACAACCCATAGCAAGACTTCCAGCCATGAATAACGGACATTATGAACATGTCTCTCTTCCTTATCTCTCGCCTGGAAAAAGGTGTTGCTCCGGGACCTCGCTTACCCCTAAACCCGAATATGTGCTCCAGGGATTTCTTTCCGTCATGCCTGTTGTATTCTAAGAACTTGTCGAAAAGGTTTTCGAGAACCCATTCAGGGATTGGAAGATCATAACGATAGGCCGTGGCGAAAGCCGATATGAGGGATAGAGGGTCTTCACCTGACTCGTAATTCTTCCTGTCCTCATCAAGAAGGGCATGAAGGACTGCATCTGGTGGACGTGGCCAACGTTCTGTGTCTACCGATGGTTCTGTCTTCTTGTCTTCTTCCATTTCCGTTCCCTTTATTCTCGTCGGCGTTGAGCTCTGCGGACAAGGTGTTTCTTATCGGTTTTTCTACATTTCGGACCAGAATTGAGCACAAATTGTACCAGTCTTGCCCTGATAATGGAAGATTTTCAGCAGATCCTTTCGTTCCGAAGACCTCCCCGACTGATTGCCACGGTCTCACTTATGGCATCCTCCTGGCAGTTTTTCGGTGCTATACGCGCGCGCGAGATATTCTGTTCAGGGGGTTTTTGGGAGCTATACGCGCGCGCAAACTCAATCGTTCTCCTCCGGAACGTAGCTCCTTTCAAAACTGACTGATCTAATATCCGCCTTGTTGCGGTAGAGTGCCTCTCCAAAGAAAGTTACGAATCTAACCCTGCCGTGTTCCATGCCGCCGGCAATCAGGGTGAGGGCGTCAAAAGGAATAGAGATGTAGCAATCCGTCATCGATTTGGAGACAGTTAGTCCGCCGACGGCTCTGGGCTGCCAAGTAACTTCCAGGGGTTTCTCCATGGCGAAACCGATGTGGCGTTCCCCGAGAATGATTACGTCAATGGCCCTGTCAAGGAGCCTTTGGGGTTCGACGAACCTGCCGTTCACCTTCAGATGGGCATATTCCCAGTAAGGGCCGGCAGATATCTTATGCTGAGGGTCCAGGCTCAGCGAGTAATCCAGACCCCAATCAAGAGTCTCCACAGCGTACTGGCAACTCTCCCTTGTCTTCACCTTCTTTCGTCTTGTCCGTCTCTTTTCCATGTTTTGTCCTCCGTCACGGGCTCACTCCCGGAAAGCCATTGTGGTATTCCTCATATTGTGGCAGATCAGGAATGGCCCTTGAAGTCTTAAGGGTTTCTCCTTCCACGAGCCGTCTTACTCTGGTATAATGAGACGTTACCCCCGCCTCCATCTATGCTCGATACATGACAGCAACCTGAGAATGAATCCTCGCCGTGAGGATTTCCGTCGGCCCTGCGGCGCCAGTGACACGCTGTTGTCACCCTTTCTGTGATATGCAACAGGTTGGGCTCCTGCCGCATCGGGACCAACCAGTGCATGGGAGGTTAATATGCCGGATAATGCCAGGGAAATGCGGTCCGCCATTGAGGCGGGCACTCTCTTCGCCGCTGTCCGGTTCTCCAGGGAGGCTCCGCCACATTCCGAGGCGAGGATCCGGGCGGTGATCGAGCTGCGTGCCTACAGCAAGGAACATGAAACGGTCAGGGAGCGACTCCGGGAACTTCTCAAAGACGACGACATACTCACCCGCATCCTTGCCGCCGAGGCGCTTTCTGTAGCAGGTGCGTATCCGGAAGAAGCGGTACCCGTTCTCCAGATGTTTCTGGACTATGCACGCAAGGCAGGCCAGGTCGACCATTATCACGCATGGCTGGCTATGTGCTTTCTTGCCCTCATACACTACGGGACCAGGGCAACCAGCGCCTTCCGCAGCGTCCTGTTCTACATCTATCAGCAGGACAACGTCAGGCTGAAGCTGGGCGCCGTTGAGGTGATTGCCCGATTCGCAAAGACCTCGAAGGCGAGCAGGATCTTGCTCAGGGGTTTGTGCAACAGCAAGATGCCTGAAGTGAAGGAACGGGTGAGGCACATCGTGGAGAGCAGGGAATTCAGGGAATATATGGGAGAGAAAGGATGGATGGCTTGGCTCGTTTCGACGAAACAGGGCATCCCACGGGACGACATCGCTCAACAGTGTTCGGAAGGACAAAGGCCGGTAGAATAATGAATACATGCCAGATACTTACAAAATCAGTCCTGGAAAGTGACGGCCCCCTGTTTGATTTCCTAGTGATCGACGAACCTCTTCCTGCAGAAGGTTACTGGCCTGATGAAGAATTCTGTCAGAAACGGCGATTCCTCCAGTTTGGGGAATTTGTCATGGAGAACGTATACAAGTGTTTTTGGGTGGGGGACATATTCGACTACTATGGGTTGACCAACTATCACCGGGAGGATGACCTCGGGGCGCTGATCAACAACCTCGAAAGTGAGATGGAAAGCTTCCGTGCCTTGTCTACGGTGGCCCAATTCCGGCAAAGATTCCCCTACACTTTCGACCACTACCTTACGGGCGAAATGGCGGATGACGATGGGCCGATTGTGAATCAGAACTGGGTCTGTATCCGTGATGATCTGGTAAAGACTCTGGCCTGTATTCGGGATAAGGCGGCGTATTGTATCGAGACAGGAAAGGTGCTCGCAATAGTTGGAATATAGATGAGAATTGAAAGGGGGACACATGGCGCATCTTGTCGAATCCATGATGTACGTGGGCAAAGAGCCCTGGCACAGGCTGGGGAGAAGTATCCCGGAAATGGCGGCGTGACGCTATGGATACCGCAAATCCGATCCTTGGACCCCGGTTTGAAGATGCTCTGATGTATGCGGCGAGGCTCCACGCGAGCCAGATCCGCAAGGGAAGCGGGGTTCCCTATGTGAGCCATCTCATGGCGGTGGCGAGTATCGTCCTTGAGTATGGTGCCGATGAGGATGAAGCGATCGCCGCCCTTCTCCACGACGCCATCGAAGACCAGGGCGGCAGCGAGGCACGCGAGGAGATCCGCAGGCGTTTTGGCGACAGGGTCGTTGAGATCGTCGATGGATGCACCGATGCCGATACAAAGCCGAAACCTCCATGGAGAGAAAGGAAAGAGGCCTACATCGCCCATATCAAGGATGCCTCCCCATCGGTCCATCTCGTATCAGTCGCCGATAAGCTGAGCAACGCATGGGCCATCCTCAAAGACTATCGCAGCCTTGGCGACGGACTGTGGGAGAGATTCAAGGGCGGCAAGGAGGGGACGCTCTGGTACTACCGGTCGCTCTCAGACGTGTTCCTGACCGTCTACCCTTCGCCCCTTGCCGAGGAGCTGGACCGGGTGGTCTCCGGGATCGAACGCCGCGTGAAGCGGATTGAAGCCGGTCGCACGTGATCGCCATTCCTTTGGTTTTCCCTTGAATTTTCAGGGTTGAAGGGGTAAAAGGATATGGGGCATTGCTGATAGCCAATCGTCACAGCCTCAGGTAGCAGAAAGTGAAAAGCTCTCCAGTGATTTCAGCTTAGGAAAAGCATCTGAGCCTTCACATCGGGTCAGGGGATCTCATGCTTCGCCACAACACGCAGCAAGAAACACCATGCTACAGAGCACCGAAAACCGTGGGAAAGCCAAGTAGAAGCCCGTAAGCGTCTGGCTGGGTTGTCGGCAAAAGAGAAGTACGTAGATAGTTGATTTGTGTATCCGCAGCAGGGATAACGAATGAGTCTCAGCGAATCCGATACTCGTGCCAAGTTGATTGATCCAGGTATCCATGCGTGTGGCTGGACGGAGGATCTGATTCGGCGCGAAGAGACTGCCGGTGCTATCGATCTTGTGGGCGGCGGGGCACGGCGCCGCTCCAAAGGCAGAGTGGACTATGTCCTTCGCGTCAAAGTCACCAGGGAAAGTCAGCCAGTAGCTGTGGCGCTGATAGAGGCCAAGGCCGAGAAGCATCCTCCGACCCATGGTCTGGAGCAGGCAAAGCTCTATGCCGCTTGTAAACGTCTTAATGTGCCCTTTGTCTTTTCCAGCAACGGACACCTTTTCGTTGAATATGACAGGTTTACCGGGCTTACGTCTGAACCCAGGCCGCTTTCTCAGTTTCCCACCCCCGCCGACCTGCGCCGCCGCTATGAAGAGGCCATGGGTTTCACGCTCGATTCAGAAGCGGCTAGGCCACTCCTCACCCGTTACAGTGGCGGTGAAGCCACTCGTCGTTACTATCAGGATGCGGCCATCCGAGCTGTACTTGAGAAGATCGCCCACGGCGAAAACAGAGCTCTCCTTTCGCTGGCGACCGGTGCAGGGAAAACCTTCATTGCCGTCAATTTCCTGAAACGGATCGCCGACGCAGGGCAACTGCGTCGAGCCCTCTTCGTCTGTGACAGGGACGAACTGAGGCTTCAGGGGCTTGGCGCTTTCCAGAACGTCTTCGGTGCGGATGCCGCTGCCGTGTCAAACGGGAATCCGCAGAAGAACGCCCGGGTTCTCATCGCCACCTACCAGACGCTCGATGTGGATAAGGAGGAAGCAGACGCGAACTTGCTGACAACACACTACCCCGAGAACTACTTCAGCCATATCATCATTGATGAATGCCACCGCTCCGCATGGGGTAAATGGTCGCAGGTGCTCAGACGCAACCCGCAGGCCATTCAGGTTGGCCTGACAGCGACGCCGAGAAAGCTGAAGATCGCCGAAGATACGAAGGAAGCCCGGGCCGACCTGCAGATGACCGCTGACAACTACAAATGGTTCGGCGAACCCGCCTATGAATATGACATGGCCCAGGGCATCGAAGACGGCTACCTTGCCGCCTGCGAGATCCGCAAGGGCCGGATCAACCTCGACGATACGGGGATAACAATCGATGATATCCTTGCCAGGAATCCCATAGACGCTGTGGCGGGCAAGCCTGTCACCCCCGATGAACTCCACGCTCTCTATGAGAAGACTGAATATGAAGACCGCATACTCCTGCCGGACCGCGTACTGGCTATGTGCTCCGACCTTTTCGATCAACTGGTGGCAACGGGAGGACCGGAGCAGAAAACGATCATCTTCTGCGTCCGCGACCGCCACGCCGATGACGTCGCCTTAACGATGAACAACCTGTATGCCGCCTGGTGTAAGGAGAACGGGCACAAACTCGTCGAACCCTTTGCCTTCAAGTGCACGGCCGCCTCCGGAGGCAATGAGTATCTTGCCGACCTTCGCGGCGCGTCCCGGCGGTACTTTGTGGCCACCACCGTCGACCTGCTGACAACGGGAGTGGACGTGCCGAGCGTCCGCAACATCGTCTTCTTCAAATATGTACGGTCTCCCATAGCCTTCTACCAGATGGTAGGAAGAGGCACCAGACTTTATCCACCGGACAATAAACTCATGTTCAGGGTTTACGACTACACCGACGCCACACGGCTTTTTGGAGAGGAGTTTATTTCCCGGCATCAACCGCCCCGCCAGCCCAAGCCGGGGCCCGAACCCCCTCCACCGCCGGAACGAACCATTGTCGTCGAGGGTTTTGAGGTCCATGTGACGGAGGCAGGACGATTCATCGTCACTGAGGTGGATGGTAGGGCCATGCCAATAACTATCGAGGAATATAAGGAACAGTTGGCCAAGATCCTTGTATCTGAAGCTCCTACACTAGAGGAGTTCCGTTCAATATGGATTAATCCCACTCTTCGACGAGAACTTTTTACCCATCTACCTGATGCCGGCAGGTCTCCGTTTCTGGTTCGTGATATTGAAGAGATGCGAGATTTCGATCTCTATGACGTATTGGCTGAACTTGGCTACGGCCAAGCACCGAAGACACGTACGGACCGGGCGAAGGCCTTTTCTTATAAACACTCTGCATGGTTAAGTGGGATGCCTGTCAATACCGCCAGAGTAATCCGCGCTATTGCAGATCAATTTGCCCTTGGCGGTACGGAAGGATTAGAAAATCGCGTTGTATTTCAAACACCTAAAGTGGCGCGGGCCGGCGGTATTAGTGCCCTTAAGGCCTTTGGCAAGCCATCCAAAGTGTTGATGGAAACCAAAGAAAGAATGTTTGCGGCATAAAAGGATAGGGGTCGTTGACAGATGACTAATAACCACCACTCAGATACAAAAAAGCAAGATGAAAAACCTCTCCCGTCCGGCTGGCGATGGGTAAGACTGGGAGAAGTGTGTCAGATAAAGGGTGGAAAAAGGCTTCCCAAAGGGCATGATTTTGCTGACGGGAAGACTAATTACCCTTATTTGAGAGTCATTGATTTCGGAAATGGAACGGTTCGATCAAATGGACTCAAATACCTCAGTGAAAATACGCAGCGTGAAATATCTCGTTACATAATACGATCACAAGATGTGTATATATCTATTGCCGGATCCATCGGCATTGTAGGAACAATTCCGCCTGAATTAGACGGGGCTAATCTGACGGAAAACGCTGCACGTTTGATAATAGGAGATCCTTCCGCACTTGACGGTAAATATGTTGCAGGGTTTCTTCGATCTCCGTCTGGTCAAGAACAAATAGAAGTTCGAACCAATAAAGTGGGACAACCTAAATTGGCTTTGGAAAGAATAGCTACAGTCATGCTTCCCCTCCCCCCCTTTCCGAACAGAAACGCATTGCTGCTATCGTGGCAGAGCAGTTAGAAGCCGTGGAGAAAGCAAGATCCGCGGCTCGGACCCAACTCGATGCCGCCAAGGCCCTTCCGGCCGCTTATCTACGAGAGACATTTCCCAAGCCTATGGATAACCTTCCGTCCGGCTGGCGATGGGCAAAAGTGGGTGAAGTATGTGAGTTCTTGTATGGTGTAAACTTGCCGGCCGTCGACCGAGATTTAAATGGACAAGTTCCAGTTTACGGTTCAAACGGAATTGTTGGCAAACACTCAAGGTCCGTAACGAATGGGCCAACCATAATTATTGGAAGAAAAGGTTCAATCGGAGAAATCCATATCTCCCCAGTTAGTTGTTGGCCAATTGACACAACATACTACATTGAAAGTTGCAGAACACAGTGCAACTTGTACTGGTTAGCTAGTTATCTCACCTTGCTGGATCTTCGGTCTCTTAACAAAGCCGCAGCGGTTCCAGCAACTGTGTTGAATGTCAATTGATTTCTTTTTCATGAACGGGCCTCCGCCCATGTTGCTTTGTTCTTCATCA
>MVQP01000096.1 GCA_002067235.1 Syntrophorhabdus sp. PtaB.Bin047
AATCAATGTGACACCTCCCAAATGGATTGGGCCTCGCAGTTCCAAGGCATCTCATTTGCCGGCAGAGTTCAGCCGCTCCACAATACAACAGGGGAGAATAAACCCCACCCCGGTCTTTGCCTGCTCGCCACTGCTTCCCCTTCCTCACGTTTCCGTTTCCTTCCCACGGAGCGTCTAGAAATTCGGAGGGGAAGATACCCACAACAGGACCGCCGTCGCCTTTCGCTTGTTTATGATGTAATGCTTCCTTGTCGCCCTGTAATAGAAGCACTCGCCTTTCTTCACTTTCTGGGGTTTTCCGCCCAGCACCAGTTCGACGCTCCCGGAAAGAACAAAACCGAACTCCTCACCCTCGTGGGGTTCCCCCTCGGGGGTCTTTTCGCCGGCCCCGAGCTCGAGAAGCGCCGGGTCCAGCAGGCGGTTCTGCGCCGCCGGCACGAGTATCTGAAAACCCTTCACGCCTTCCATCTCGAGGTCGACCCTGTCCTTGAGCTTGAACACGATCTTCTCCTCGAAGGCCCCATTGAAGAAGTTGGAAGGCTTTTCGTCGAGAGCGTCGAGTATTCCGATAAGACTTTCGACGGACAGGGACGTGAGATTGCGCTCCACCTGGGAGATGAAACCCTTCGTCAACCCCGCCCTCGTCGCGAGCTCCTCCTGGGTCAGGTTCTTCGCCTGCCTCAACACCTTGATCCTTTCGCCTATGCTCATTTCTCCCGATCTTGCCATAACAGTATACACGCACTAAAAGTTTACATTATTAAACTAGATTCGTATTTTTATTGTCAAGGCAATTTTTATTTAACTTTCAGGTTCAGTATGCTAAACTATGTCATCTGGACATATTATGCAAGGAAAACAAGTAATTAGAACGTTTTTTCAGCAAGCGGCCGTTTCCCATGTCTTCCAATTACCCGGTTTACATACACTTAGCCTGAACGCCGAGCTTTTTTCTCACCAAAACATCAAAACAATAACCGCGCGCCATGAGGCCAATCTCGCCTTCATGGCCGACGGGTACGCGAGGGCCTCCGGCAAACCGGCGATCATCGTAGTCACACCCGGACCCGGTCTCGGCAATATCGTCTCGGGATGCATGGAAGCCTACTTTGACGACGTGCCTCTCCTCATCGTCCATATCGACACGGACAGAAAGGATGTGGGAAAAGGCATCCTCCACGAACTCGAATCCCCCGAGGACATATTCAGACACTTTGTCAAGGCTTCTTTCAGGGTCAACGAACCCTCAACCCTGACGGCATCTCTGCATGATGCCCTGAGGACCTGCAGCACACCACGAAGGGGACCGGTCCTTGTTTCCATACCCTTCGGTCTCCTGGACAAGGAGGTCCCGGGGCAGCTTCGGATGGTGAAAAGCACCCCGGCAGGGCCGTCAGGCCCCGACAGGGTGCTGCCCTTTCTCGCAAACCTCGAACATATCCTGGAAGACAAACGCAGGCCCGTTCTCCTGGGAGGAAAGGCGCTCATGGAGCCGCGCACAGGGGTCCTCGTGGAGAAGATCTGCGGCCGCGGCCTGCCTTTCCTCACCACAACGGGAGGAAAGGGCGTAACGAGCGACCACAATGCGTTCTCCTTCGGGAACGTCATGGCGAAGGGCGTCGCCCGGGATATCCTGGCCTCGGCAGATGTTGTCATCGCCGCGGGCACACGGCTGCGCGACGTCGACGCGAAGCGCCGGGGAGTCAGGATCGGGAACCTCGTGCATATCGATGTCGATGACAGGTGGATAGGAAAGAACTACCGCACCGCGCTCCATTGCTCAGGTGATATCCAAGAGGTCCTCAAAGGGCTCGCCCGGATCGTGCAGAAGGCAAGGTTTGACTGGGATATCGAAGGGTTGAAGAGACAACGAAGCCTGGAAATGAGCGGCCTGAGGAAAGAAGCGGGCTACGCCCTTGTCGACCTTTTGCGCAACACCGTGCCCGAGGACACCATCATCGTCTGCGATCTCAACATGCCGTCCTACTGGGCCGAGTATTATCTGCCCGTATACGCTCAGCGGAGCTTCCTGATGCCCCGCGGCATATCGCCCATCTTCTATTCCCTTGCAGCGGCCGTTGGCGCCAAGATCTCCCGCCCCCACCTGCCGTGCCTCGCCCTCTGCGGCGATGGCGGAGGCCTCCCGCAAATGTCCGAGCTGGCAACAATCGTAAAATACGGCATACCCGTCACCATCCTCGTTCACAACAACAACAGCTTCTCCATCCTCGAGGACGCAATGCGAAGTCGCCACAACATCGACGGTTCAATGGATCTTGTCAATCCCGATTTCGTGAAGCTCGCCCGCGCCTTCGGAATAAGGGCAAGAAGAACGCGCACCCTTCGGGGTCTCAAGGACGTCTTTCTTCATGATGTGCACTGGGATGAGCCCTTTCTCGTCGAGTTCGCCGGCCGCGTTCCGTTCCCGCCCTGGAACCGGTAGCCGCCCGCCGTTTCGCGAAGGCCTTAACGATGCAGTTTGTGCCGTTCTACGCTCAGCCGGGGGTCCGCCCGCAGACAGGGCAGAGAGAGTTCCTTTCCACGGTGATGTTCTGGAAGGTCATTTTCGTTCCCGAGAAATACAGCAGAGTGCCGGCAAGTGACGGGGGCTCCCCCAGGAGGATCTTCATGGCCTCCAGGGCCTGTATGGATCCTATGAGGGCCGGAAGCGGCCCCACCACGCCCTTTGTCCTCTCATCCTCCGAGATATGGGAGAAAAGACACTCAAAACAGGGGGTCTCGCCGGATATGAAGGTGGACGCCATCCCCGAGAAGGTCTCGACGCCCCCGTATATCAGGGGTATCCGGCTTCTCACGCAGGCGAGATTGAGGACCCTTCGCGTCCTGATGTTGTCGAGGGCGTCGATGACGACCTGGCAGCCTCCGATCACCTCCAAAACATTGCCCTCATCGATGTCCGCCTGAAGGGCCTCCACCCGGCAGTGGGGGTTCAGCCTCGTGAGTTTGTCGAGGGCGGAGAGGACCTTGGGCTCACCAAGGTCACCCGTGGTGTGGAGTATCTGCCTGTTCAGGTTCGACAGTTCCACCCTGTCCCGGTCGACGATCCGGATCCGCCCCACTCCGGCTGCGGTGAGGTAATACGCTGAGATCGATCCCAGCCCGCCGGCACCGGCAATGCAGACCCTCGCCTTCCTGAGGCGTTCCTGGCCCTCCTGTCCGATCGAAGCGATCATCATCTGCCGGGAGTATCGTTCCATCTCCTCGGCGGAAAATAGTTTGGGCTCCTCTTCGTCTCCTATTCCGCTCTTCATCGTCTGCCCGTTATCCCTTCAGCGTTATCCTGTATTTCTTGACGAGATGATCGGGGCCGTAGGAAAGCTTCGCGTCCCGGAGCCCCGGTATCCCGAGGTCCTGTTCCCGATTGACAAACCTCACATCGCTCCACCGTCTGGCGCAGAACTGCTGATTGATGAGCTGATAAAGGCCGGGGATGTCAGGATCGGCCTTTTCTATGTGGATTACCGCCATGTCATCTCCCAGGAGCTCGCCCAGTGTGAAGCCCTTGACTGCGGAGTCGATGACAATAACGGCCCCCGAAACACCAAGGGAACGGTGGTTAATAAGGATCTCCCTCGTCGCCTCCCATTCGCCCTGGAGATTAAGGTCCTCTTCGCACCTCCTGAGGAGGCACCACCTTTCCTGGAGAGCGAGACACTCCTCAGCGTGTCGTTCTTCAAGCTCTTCGTACGTGTACGAGGCAACAGCACGATGGAACTGATTGATATGGTTCCGCTTGGCCCGGTACGCGCCGCCCGCGAGATCAATGAGATCCCGCGTCAGATAGACATAGTCAAAGTGTTCCCGCGTCTCTTCCACCAGGAATCCGGGCTCTCCCGACACCTCGAGAGCAAGACTTTCATCGGCGCGCTCTATGCATGGCTCGGAATCCCCGGTATGCTCCTTAAGCCATTTCAAAAGGAGTCTCGTGGTACCCGACCGCCCCGGCGGGCCTATGGGCCCCATGGCAAATCTCGGGCGCAGGTCTTCCTTGCCGATGATGCACAGCCAATCCTCATGAACCGACCACTGAAGGTCGAAATGTCTTCTCCATATGAAAAGGTTCGTAAAGGTGAGTTCCGACGTGACGGGCTGATATCCCCGGAGGATGTCGGTGATGATCTCCCTGTCCGAAAGCTCGATGGGCCTGAACGCAGGAAATTGTGGAAGAGCCGGCATGTTTCTATTCAAGCGGAATTGCGGAGGTTTGTCAAGGAGAGAGGCAGGGGAAAAGGGGGGCAGAAGAAGGAACCCTCACGAAGAAATAGGACGAATAGGATATAGGACCGATCGGACACATAGGACCTATAAGACGAAATAGGACCTATAAGACCACGACCCACCCGCAACAGAAACCACATCCTCCGTCCTATGAGTCCTAAGCGTCCTATAAGTCCTATATGTCCTATTGGTCCTATCCATTCATATAGGTCCTATCTTCCCTGCCCCTCGTTTTCCCCTTTCCCCCGTTTTGTGTTACAATGACGTGCATGGACAACAAAGATCTCGCCATCGGACTCGACATCAACAAGATCCGGCACATCACCGATTCCCTTTCGACGTATCTGCAGGGCAAGGAGAAACCCCTCGCCCTGTCCCTTATTTCCTTCTTCTCACGGGGACACTTACTCATAGAGGACCTTCCGGGCCTGGGAAAGACCACTCTCGCCATTGGGATCGCAAAGTCCCTCGGCCTCACCTTCGGCCGCATCCAGTGCACGAGCGACCTTCTCCCGACGGACATCACCGGGCTGTCCATATACAACAAGACGTCGGGAGATTTCGAATTCCATCCGGGCCCGATCTTCAACAACATCGTCCTCTGTGACGAGATCAACCGCGCCACGCCCAAGACGCAGAGCGCGCTCCTCGAGGCCATGGAGGAGAAACAGGTCACCATCGAGGGCAAGACCTACAAACTCCCCCGGCTCTTCTGCGTCATAGCCACGCAGAACCCGGCGGAACAGTTCGGGACCTTCCCCCTGCCTGAATCACAGCTCGACCGCTTCATGATGAAAATCAGCATCGGCTATCCGTCGCGGCAGGCCGAAAAGGAGATACTCAAGATCGGGAGCAAAAGGGAGGGCATATACGACATCGAACCCGTCGTCAGCCAGGACGAGGTGTCCCGCATCCAGGAGGAGATCTCTCACAGCATTCATGTCTCCGACAAGATCCTCGAATACACCCTTTCGATCATACAGGAGACCAGAATGAGCGAATACCTCTCGGCAGGGCTCTCGACACGGGGAGCACTGACGATCGTCAATACCGCGAGGGCCAATGCCTTCTTCCACGACAGGAATTTCGTCATACCTGAGGATATACGGGACCTCGTCGAATACACCATCCCTCACCGCGTCATCTTCAAGGAAGAGTACGAGAACCTCAACAAAAGGGAGATTGTAAGATCGATCGTAGACGCCGTTCCCACACCCCTGTAATAAAGATCTCCAAGGCAGGCTTCATCTACATAGTGCTCACCATCTTCCTTGGCATCGCGGCGGCGAATACCAACAACAATCTCGTCTTTCTCGTTGTCTCGGCCCTCCTAAGCTTCATGAGCATCTCGGGGATCTTCGGGAAAACGAACCTCTCGAAGCTGGATCTTGCGATGGAGTTCCCCCAAGAAATCTACGCGGGAAGCCGGGTCCCGGTGAAGATAACGATGCAGAACCACCGGAGGTACCTTCCCGCCTTTCTCATAACCCTCAGCGCCGACCGGATATCGGCCCTTTTTCCCTTCACCCCGAGCAGAGGGGCTTCTTCGGTCTACGCCAGCGTGACCTTTCATGAACGAGGCCTCCACACTATGGAGAACCCCAGCGTGTACTCCGTGTTCCCTTTCAATTTCTTCACCCGGTTCAAGAGACTGCACAGGGCTTACATGATAACGGTCCTTCCGAAGCTTAAGGCATGCGACCTGGCAACCCTGTACCGCGAGGAGCGCAGATCAAGGGGGGAGAGAACATCGGATAAGATAGGCTACGATTCCGACATCGTCTCCATCAGGGAGTATGTCCGGGGAGACCCCATCAAGTACATCCACTGGAAGGCAACGGCCAAGACGGGCAAGCTCAAGACGAAGGAGCATTCGTCGCTGTCCTATCAGCCCGTCGTCATCGAATTCGACAGGGTCACGATCAGGGACATCGAGGAGCGCATCTCCTGCGTCGCCTACACGATCGTCCAGCTCCTCAGGAACAACGTGCCCGTGGGACTGAGGATTGACGGACGGCTCTACCCTCCGGACGTGACGAGGATCCACAAACTGAACATGTTGAGGGAACTGGCGGTGTATGAGGAGCATGGGTGATGGGTTATGGGTTACAGGCAATGGGGCAGACTGAGGTTCACTGAAGGCGTATGATCACGGTCCGTTTCACACAAATGAAGGTCCGTACGGTGGTTGATGTTTTCACCTACATCACCGGGGTCCTTTGCATCGTTGCCGTGTCCGGGCACATTCCTTCTATCTATCCCCTCGTCCTTTTCGCTGCCATGGGTCTCTCGGTCTACCTTGATGTGAAAAAGGTGTCCATTCCCCGGTGGGTCCTCACCGTCGTTTCGGTTGCCGTCATCCTGTATTTTCTCATACGCATCGACGTACAGGACCTGATAGGGCACATAATGGAGGCCCTTTTCGTTCTCCTGGGGATAAAGTTCCTGGAACGCAGAGAGGTAAGAGACTTCATGCAGATATACGCCCTCGCCCTATTCGTTCTCGCGGGGCTCGGCCTTATGACCCTGGGGATGGCCTTCGTGGGGTACCTGCTTGTCTTCTTTTTCCTCCTGTCCCTGTCGCTCATCTTTCTCACGTTCTATTCGCAGGATAAGGAACTGGAACTTACTAACAACACGGTGCGGACAATGATCGCGAGGTGCCTTTGGATACCGCTGCTCGCCATCCCTCTTTCCGCCGCGATGTTCGTCATCCTTCCACGCACCAGCTATCCCATCCTTACCTTTCTGAACAGGCCCGACAAGGCGAGGGCGGGGTTCACGGACAATGTGAAGCTCGGTCAGGTCTCCGATATCCAGGAGGATGAAAGGATCATTTTCAGGGCCACCATGGACAGAATTGATGAATCCAGCCTCTACTGGAGGGGTATCACCCTTGACCACTTCGACGGGACGTCCTGGAGGAGCACCAGGCGCGGCGCTTACACGCCGGCGAGGACCCGCGGGCCCGTCGGCACCCTGATAACCCAGACGATCTACCTTGAACCTTACGACAATTCCTCCCTCTTTGCCCTCGACACACCGGTCCATATCGAGCTGAGAAGGGCAAGAAAGAACGACGATCTCACCTTCACCATGCCGGGCTTCATAGACAGACGGATCCGATATACCGCACTGTCGGCGCTCTCGAACGTCATACCCGAGGAGAACATTGCCCTGAAGACCCACCTCCAGCTTCCGCCCGACCTTTCGCCGCGCGTCGTCTCCCTGGGGAAGAGCCTTGCCGTCCGGGGTGACAGCAACGCTACCGTGAAACGCATCCTGAACCACCTCGCCTCCGACAGGTACAGCTATTCCCTCAAGGACCTTCCCGTATCGAAAGACCCTCTCGAGACCTTTCTCTTCGATTCCCCCAGGGGCAACTGCGAGTACTTCGCTTCGGCAATGGCGGTTCTCCTGCGCGTGAACGACATCCCCTCCCGTCTTGTCGGAGGGTACCATGGCGGATACTACAATGAAATGGGCAATTACTACCTTGTGCCTCAGAAGAACGCCCACGTGTGGGTGGAGGCCCACATTCCGGGAAAGGGGTGGGTACGCTTCGATCCGACACCTGCCGGGGTGGGACTTTCATCCATCTCGGAGAGGGGGGTCCTCCTGAAATTCCAGATGTTCCTGGACACCATCAACTACTACTGGTACGGTATAGTCCTCACCTATAGTCTGGAAAGACAGATATCGATAACGAGGACCATCGTGTCGGGCCTCAGGAAGCCGTCGTCCCTCTCCTTTTCTCCTCTCACGAAGAAAACGGTGCAGTACGCGGCGCTCGCTGCCGCAGCTCTCGGTCTTGTCCTTCTGGCATGGTTCCTCATCGCCTCGACGAAACGCAGAGAAATGGCGGTGCTTGATCGTTTCCTCAGGCGGCTCAAGGCCGCGGGATACGAGAAGCACGCATCGGAGGGCCTCGAGGAATTCCTCCGGCGTATCGGCGATGACGACATGAGGGCGGCCTGCCTGGAATTTGTCCGGGAATTTGAGAAGATCTATTACGGTGGCAGGCGGTTCACTGCGGATGACCTCAGGAGACTCAACCATCTTGCCGGCGGGATCGACAATGCTGAAATACGGGCGAAGGACCGGATGGCCGATTTGACGCCAGGGCAGTAAGGATCAATTCAATACCATCTCCACCCGCGTGATCCCATCGGGCAGCCGCTTTGATACAAAACCCATCTTCCTGCAAAGCCGGAGCATCTTGTCGTTCTCGGTGAGGACGATCCCGTAGATGGCCTCGAGCTCCCTCTCCTGGGCGATCCCTATGAGCATATCGAGGAACTTCTCGCCCAGACCTTTCCCGTGGAGACTGTCATGCACGAGGACGGCAAATTGCGCCCGCCTGAGATCGGGCTCTATGATGAGCCGTCCCCCTCCGACGATATGTCTTTCCTCTCCTTCCTTTGTCTCTGCCACAAGAGCAACCTCGCGGTCGTAGTCGACGTTGCAGAACTTCATGAGTGTGCTATGGGGTATTTCCCGCACGTTCACGGAAGAGAAGAACCGCACCCTCAAGGCCTCCTCGGAGGTCCGGGCAAGCATCTCACGACTCAGAGGCTCATCCTCGGGGCGTATGGGGCGTATCACAACGTCCGTGCCGTCCCGCAGGGTCCAGTGCATCACGTACTGGGTGGGATAAGGGGCTATCACGAGATGGGAATAATAGCGCGCAGGTTGTGCAAGGAACCCCCTGTCAAGAAGGATCACCGCATCGGTCATGTAAACACCACCGTCATCGACCACGATAGGGCCGGCCTCGATCTCGAGAATCTCGGGAAAATCCACGATCAGGCCCGCAAAATTGACACAGAACGCCTCGAACTGCCTCAAGAGCGGCTGAACCCCCTTTTGATCCTCGTTGCGAAGGACTTCCGGCACGCCCGCGTCCTCCAGGAAAATCTTTGCAAGCGTCTGGTTCAACGGGGGCAAGGCCACGACGGACCTGTCGCCGGATGGACCATCCTCGCGAGCGGGGGAGATGAAGATGGTTGACCCGAAGCTGATGTCCCTCCCGGCGCTCAAGAACCATCCCGCCGTCTTCCCATGGATCGTCCTCTGAATCATCATCTCCGGCATGTCTGCCGTTTGCTGTCCCCTGCCGAACCTCTCACGGATCCCGCCCAGGATCTCGAGAAGGGTCTGCCGCGAAGCAACGCCGGCGAACAATTCGCCCGGGCCCGGTCTTTCCCTACCCGCAACCCTGAGCGTTACGGGAAAACCGATCGCTTCCGCCGCGCGAACAGCTTCGTCGACACTCCCGGGAAACGATGTCGGTGGAAAAGGAATGTCATAGTTCTTCAGAAGGGAGACGGACTGCTCCATGGTAAGGACCGTGGTCCCTTCCCTGAGACAGTTCCGGATCATGGCCTTCTGGTAGTTGTTCAATCGTGACTGACCGGGCAACATATCTTCGGGTATCTCGTAAAGCATTTCTATGTTCTTCCGGTACTGGTGCATGTACAGATAGGCCTTGACAGCCTCTTCGGGCGTCCGGTAGACGGGTATGCTGTTCCCGATCAGCACATCTCTGCCCTTTTCAGCCGCAACGCCCGCCATCCACGCCACGATCAACGGCTTGTTGGACCGGCGAGACAGGTCGCACAAGGCCTCCGCAAGCTCAACAGGCTCCACTTCGGCACGGGGAGTGTACACGACGAGCACACCATCGACGCCACGATCAGACAGACAGACCTCTATGGCGCCGGCATACCGTGAAAGGTCGGCATCGCCCACGATATCGACAGGGTTTCCCCTGCTCCAATCCTCCGGCAGAATGGCATCGAGCCTGTCAATACTCTCCGCCGACAATTCCGCCACGCGTCCCTCGAGCTCTGCGAGCGTGTCGGCGGCAATGATGCCGACACCCCCCGCGTTGGTGACAATGGCGAGGCGAGCACCCTTTGGCATCGTTCGGGACACCAGGACCCGGGAAGTGTCAAAGAGGTCGGCGACCTCCTTTACCCGCAAGATCCCGGCTCGTTTGAATGCCGCGCTGTACACCCTGTCGTCGCCGATCGCCTCGCCCGTATGAGACTCGGCGGCCCTCGCACTCCCCGCGAACCGCCCGGGCTTCAGGACGACGATCGGCTTCGTCCGTGCAAACCCCCGTGCCGCACTCATGAACCTCTTCGCCATCCCCACACGTTCCATGTAAAGCATGATGCTTCTCGTCGCATAATCGTCCGAGAGATAATCAATGAGATCGGCAAAGTCCACATCGATCATAGAACCGAGAGATGCGAACATGCTGAACCCCACATGGTTGCCTGTCCCCCAGTCCATGATCGCGTCGCCAAGTGCGCCGCTCTGGGAGAGAAAGGCAATGTTCCCGGGCTCGGGGCGGATCTTGAGGAACGTGGCGTTCAGTCTGACAGCGGGTATCATGATACCCAGGCAATTGGGGCCCACGATCCTGATCCCGTACTTCTCCCTCGCCGCGAACAGCTCTTTCTCCAGGGCCTTCCCGTCTTCCCCCACCTCCCGAAAGCCGGAAGATATGATGATGGCCCCCTGCACGCCCCTTCTGCCGCACTCGTCTACGACCTGCGGCACACCTGCGGCCGGGATGGCGATGACGGCAAGGTCTATCTCCCCGTCGATGTCGGACACGCTGCCCGCACACTCCATTCCTAGGACCGTCTTCCGGCCGGGGTTGACCGGCAGGACCCTCCGGTCCCCGCAGACAAGCAGGTTTTCGAGAATGCGCCTTCCGATAGAGCCTTCCCTTTCCGTCGCACCTATCAGGGCAACGGCGGCAGGATTCAGCATTCTTTTTATATCACCCATAGTGTCGTCATCCTCCGCGTGATCGGAGAGAAGGATAGAATACCACAGGAAACATCATTTATCCTAGTCTTCAAGAGATAGACCTTTCCCGTGCCTTTTTGGTATACTTCTCAACATGCTTCCCCTTATCTGCGAGATCAACACTCTCTGGGAGACGGTCTATCCGCACCTGGCGCGGCACATCGGCGAAGTCTACGGCCGCACCTCGGGAGCCGTCCTTGAGGTCGGTCCTTTCTGTGGTGTTGTCTACGATCTTGTCAGGCAGGGGATAGGGAGTTCCTTTCGCATAGCCTCTTTTCCTCGTGACATGGACACCTTTTACACGGGAGAGATAGAAAAACGAAGCATGGGGGACACGGTCGACATTATCGGGACGTCGCCGGACCTGAGCGGTATCGAGGACAGCACCATCGACCTCCTCGTCTTCAGAGGGGCCTTGTTCTTCCCGTCACTGTTCAAGGTCGACCACCGGGCCATCCTCCGCGTCCTCAGACCCGGCGGGACGGCCTTCGTGGGCGGAGGCTTCGGCAAATACACACCCCCGGAGATCATACGCCCCCTCGCGGACCGCTCACGGGAACTCAATTACCTCATAGGCAAGAAAGAGACCACCGTCGACGATATACGGAAAGACCTCGAAGCGGCAGGCATAACCGAAAACGCCAGGATCATCACTGAAGGGGGGTTGTGGATACTGCTGAAAAAATAGTCTCAAGTTCCAGATTTCAAGTTTCACGCAAAGGACAGAGACAACGTCTTTACAACACCCGGTTCCCTTCCCTTCCGGAGTCTTTTCACTTGAAACCTTGTATGTTACTCCCAATGGAATATCACAGGCAGTCCATGATAAGAAGAATGAAAGTAAGGTTACCGGCGT
>MVQP01000097.1 GCA_002067235.1 Syntrophorhabdus sp. PtaB.Bin047
AGAGAATTCAAGGGAATTGTGTCGAACGAAGGTCGAAAGATGATGGAGAGGGCAGAAACCAAAAGAGTGGTTGGAGCCGTTGGAACCGTTGGAAATGAAAAAACAGGCTTGAACCGCTTGAGCTGTTTGAACGGGAAAGGCCATTATTCTCTTGATGACGGAGTGAGAGTCTCTTTATCCCGTCATCAGGCTGGGTGCAAGGGCGGCCTGATTCCGGGAGGCTCAAGGGTCTGGCTACCATTCTCTTGTTTCTTGTTTGTGACGCTCAAGCGGTTCGAGCTGCTCAAGCCGTTCAAGCCATCTTCTCTTGATGATAGATGAGAAGGTTGTTTACCTCCCGTCGAAGACGGGATGCGAAGGCGGCCAGATTCCGGGAGGCTCCAGGATCTGGCCGCAATCTTTTGAAGCTTTCTCTGAGACCTCTGTGGCCTCGAGCGAAGCGGGCGTGAGATGAGTTCTTTGCATCTGCCACAAATGGATTGACGGTGATCCGAATTGTGAGTAAAATTGCTGATTAAGGAGCATCGTTTGGCAACGAGAGATGACACGATCGAGAAGATCAGAACGCGGTACGATTTCCTTGTCTCCGAGTTTGGCATCAGGAGGATAGGGCTTTTCGGTTCTGTTTCCATGGGGACGGACACGGAGAAGAGCGACGTTGACCTGCTCGTGGAGTTCAACCGCCCCATCGGACTTCGGTTCATCAACCTTGTAGACTACCTGGAAAACCTGCTGGGAAGAAAGGTGGATGTTGTGACCAGGGATGGCCTGGAGAACATCCGCGTAAAAAAGGTTGCCGAAGACATCCGCCGGACCGTGATCTATGTCTAGGAGAAGCGACGAAGAACTGCTTCAGGACATCCTGCAGTGCGCGGACCGCATCAAACTCTACATAAGCCAGATCCAATACGAAGAGTTCGTCGGAGACTATAAGACTCAAGATGCTGTCATAAGAAATCTCGAGATCATCGGCGAGGCGGTCAAGCTCGTTTCCGAGGATACGAAAAGGAGCTATCCCGCCGTTCCATGGAGGGAGATCGCCGGCACCAGAGACAAGCTGATCCACGATTATTTTGGTGTGAATATCGACGTTGTCTGGAGTATAGCAAAGACCGACCTACCGCCACTCATCGAGGAACTCAGAAAACCCAGGTAATGGCACGGCGTTCAAACGGTTCAAGCGGCCTCTTTGCCTTTCGCTCCCTTTTGCCCGGCATCAGTCTATTTAGCGTTCGATGGGTTAGTCTTTGCCCCTGCGTCTCTTGGCTGGAACTGTATGGTCAGCTTGACATTCAACGCGTTCGCTATCTTTACCAG
This sequence comes from Syntrophorhabdus sp. PtaB.Bin047, assembly GCA_002067235.1. Classification (GTDB taxonomy): domain Bacteria; phylum Desulfobacterota; class Syntrophorhabdia; order Syntrophorhabdales; family Syntrophorhabdaceae; genus Delta-02. The sequence goes on from MVQP01000097.1 coordinate 1,318, forward strand.
CGTTTCGATCTTTGCCTTCTGGAACCCCCCTCTTTCCAGGCGCGAGAGAGCCGGTTGCTTTGTGCCGATGCGCCGGGCAAGCTCCTCCTGCGTGAGTCCCGCCTCCTCCCGGGCCTTGATCACCATTTCAAGGATATTGAACTCCGCATCGAGGTCATTCCAGGCCTTTCTGAATTCCGGCTCCTTCATCTTTTCAGAGATGTGTTCCTGCAGCGATCTACCCTTTGTCATTGGCCACCTCCACATGCTCAACCGTCCAGCCCATTCCAAATCATAACAGGTCTGTTATATAACACGCAAGTTATAATATCTGCAAGCCCGGATGGAACAACAAACCTGGACGAAGGGGAAATTGTGCGAGGCCCGGAGAGCGAAGCGGGCGTGAGACATGTCTTTGTTTTGGTTTGCCGGGAGGCCTTCCTTGAAAAATCATATTTTGGGTTTGATATTTCAAGGTTCATCAATCCAGGCGGCCATGAAAGACCTGGAACTGGCAGGACTATGGGTTGTCTATCCGGGGAAATCATCCTACGCCCTCGCCGAGAACGTCCGCGTCCTTCCCCTCTCCGAGATCGGCAGCACCTGGAACTACCAGTAGACTCGTTACGGGATCCGTTCGTCGCTTCGTTCCTCTCCGGAGTTGGGGAGCATGGGGAGGAAGAAGGCTTCGCGATCTGGCCGCAATCTTTTGAAACTCTCTCTGAGACCTCTGCGTGCTTGAGCGAAGCGGGCGTGAGATATATCTTCCCCTGTTGACTTTACACATTGCCTTGTGTAGTGTTGTGCAGGATTAGAGGTGTGCCATGACTACCAATCTTATCTTGGACGATGATCTTCTGGCCCTCGCGCAGAAGGTCGGAGGGTTGAAAACGAAGAAGGCAACCGTCAACGCCGCCCTGAAAGAATTCATACAGCGCCGCCAGCAAGAAGAGATATCGAAGCTCTTCGGCACCGTCGATTACGACCCGGCATATGATTACAAGGAACCGCGAAAGAAACTATAAAGGATCACGAGATTATGCGTCTTCCCAAAGGCGATGCCGTTCTCTTGAAGTATTGCCTTGAGATATTTCTCGACACACTGCTGCGAGTGAAAGCACACGGCGTCGTAATTTGGCCGCTTGCGAACCCGCATTTCGCGGACGGCGGTGGCGAAATCATTTTCCGCCTTTTCTATCCACTCAGCGGTGAGGGGATTCATACAGGACTTTGCCCTTGTTCATCACTTCATGGAGGAAATAATCGTTGAGCGCGAGCCTGGTCCTGACCTGCTCGGGCGTGCGGACCAAAAGTTCCACCGGTATGCGAGGTCTGGTCTTTCTAAGTATCTCGGAGGCCTTTCTGATGGGTTTGCCCTCAAAAGGCAGGATGACAAGAAGGTCCACATCGGAATCATCGGTTGCGGTGCCCTGCGTGTACGAACCAAAAAGGATGATCTTCTCGGGACGAAACTTCCGCGCGATCTGAGAACTGAAATCATAAATGCTTTTCTCATCCACCATAGCCCAGGCACTCCGATTGCCTACATGCTAGCAAACAGCCCAATGGCTGTCAAGCGAAGGAAGGGGAAGGCTGTTCGCCTGCCACCATTCAGCGGAACGCAGAGCCGACGAAGACCCAATACACAATCTGGCAACTACTTTACCGTCTGTAACGCTCAAACGGTTCAAGCCATTCAAGCGGTTCAAGCCGTCTTTTCGTTCTTGCCTCCTTCCCTCCCGCCCCGTATACTGTGTGGGACTCAAACATCACAGCGAAAGGTGGTTTTGCGTTGGGCCGGGATGTGGGGATCGATTACTTGCGGAGCCTTGTGACGGTGTCGGTGGTTGCCCATCATTCGGCGCTGGCGTATACGACGTTCAGCAGCTTCGACGCGGCGCGTTACAGGGAATCGCCCATGCCTGTCGTCGACGCGGCGAGGTTTTGGCCTCTCGATATCCTTGTGAGCTGGAACGACCTTTTCTTCATGTCCCTCATGTTCTTCATCTCCGGGCTCTTCGTCGCCTCCTCCATCGCGCGCAAGGGGGAAGGACGGTTCATGGCGGACCGGGCAAAGCGGCTCGGCGTGCCTTTTGTCCTCTTTTCCATCGTGCTGAGCCCGATCGCCTTCTATCCGTCCTGGCTTTTGAGCACGTCCGTTGGCGGGGGACATTACCTGGCGGGTTTCTTCGCCGGCGGAACATGGAACACGGGGCCGCTGTGGTTCTTGTGGCTCCTTCTTGTCTTCTGCGCCGTCACGGCCGCGGCTTTCCGGCTTCTGCCCCGGGCCATGAAGGGCTTCGCCTGGACTGCCGGGTCGACGGGCGCGCTCCTTGGCGTCTTTCTTCCCGTGACCCTGGCGACGATCGTTCCGCTGTCTTTCTTCGACCTGCCGGATTCGCTCTTCCTCGCCGGCCCCTTCGGTCTTCCCCACGCGCCGAGGGTCTTCCTCTACTTCGCCTGGTTCCTTATGGGCGTCATGCTGGGGGCCGGGGACATGTCACGCTCCCTATCGCGGGGGAACCTCAGGCACTGGCCCCTCTGGCTCACCCTGGGAGGTTTGAGCTATGTCTCGAACGCCCTCGGCCCGGTGCTTATCCCCGGCCTCACACCGCCCGCCGTGAAGGTCGTCCTCAACACCACCCTCACCTTCTGCTGCGTCTTCACCATCATCGGCAGCCTTGGCCTCGCCCGCAGGTTCTTCACCAAAAGCCTTCCCGCCGGCGACAGCCTTTCCGACAACGCCTACGGCATCTACATCTTCCACTACATGTTCGTGCTCTGGGCACAGTTTACGCTCCTCACCGCACCCATCCCCGCGGTACTCAAATTCCTCTTCGCCTTCGCCTTCGCCCTCGCCGCAAGCTGGACCCTGACGGCGCTGGCCCGCAGGACACCCCTCGCAAGAGTACTATAGACCTGTCTGAAGGTCCTTCTGCCTCTCTCGCTCAAGCGGTTGTGTTCACTCCCAGACGACAATCTTTGTGCTCTTGTCCTTCACCGCTCCGAAGTGTTTTCTGTCTTTCGTGTGGATCTCGTTGCATCCGTTCTCGAGGAAGGACGCGATGATGATGGAATCGATATAAGGGGTGCCGTGACCTCCCTTGAGAGCGGCGGCCTTTTCGACCACCGCCTTGTTGACGTCAAGCACGGTGCACGCCTTTTCTATGCCTTCGACCATTTTCCTGCCCTGCTGCGGTTTGCCTATCCGTATGGTGAGGTAGAGAATCTCACCCAGGGTCAGAACGGACACGCAGGGCGCGGCCTCTTTTTCCTTCAGGTCTTCCCAGTGCCCGATGATGCCCCTGTCTCCAAGCATCATCCCCATGAAGTAACCCGTGTCGAGGCCTACCATCGGTCGGCATCCCTGTCGGCCTGCCAGGACCTTACCGCATCCTCGAGACCCCCGCTCCGCCCTATCTCCTGGGCGGCCGCCGCGACGTCGTCGTAGCCCGAGCGGTCCTTGCCCGCCTGCATGACAAGCCGTATCGCCTTCTGTATGACCTGGCTCGCACCTTCCTTCTGGGCATTGATGAAATTGATCTGATCGTCAGGCAGATAGACGGATATATTCTTCCCCATTCCGCACCTCCTGTATTATTCTATAACATATTATATCTAATAGTCCACAACGATGCAAGCCCGCCCTTTCCACTCTAACGGTTCCAACGGTTCTAACGGTTTTTTATTTCCTTTTCCACGTATCGGACGCCTTCGATGTCCTTGAAATGGGCGTCCTGCGTCCAGACGGTCGCGTTGTGGGCGCGGGCTGTGGCGAGGATGATGCTGTCGGCAAGGGGCAGTTTCATGTCCGCTCCGATCTTCGCCGCGGAAAGAGCCAGGGGGGAAGACAGGTCAACAACGAGCCCCTGGTGCATCAACGCGACGGCCTGCAACGCGGGGGCCTCGCCGCGCTGCTGCAATATCTTCTTGAAGACCTCATAGATGCATATCACGGGGACGATGAGGTTATCGGTATCCTCAATGGCGCCGGCGTAGAAGTCCGCGTTGGGACCGTCCGCGTAGTACTCGAGCCACCCGCATGAGTCGACAAGGTTCATGCCCTGTCGTCCTCCTCCCGCTCCACCGTGGTATCGATCCCCTTTACAAAGCCCCTCATCTTCGCCGGGCTCTTGACGGGAATAAGCTCGATGCGGTTCTCGTACAGGAGGACCTGCACCTTTGTGCCGGGCCTGATATCCATAGTCTCTCTGATCTCCCGGGGGATGACCACCTGGTACTTTGGAGACACCTTTACCGCCTTCATGCCGACCTCCATCGATAACAGTTACGTTATACGATACCGTCATCGACAGCGTAAGTCAAGAAGATGATTACAACCCTTAGAACCGTCTTCTATTCTTCATAATACAGGGGACACAGTTCCGATGAACCGGGGATGTAGTCGCGGCATACTTTGGGGCGGGTTTCGTAGATCTCGCAGAAGCAGGTCCTGCCGTTCCAGCCGAGGTAGACGCAGGTCGTCACCTTCACGCCGGAAGGGTCGATGAGCCGGTCGCCTGCCCAGATGACCTCGTTGCGGCCGAGCCGGGCGATGATGTCCTGACGTCCCTCGCGTTCCCACCTGGCGGTGTCCTCGGAGGTGACGTAGGCGACCATGTCCACCTGGCAGCAATTGCCGCACTGACGGCAGACCCTGTCCTTTTTCTCCTTCACTTCACTACCGCGCGGCCGCCTTCGGCCTCTTTCCGGCCGGATATTTTACCCAACCGCGGCCACTGCCGACATTATAACCCCTCCGGCCTGCGCGCGGCCAGGGATTTTTCGGCCCCGGACCGCGGAAAACCGCAATCAACCCCCTGTAAACCCGTACCGTCCCTGTGTTACAATCCCGGTGAAGAAGGAACAAAGGAGGAACCGCATGTCTCACACCAAGGGTATCTTTCTCCTGGTCCTGGTCCTGCTCGTTTCCGTTGCTCTCGCGGGCTGCGCCAAGGGCCCTGAGGAACAGGCGTCCGGGAAGGGCGCCCTCAAGGACACGGGCATCAAGGTGAAGGTGCACGTGGAGGACGAACAGGGGAAGAAGACCACGATAGAGGGTTACGGCAAGGTGGCCATCCCGCCCGAGTTCCCGAAGGACATAATGGTCTATCCCGGCGCGGAGGTGCGCGAGGCGATCATGGCGGAGTCCGGCGACGGCTGCTTCTTGCGCCTCGAGGCCCGCGACCCTCGCGAAAAGATCCTCGGCGCCTACAAGGAAAAGATGAAGGCCGAAGGCTGGAAGGAAACCGCCGCATCCACCTCCGGAGCCATATCACAGAGGGAGTACGTGAAGGGCAACAGGACCGTCGGCCTCGCCGTCACCGATATCGGTGGAGGCAGGATGGAGATACAGATGAGCCTGAGGGTAAAATAGGTTCAAGAGTAAAGACCTTGAGACCTGCATTGCTTTGGCCCTTAACCTGAAACCTGAGACTTGGAACCTGAAACGGTTTTCTTCACCTTCTTCTTTTCAGATAGTCCTCGATGACCACCCTCCCCAGGTCGCCGGGTCTGGCGAAGAAGACCCTGCCCGTGTTGCGCCTCGCCAGGGCGGAGGCGAACTCGGAGAGGTGCTTGGCCTCGTCGAGCATGACGATGTTGAGCGTGATTCCGGCAAGGCGGCAGTAGTGGGCCTCTTCGAGGACGCCGGGGACGGCGCGCTCGAAGCCGACGTACTGCCCGTTCTCGCTGTTGGGGGCCGTGTCGGTTATGAGGTACGCCTGCTTGTCGCCGCGGAATGACTGCGTCCGCGTCCTGAACTTCTTGAGGGCGCCCCTCATGTCGGTGATGGTGCCCGAGAACCTGCGGTTCGGTATCTCCCAGTAGGGAACCTCTTCGACGGTGTTGGAGAAGACGTAGATCTTCAGGGTGTCCCGGGCGCTCCTGCCGATGAGATCCGTCAGGGCCAGCGAGATGTCCATGGCGGAATGGAGCTTGTCTCCCTCCATGCTCCCGCTCGCGTCAATGATAAGGCCGTTCACCATGCGGGACATGACGACGGTCTCGCGGACGCGGACGTCCTTCTCCTCGAACCGGACGGGGCAGGCGCCGGGCTTGCGCGTAAGGGCGGCGAGGAGCGTCGCCTGCGTGTCTATCCGCGCGAACTCGTCGCCGAACTCGTATTTGCGCGTGACGAAACCCTCGCTCGTGCCGAACCCTTCGTCCCCGGTGGGGTTCGGCCCGGAGGGTCCCGCGCGCACGCTCTCCATGATCCTCCTCAGGATGTGGCCGGCAAGCCGCCTGCAGCCCCTCGGGGTCAGGCGGTACGTGCCGTCGACGACATCGATGAGCCGCGCGTCAACGAAGGCGGAGAGGGCCTCCATTACGTCTCTTTCCTCGACGTATTCCCCGGACATGTCCTCCTGGGCAACCCGCTCCTCCAGCGCGTGACGGGAGCCGTCGTTGAGGTAGCCGTCGATGAGCCCTTCTGCCCCTCCGCCCCGGGCGATCTCGTCGAGAAGCTCGTCGAAGAGGTCGTCCCGCATCCGGGAGAGGCTCTCCCGGTCCTCCCGGGACGACTGCCTCTGCGCTTCCTTCCGCCGGCCCGCGGCGTCGCGCACCTTCTCGAAGAAGCCATCCGCCTGGTGGCGGCCGAGACCGGCAAGGGTCCTTAGGTCCCTGTTATGCATATGGGCCATGTCGTAGAGCATCTTCTCCAGGCTGTCGTCGGAGCGGACGCAAAGGCTGCAGCGCTGCCGGGTGTTCATGAACGTCCCTTTGCCCAGGAGACCTCTCGGGGCACGTGGATGTCGGCCCCCGCGGGGACGGTAAGGGAACCGTTGGCGATGAGGATGTTGGCGATGAATTCGGCGCAGGCGCCGAGGTATTCCCTCCGGACCCCCTTTTTCCGCGCTGCCAGCTTCGCGATCACGGGGTCGTCGGGAAAGGTCCGGCCGCCGTCCGGCTGCGCGCCTGCCCTTTCAAGCTGTCCGACGATGTCGCGGACGGCCGGGGCGCTTTGCGCTATCCTGTCCGCCCACTGCCCGCGCGGAAGGGGAATGATGTCCGCCAGTTCCCGCGCGGCCTCGGGCACCATCCATGACGGGGTCATCTCGGCCGCCATGGAGATGAACGCCGTCCGCATGAGGTCGTCGGAGAGCTGGTCGACCCTCAGGAAGGTCTCGCGGGGATCTTCCGGCTCGACGAGGTCCTCCCTGAGGTGCATCCTCCCCCGGAGGGCAAGCCTCACGCCGCGCGCCGCGTCCCCCACAGAGGCGACCTGCGCGCCGCGCATCAGCGCCGAGGAATAGGTGTGGTCGAGTGAGTGTGTCGTTCCCCGTATGCTTGAGCTGCGCATGAGCCACCGGCAGACCCTGCTGTGCCGGACGGACCTGTTGATAAGGGCGAGGAGCCACCAGGGGGCAAAGGTGTCGCGCTTCATGGAGTCTTCCGGCGGCATGTCGAAGGGGGGATACGGCTCCTGCCGGGCTGCGCCGGGGTCCCTGCGCCGGGACACCCTGCCCGTCATGATGCCCAGTTCCACGTCCTCCTCGGGGAGATCGAGGTAGATGGTCTCGAGCCTGTCGATGAGCGGCCTCGGCACCTCGTTGACGTGGGAGAAACCCTCGGGGTTTCCCGTCGCCATCACGCAGAGATCGAGGGGATACTCCCAGCCGTACTCCTCGAGGATCGTCTTCTGTTCTTCCAGGATGGGGTGGAGCAGGACCTGCACCTTCGTCCTGATGGCGGGCAGCTCGTCGACGAAAAGAAGTCCCCTGTTGGCGCGGAAAACCCCCGTCCCCGTGAACGTCCGGGGGTCGTCGGGGCTCATTCCCGCTGCTATCGCCTGGATGTCCTTGAGGCCGAGGAGCTTCGCCTCGTTGGTGTACTCGTTCCCCTGCACGCGGGAGAAGCGCTCCGCGCCCGTCACCCACTCGATGCCGAACTCCTTCACCGGGTCGGTCACCGAGCCGCAGCGCGGGCAGAGCCTTTCCTTCCCCCAGGCCGGGTCGTCATTGTAGGGGCAGCCCGCGATGCGCGGCACAGGCGGCAGAAGGTCCACTATCGACCGGACGAGCCGTGTCTTCCCCGTGCCCTCCTCGGAGACGAGGTACGGGTGCGCACTGGACAGGAGGGCCCGTATCACGTCCTCCTTCGCCTCGGCGCGCCCCTCGATGAGGGGGATCACGTCCTCGCCCCTTTTCATCCTCTCGAGAATGGCGTATCTTAATTGGTGGAACACGGAAGAAGGGCGATAACCTTCCATCAATTCGGCTGTCTTCGTATGTGAGAAGGTGAGGACCATGGTTGTGAGTGATTCTTATATGATAGCGGAACATTGGAGGTTACGCAACCCGTGAGCACCTTCGAGATGCTCCTTTCCATGCCCGCGGTCCCCGCTATCATGACGGCCCTCGTCGAGAACCCCGAGGGGATAGAGGAGTCGTCCATCGAGCTTGCCGGTGACGACCCGGAACGGCTCGAAGAGGCGCTCGATGCGCTGGCCCGGCGGGGCCTCATCGTGAGGCACTCCGGGCTTGTCTCGTTGCCGCCCGGAGGCAAAGCGCTCACGGTGGCGCGCAAGATCGTCGCCGCCTTCTCGGACCTCAAGTCCCTCACCGAGGGATCCTTCATGATCCGGGGGGTCCTTAGCGCCACCGAGTACTACCGGTGCCTCGTCCACAGAGACACGATGTTCGCCATCCTCGCCGAAGACGGCGCCGACAGGCAGCAACTCGCCAGGGTCCTCGCCGCCGAGGAAAGGCAGGGATACGTCGAGAACATCGACATCGCCTACCGTGTGCGCGGCGGCGTAAAGGAGAAGTTCTTCCCCTTCATCCCCCACCATCATTATGACGACTTCGTCTTCATGCACTCCCGGGCCGTGCAAAACGGACAGGGTCTGCTCGGCGGCCCCGCCATAACCGTCGTCAAGGAGCGGTACCTCCTCGCCAACCACCCTCCATCCATAGCCGAACAGGCCCGCCGCTACATGCGGGAGAACAAACCCCACATCCTCAGCAGGGTCCGCAACGAGGCCTTCGACATCATCTGGTGGTATGACAGGTACTGAAAACACCGTTGCATTTGACTTTTGGCGGAGGATTAAGTTAGATTAGCTATTATTCAAAAAGGCAAGAGGAATATGTACCGGATAGCATATATACTTCCACAATCAGGCTGAGGAACATATCGGGAGCCCGGGTGGTTTCCCGTTGTGACCGAGTTCGCAGTTTCTCCGCCTTAACCTCACAATCTGCCTCTCCAGGGGTCCGGCGCAGAAATCTGCGGCCGGATCTTTTGTTTCAGGGGAGGTCTCCATGCCAAACCGCCTGCCAGCGCGGCCGGTTTTGGGTCTTGATCTCAGTATCCATGATGCGCATTCTGCCACTCCGGGTTGTGCCCGAACAGCATGTTCCCCCGTTTCCAGGAACACCGGGCCAACCGGGGAAACGCGGCACTCTGGGCTTGTGGCGAGCCGAGCACTCGTAACGAGATAAGGGAGGGATTATCGATGGAGATTACGATCAACGGGAAGGTTTGTGAAGGCGATGAAGGTCAGACGATCCTTGATGTAGCTCGAGCCAACGGGTTTGACATCCCGACCCTGTGCCATCTCAAGGGTCTGCCTCCGACCGGCGCCTGTCGAATCTGCGTGGTGGAGGTCGAAGGCCAGCGGAACCTGGCAGCGTCCTGCTCGACTCCCATAACTTCGGGAATGGTGGTGAGAACCGACAGCGAGCGCGTGTTGAGCGCCCGCCGTTTCATCGTTGAGCTCCTGGTATCGTGCCATCCGCTCGATTGCATGACCTGCGAAAAGATGGGCAACTGCACCCTGCAGGACCTGGCTTACGAACTGAAGGTCTCCCCGTCCGGAATGAACGGGGAAAGGTATAACCATCCCATCGACATTTCCAATCCTTTCATAATACGTGATTACAACAAGTGCATCCTCTGTTTGAGATGCGTCCGTGTCTGCAAGGAGTTCCAGGGGATAGAGGCCATCAAGAGCGTCAACCGCGGGTTCGACACCAAGATCGCCACCGCCTATGACACACCCCTGCAGGACAGCAATTGCGTCTTCTGCGGGCAATGCGTGCAGGTGTGCCCCGTGGGGGCCTTAACAGAGAAGAAGGCGATGGGCCTGGGGCGTACCTACGAGACACGACAGGTCCGTACAACCTGCCCGTACTGTGGTGTCGGCTGCCAGCTCAACCTTCATGTCAAGGGGGAGCAGATAGTGAGGGTAACCGGCGTGGAGGACGGCCTGCCGAACCAGGGTCGTCTCTGCGTCAAGGGCCGTTTCGGCTACGATTTCATCTACTCCGGGGAGAGGCTCACCACGCCGCTCATCCGCGAACAGAACGGGCAATTCCGGGAGGCCTCCTGGGACGAAGCGCTTGATCTCATAGCGAGCAAGTTCAAAGGGATAATAGATGAATCCGGTCCCGATGCCGTTGCGGGTGTCAGCTGCGCGCGAAGCATCAACGAAGATTCCTACAACATGCAGAAACTCTTCAGGGCTGTCTTCCAGACAAACAACATCGATCATTGCGCCCGGGTGTGCCAC
>MVQP01000098.1 GCA_002067235.1 Syntrophorhabdus sp. PtaB.Bin047
TGCAATGGGTGCAATCAACTTTCTGTGACTTTATCGCACATTGTGAAAGAAAAGTAAATTAGGTAATACGACCAACGACAGGGTTGGAACCGATCGAACCGTTAGCACCGTTGGAACCGTTAGAACAGTTGGGACCGTTGGGACGTTGAAGAAGAGGTGCCGAACGCAGGCGGAGAGGATTGTACTGGAAGTTCTCCCCCCCACGGTCGCCACCAAATTGCAACTATTCCAGGGATTGAAGGTATCTCAACGGTTCTAACGGTTCTAACGGTGCTAACGGTGCTAACGTCATTAATCTATATCCACTCTATTTTGGCCTGATTCCGGTCGATCCACCGGGAAAAACCGATCTTCACGTGGCCGAGCGTCATGCCGCCGTATACGCGGTGTCCTTTCGGGACGCCGAGTATGTCCGGTATCGCCCTGTCGTGGGCGCAGGCGGAGACGATGTACCCGGTGTAGAAGGTGCCGAGGTTAAGGGCACAGGCCGCGAAGGTGGCGTTCTGGAGGGCAAGGTTCGCGTTCGCCTCGGCGAAGCGCACCCGTTTGTCAGCGTGAAACAGGACAAGCGCAGGGGCCCGGTACAGGATCGTATCGATGCCCTGCTCCATGTTCCGCGCCGTAAGCTCGAACTGGCCGATCCAGCGGGAGTATTCCTCCTTCGTCGTCAGGCCGCGCATGAGGTACACGGCGCGGACAAGGGGGTTCCTGAGCTTCTTAGCCGACCCGCCCAGCCACGCCGCCGTCATGGACGCTATCCGCCGAAGCGTCTCCCCATTGTCGATGGCAATGAACCGGGTGCTCTGGGTGTTCTTGGCGCTGGGAGCGAAGCGGGCGGCGTCGATGACCTTCTCTATCAGTTCTCTCTCGACGGGCCTATCGAGAAAATTTCGAATGGAGCGCCGCGCCCTCACCATCTCCGTCACCTGCCGGAACGACGGCATGAGGTCCTTCTCCACTTCGGTGATGGCCCTTCCCTCAAGATTGCGGTGCCGTATCGCCCCGGCGGGACAAACAAGCAGGCAATGTCCGCAATCATTGCAGAACTCGGGACGCGAAACCTCCGGAACGCCGCCCGACTCCCTCCGCGTGAAAACCTTGGGACAGATACGGACGCAAAGCCCGTCCTTCCTGCATATCTCTCTGTCTATGGTGATGAGACCGCCGTGATCCATACCTCCCCCGGGGTTTTCCGGAGCACGGGGTGCGGACACGATCGGACAATGAAGCCCTCCAGGCGACCAGACGCAGCCGCACCCATGCCCCGTGGTAGACGAATCATATCGCCGCCACGGACATAAGTCAATCTGCGCCATTTCCGCCTGTGGCTGCATTCCATGCGCAAGAACCCTCTCATCAGACATTTAAACTCTGGAAGACCTGCCAGCATTGGCTATCAGCTTACGGCCCGCCACATGCAACAAGCCTGATGCATTCGCAGTCTCTGTTTGTAACGTAATACCCTCGCTGCGGACAACACCGATATTCCCGAGAGAACCGGAGACAGTGCGGCAGTCGGAATGGCTCCAAGCAACCTCCCTGTATACGCTCGTTGCGGATCCTCAGCTATAGGCTCTCCTGCGCGCGAAGAGCCTGATTCCATACAGTACGCTGAGTCCAATGGCAATCAGGATCAAGACAAGTACGGCAGTACCCTCAATGTCGGCCCCAGCAAGCCGCATGAATATCGCAACCGGCAGCGTCTCGGTCTTCATCGCCATGGAACCAGCGACGGTGATGGTGGCTCCAAACTCTCCCACGGCCTTTGCCCAGGTGAGGACAGCGGAAGCGAGGATCCCGCTCCCGCTCAAAGGCAAGATAACGCTGAAAAAAGCATCGAAGGGAGAGGCCCCGAGCGTGCCTGCAACTCGTTCGTAGACGGGAGGGATTTCATCCATTGCTGCCTTGATGAGCCGCGTGGCTATCCCTGCCGTGGTGACAAATTGCGCAAGTATGATCCCGTAGACAGTGAACACGAACTGCACCCCCCGTTCCTGCACGAACTGACCGGCGGGAGTATTGAAGGAAATAAGGATCATTGCGCCAAGCGACACCGGGGAGACTATCATTGGGAGCTCGAGAAGTGTGTCGATGATCTGTTTGCCGAAAAAGTTGTGCCTCGAGAGGGCATAGGCCGAGGGGATGGCAACAAGAACTGAAACAGCAGTCGCGACGGTTGCGGTCACAAGGCTCAGACGGACCGAAAACAGCGCCCTTTCAGAGAAGAGCGTCTCGGTGAACAGGGCGCCCCTGTAAAAATAGAAGAGACAGAGGATGAGGCCCGCGTACATGCAGAATACGGCCACGCTGAAGGCAATGGTGAGGTTTTTGAAACTCACTTGCCCCTCCACTGACCGGGAACCACGTATTCCCCTCCAATCGGTTTCTTCTCGCCAATGTAGGCCATGGCTTCCCCGGAACTCATGAAGTAGTGGTATTTCTTGAACAGTGCCTTTCCTTCGTTGGAAAGAAGGAAATCAATGAACTTCCGGGCAAGGGGTCTATTTGACGTGAATTTTGAGATCGCTATGGGGATATATCCGATACGAACAACCTCCTGCTTCTTGAGCGGTATGGTCTCGATGCGATCGGGATCCCAGTGCTGAAACACCTCCCATCCTATCACGGCATCAACGGTCTTCAGAGATATGGCGGTGGCCGTCTTCTCACAGCTTTCCGTGTAGTTGACAAGGTTCTCTCTGAATGCGGCCTTTTCCTCCGGGGCAAGGTTCTTCTCCACGATCTCCACGGCATATAGTCCGACGCAGACCCCGTCAGGATTGGCTATTGCAACCCTAAGCCCCGGCCTTGTAAGGTCGCGCAGCGACTTGATCCCCTTCGGATTGCCCTTCTGCACGTTTATGGCCGGAACAAGATACACTACATACTGCTCTGTCTCAGGGAATACCAGTCCCTTCTTCTTAGCAATTTCCATATAATCGGATGACCCGGGAAAGTAGATGTCTCCCTTTTTTGCAAGAGTCATTTGGGAAAGCACAAACCCCGACCCACCAAAGGTTACGTTGACCTTTACCCCGGTCTTCTTCTCGAAGGCCTTTGCAGCCTCCTCGGTGGGAGGTTTGCTCGCTGCTCCGGCAAACACGAGAAGTTCCTCAGCGCAGGAACATGGTGTTCCTCCGAAAGACAAGAATGAGAATACCGCGAATGCAAGTAGAACGGCTCTGGCTGCTTTCTTCATTAATCCACCTCCTGACTAAGAATCAACTGCTACGCTATATACTAGCATAAATAACGTAGGAAAGGAAACGGTAAATCGAAAGAGGAGTTTTTATTGTCAACCGTTCCTGCATATGCTAACATATTTGAGGCGATGGGGTTCGCCTTAACTGCCCGACAGGGACTGATAACTCCTATCACACGAAGGCTCTTTAGAAGGCCGGTTGCTTCCCGGACCTCTGGAAGGAGCTTCGGGAGGGCATCATGGAACAGCCAGCGGACCGCATCCATCCGGAGCCCGGTCGGGCCATCCATCAGGAAACCATAGACCTCGTCCGCAGTACCGCAGATCACTATCGGCTTGTCTCTCTCAATCGACAGATAGAAGCGTGCGAAGGGCTTTTCGGGCAGGACTCCCTTATTGATGTGGCAATACTCGGGCAGTTCAAAGCAGGAAAAAGCTCTTTTATCAACAGCCTCATAGGGCAGCCCGTTCTGCCGGTAGGCGTGATTCCCGTCACCACCGTCATCACGAGACTCAGATACGGGAGCAAACCCCGTGCGGTGGTTGTTCGCTTCGACGGTACCGCGATGGAGGTCGACCTCCCCGTTGTCGACGAGTTTATCTCTGAAGCCAAGAACCCGGCCAATGAAAAGAACGTTGAGGTTGTGGACATCGAGTTACCCTCTATTGAACCATACGCCGGACTCAGACTCGTGGATACCCCGGGTCTCGGCAGCATCTTCAAATACAATACAGATATATCAGAGGAATGGCTTCCCCGGGTGGGTGCCGCCATAGTAGCAATCAGCTCTGACCGACCACTCTCGGAGAACGATCTTGCCCTTATCCGGCAGCTGATGGAGTTTACCCCAAGGGTGGTGCTTCTTCTCACAAAGGTTGATCTTCTCTCAAAAGAACAGCGGAAGGAAGTCGTTCAGTTCTTCAGGGATTCGCTTAAACGGGAATTCAACATGGATTTCCAGATATTGCTCTATTCCACGGTAGAGGAAAGGGACCTGCATAAAGGTTCCTTCGATGAGTTTCTCGTCGGCTTATCGAGGAATCGTGAAACCGAGTTCAGGGGTATCGTTCAGCACAAAGTGCGTTCTTTGGCGAGGCAGTGCCTGGCTTACCTGGATATCGCCCTGACCGCATCCGGCAAGGCGGACTCGGACCGGGAACACCTGAGGAAACTGGTCCTTGATGAGAAGGTGAACTATGAGCTGATGCAGTCTGAGCTTTCCCTCATCACTCGCGAATCCATGCAACAGACACGGACCCTCATCGCGGCATACCTCGATGACGTGCACAGAGCAAAGCTTTTTAAAAAGCTCCTTTTCAGGCTTTCCGAGGACATGCCCCACTGGAAGGGAAACCTGTGGAAACTGACCCGCACATACGAAAAGTGGTTAGAAGAAAACATGGTCGCGGAGATGGACTACATATCGAGGACGGAATACAAGCACTTCTTCGGCACCCTGAAGAAGGCGCATCAGACAATATCCCGTTCCATAGAGTTGTTTAGAAACCTCCTTGCCGATAACATCGAGAAGGTGCTCGGCATAAAACCAAAAAGTGTCGACTGGGTTGTTGAGGTCTCTGAGCCCAGTCACCCCGACGTGGCATTTACCAAGGTCTTTGACTTCCACTTCGATCTGCTCTGGTTTCTCATCCCCATGTTCATTTTTCGACGGGTGTTCGAGAAACATTTTGAAAAACAGGTCCCCAGGGTTGTGGATATCCATCTCTCCCGACTCGCGTACCAGTGGGAGGTACGCATCAACAGGTGCATTGAGGAAATCAGGGTGCAGGCTTTGGAATACGTCAGCAACGAGCTCTCGACCATAGAGATACTCTTGTCTCAGGCCGCAGGAGAAACGGATGAGATCCGTCGAACGCGGGAGGAGCTGAGCAAACTGCTGACGGGTCTCGGCTAGCGAAGGACACCAATTCAATGGGGGTCGACGGACTGGCGGCACTGGTTATCCGCCGGCTTTACGATCGTTCCGGCACCTGGGTGCTCCTGGCCGGGGCATTGTGCTCTGTGCCGGTCGCCCCGCTCGTGTACTTCGGCGGTTTTGGTTGCGGCCTCACAGGTGCGATCTTGTGGGGTATTGGGATGGGGCTCAGGAGTCTGTCATGAAAGCGGCGGTGGCGACCATGACACCGGCTGCTCGCCGCGGAACCGCCTTCGGCACCTTCAATATGAGTTTGGGCGTGTTCTGGTTCATCGGCAGCGCGGTCATGGGGACACTGTACGATCATTCCATAACTGGTCTGGTACTGTTCTCCACGATCATCCAGATCGCCGCTCTCCCGCTTTTGTATGCCGTTGTGCGTGCCACGCACCGGAAGGATAGGATCGCCCGTAATTGGCTGGCAGAGGAGAGGAAATGATGGAAGCACGGGACAATGTTCGTGCCGGCCGAGTATTTCTGTCCCGATGTGCGTGACGACCTTTTTACGGACTACAGGCCAGAGGAGGATGCGACCATGAAGAGCGAAAAACTCGATAAGGAATTGGCCAGGATGAGCGGCATCATAGATGTGATAACACCGGGTTTGATGGTGCTCTTCAACGAGTCCTTTGCCGCAACAAACGACAGGGAGGGGTCGGAGATAGCAGGACAGATAGTAGGTGCACTTGTGGGGAGACGGATCAAGATCTTTTTCGCAACACACCTCTATGAGTTCGCCCGGGCGTTTCATGACAAAGACAACGGAAACGTTCTCTTTCTGCGCGCCGAACGCGAAACCAACGGACAGAGAACCTTTCGACTGATAGAGGGCGCGCCCTTGGAAGCAAGCTATGGTGAGGACCTGTACGGGCACGTATTTGGAGGATGAAACACGGTTGGTGCGAATGTAACATAACCGTCACCGAGACCTCCCAGCCCGACATAGCCTTCGTCCATCCCTTCGACTTCCACTTCGACCTTCTCTGGTCCATCACCCCCCATGTACGTCTTTCGAAAAGCCTTCGAGAGATGTTTTCGGAAGCTCATCCCCAAGACCGTCGAGGCCCACCTCTCCCGCCTCGCATACCACTGGGAGATACGCATCAACAGAACAATCGACGAGGTCCGCGACCAAGCGATGGCATACGTCAAAGACGAACTGGCAACGATCGACGCGCTGCTATCGGGCTTGCAGTCCCGAACAGGCTCAACCTCAACCATGATAGAAGAACTGAAACAAACACTGGACCAGACAGCGGAATAAGACAAACAATGCGCCGGTCAGCTTGTTCTCGTAACCTGAGGTCCGCGCGGGGTCCCAACTCCTCCGATCAGCCACGCTACGGATCACACCCATAGAAGACGGTTTCAAGGGTTCAAAAGCTTCAGGCACAAAGGAAACAGTCGTCTTCTCCCGTCTTGCCATCTCTTGAACTCTTGAACGCTTGGACTCCCATACCTTCTTTTGAAAAGGTTCCGTGTTCCTCCACTAACGGCCGCTCGGAGGAGTTGGGACCCCGCGCTCGATGAGCTAAAAAGCATTCTCAACTGAGAAATACGAAAGACGGATCGGAGAATGCGAAAATGTGGAGGATCCCCAAAGCTGCTTTAGAGCCTGAAAGCTGGCATGAACCAAAAACACTGGCTATGTGTGGCGCAGGAAGAACCTGTTCTTGTTAAGAGAGAACATTTGTCATTGAAAAATGAAACCGTGTTGATAGAGAATGATAGCATTGGAGGTGATGCCATGAAACTTGCGGTATCAATGGTATTAACGACTCTATATTTAGCAGCATTTGTTACTGTCTGTGACACACAATTATCCTTTGCCTATCAGAACGAACCCAAGGATTTTAGAGGTGTCGTGTGGGCATCGAGCATAAACGAACGAAGCGACATGGGATTAAAAAAGAGTTTTAAAGATCTGAAGTTTTACTCAAGAACAGATGATCCTCTAACATTCGGAGAGGGTACAGTAAGAAGTATTTCCTATCTCTTTTGCAGTGAGAAGTTTTGCAGTGTCATGATAGATTTTTCATCAAGAGAGAACTTTGAAAAAATAAAATATGAACTATTCAGGCTGCACGGGCCAGGCGACAAGAACACCAGAAGCCCTATGGAAGAATACCACTGGCGCGGAAATGTCAATATTCTTTTACTCTATTCTGATCGCAACGATGAAGGGAGCGTTACCTATTCGTACAAACCAACCGCTGACTGAATCGAATGCTTCACAAAAATGGTAATTTATTTCCGATTGCAGTGTTGTATCATACCCTTTGTCGAGATCGATTCAGGCCGGGTGGGTCAGCTGCAAATTCCTACAGCCTTTCAAGAATCTCTCTCTCGAGGATCGCCTTCATATTCTTGCTCAGATTGGTCACAAAACCGGGATTCGCGATCAGGGCCTCGAGGTCAAGCTGGATGCTCCGGCCGTCGATGCGGGCGACCATTTCCAGGAGCTTCTCCTTGAGGTCATGCATCGTTTCAAAACCCTCGATGCATGAGAGGTTCGGGCGTATTCCCTTCTGCAGATACCAGAGAAGGTCGAAATAATCCCGGCCCTTCACCTTCACGGTGGTGTTGCCCCGCTTGTCTGTCTTCTCCCATTTCCGGAAAAGGATGGCCCTGATCTTTGTCGCCATGAGTGTGGATGTGTCAAGCGTCTTGATAAGGACGGAACGGTTATACTTGAAGACCGGGCGGATGTCCGTCTTGTAGCTCTCACAGAAATCGAATTCTGAATAGACCTCCACCTTGAGGAATAGATCGTCTGTCTCTTCCCTGGTGGAAAGCCCGAGGTCGCGGAGGATGGGGAACTTGAGATAGACGCGGAACGTCTGTACCGTTGTCTTCACCGGAAGGTCGGTGCGTTTCCGGAAATAGTCCTCCAGATCCCTGGCAAGCTCTGCGGGCTTGACCTTTTTTGTTTCATCGACGAAATCCAGATCCTCAGAGAGCCTCTGGAGATCGAAGCAGTGTGCAAGGGCCGAGCCTCCGTAAAAGAGAAGCCCGCTGTAAACCGGATGAGAATAGATGAAATCGAGGACAACTATCTGGAGGTATTCCTTGAGAAGGTTGCGCTTGAATAGATTATTCCGGGACGGTGACTCGCTGATGATGTTGACGAGGACCGGTCTAATGGTTTCCGTGATGGTTGTTATTTTAGCCAACCAACGACCTCCTGCATCCGGCGAGACCCCTCTCTGTCGACATAGCTTTTGAGTTCGCCGAAGTCCCTCTTTCCAAATCCGTCAAGATTGAGCCGCAGTTCGTCCACCGCTTTCTCGTCGACGAGAAGTCTCTTCCGAAAATAGAGGAAGTCAAAGAGAGCCTTGGCTCTTGTGGCCATGAGAATGGAGAAATCACCTTTCTTCGCCACGGTGAAGCCGAGAAAAAGCTCCTCCTTGACCTTGTGGTAAATGAAGTTTCCCAGTTCATTGGAAAACCGGTCTGTCTTGCGAAGCGCCACCGAGGTTATGTTCCTGGGAATCTCGGTGAGCATATTATGTTCGTGGAGCACATAATCGAGGCTGAGGTAGGAGGGGGAATAGAGTCTGTTGGCGACAAATTCAACATAATCGGAAAAAACGCCCTTCCGGTCTGCCTTATCAAGATAACTTCTGGCCACATACAGGTTCTTTCGCAGGCGGATCATTATGCCCCGCTTGGTGAAGCGCGACAAGACTATGTTGACATAGGACTTGTTCCCCCCGATCGGAGCAAGGTTGGGAGCACCAAACAAGGGCAGTGTTTCCGCCAGATCCAGGATTCGCTTCGCTCTGATCCCATCGTTTCTCATAATATACTTGCATTGTATATTTAGAGAAATAAGTTGTCAAGGGCTTCTCATGGGGCAAGGAGGTAACCCGACCCGTCTGTCTTCCATCCTCACTTCATCTCTTACGCCATTCACCGGTTGCACCCTGCCAGCATTATATGATACGGTATACAGCGGTAACACGAACCGGGTCAGCGAGGTGCGAACAATGAACACAAAAGGAAATGCCCTTTCCGGGAACAAGAAACAGGTCGCCAGCCACAATCCTCTTGCCGTATTCAGCGGCGGGGCGGTCATAGGGATCCTTGGCGGTCTCATCGGCCTTGGAGGGGCGGAGTTCCGTCTCCCCTTGCTTATAGGCGCCTTTCGCTTTGCCGCTCTCGAAGCCGTCATCCTCAACAAGGCCATGAGCCTTGTTGTCGTCGCCTCCGCCCTGCCCTTCCGCGCAGCCACCGTTCCCTTCTCGAGTGTTTTCGGGCGATACGATATCCTCATCACCCTTCTTTCGGGCAGCCTTGCCGGCGCCTGGCTGGGGGCGGGCTGGGCCATACGGCTGAGGTCCCACAAACTCTACCGCGTCATCGCCATCCTTCTTATCGGGATCGCCGCAGTCCTCCTCTTTGGACACGGCTTAAGGGACGGCAGCGCGCCTCTCTTCCATGGCTGGCTCCTGACATGCGTGGGCGTCGTTGCCGGGATAGGCATCGGGATCGTCGCCGCATTGCTTGGCGTGGCAGGCGGAGAGCTCCTCATCCCGACAGTGATGCTCCTCTTCGGGGCAGACCTGAAACTCGCCGGAAGCATTTCGCTGGCAGTCAGCCTGCCCACCATGATCACCGGCTTCGCCCGCTACAGCCGCGACAGTAGTTTCGCGGTGATCCGCACACAATGGAAGTTCATAACCATAATGGCCATCGGCTCCCTCGTCGGCTCCTACCTCGGAGGTCACCTCCTCGGCATCGTCCCAACCCCCGTCCTCCTCCCCCTCCTCGCAGCGATACTGGTGATCTCCGCGATCAAGGTCTGGCGCCACAAGTAAAGAAGAAGATGGAATGACCCGGTCTGCGTTGTAACGTGAGGTCCACGCGGGGCCCCCGCACCGAGACCCGAAAGAAGATGTAGGACCTTGCAGTAGCATTTTCCTCTTTCAAGCTTCCTTAATGCCCCTAAAGTTCCAGGCACTACATGTGTACTCATGATCGGTGTACCAGACACCCAAGGAGTCCAGTTTCTCCGCGTAAAGACAAACGTTCCGGTCCAGCGGCGGCCCTGTGTGCCGTCCGCTGGAACCGGTTGTTAGGTGATGGTTTCTTTTGACGCCATGTCAGGCGTCGTCGACAAAGTTTTGCCCGCGATCAGGCGAGGTCGAAACGGTCGAGGTTCATTATCTTGTTCCATGCTGCTATGAAGTCGTGTACGAATTTCTCCTGTGCGTCATTGCTTGCGTACACTTCCGCCAGGGCCCTCAACTGTGCATTCGAGCCGAAGATGAGGTCGATGCGGGTGCCGGTCCATTTGAGTTCGCCTGTCGCGCGGTCGCGGCCTTCGAATATGCTGTCGTCTTCGGCGGTTGGTTTCCACGCTGTGCCCATGTCGAGGAGGTTCACGAAGAAGTCGTTGGTGAGGGCCTCCGGCCGTTTGGTAAAGACACCGTGCGGGGAGCCTTTGAAGTTCGCGTTGAGGACGCGCATGCCGCCCACGAGCACTGTCATTTCCGGGGCGGTGAGGGTCAGCAATTGAGCCTTGTCGACAAGCAGTTCTTCGGGCGTTACGGCATAGCGGGCCTTCTGGTAGTTGCGGAAACCGTCCACCTTCGGTTCGAGCACGGAGAAGGAGGCAGCGTCGGTTTGCTCCGCCGAGGCGTCCATGCGCCCCGGTATGAAGGGAACCGTTACGTTGTGGCCGGCATTATTTGCGGCCTTTTCTACGCCGGCGCAGCCGGCCAGAACGATGAGGTCGGCGAGCGATATCTTCTTGCCGCCGGATTGTGTGTTGTTGAAGTCGCTCTGAATGCCCTCCAGGGTTTTGAGCACCTTCGCCAGCCGGGCGGGCTCGTTGACCTCCCAGTCTTTCTGCGGTGTCAGGCGAATGCGGGCACCGTTGGCGCCGCCGCGCTTGTCAGAGCCGCGGAAGGTTGATGCCGATGCCCAAGCGGTCGAAACCAGCTCCGGCACCGTGAGGCCCGAAGCCAGGACCTTGGCCTTTAAGGACGCGATGTCCTTCTCATCGACCAGCTTGTGATCGACGGCGGGGATGGGGTCCTGCCAGATGAGCTCTTCAGCGGGGACCTCCGGCCCCAGATACCGTGAGCGGGGGCCCATGTCGCGGTGTGTCAGCTTGAACCAAGCCCGGGCGAAGGCGTCCGCGAACTCTTCCGGGTGCTCGTAGAAGCGGCGTGAGATCTTCTCGTAGATGGGGTCAAAGCGCAGGGACAGGTCGGTGGTCAACATGGTCGGCCCGATGCGTTTTGAGGGGTCGTGCGCGTGGGGCACGGTGCCGGCGCCCGCGTCACCCTTCGGCTTCCACTGGTGCGCGCCGGCCGGGCTCTTCGTCAGTTCCCATTCGAAGCTGAAGAGGATGCGGAAGAAGTTGTTGCTCCACTTCGTCGGCGTGTTGGTCCAGGTGACTTCCAGGCCGCTCGTGATCGTGTCGCCGCCTTTGCCCGTACCGAAGCTGCTCTTCCAGCCGAGGCCCTGCTCCTCAATGCCCGCAGCCTCCGGCTCCGGGCCCACATGCGACGCGTCGCCAGCGCCGTGGGTCTTGCCGAAGCTGTGGCCGCCGGCAATGAGGGCAACCGTCTCCTCGTCGTTCATCGCCATGCGCGCGAAGGTCTCGCGGATGTCCCGCGCCGCGGCGATC
>MVQP01000099.1 GCA_002067235.1 Syntrophorhabdus sp. PtaB.Bin047
CCTTACTTTCATTCTTCTTATCATGGACTGCCTGTGATATTCCATTGGGAGTAACATACAAGGTTTCACGTTTCAGGGAAGAGACAAAAGCGGCTGCTTCTTTGAACCTGGAACTTTGAACCTGGAACCTGGAACGGTCTTTATTTTTTGGGTGCGAACTGCATCTCAATGGCCTGGGAGCGTGAGCGCGCGACACCACCCGCATCGTTGTTCGGGGCGACCTTGAGCTGCATGTTATACTGGCTGTATGCTGACTGATAGTCGCCCACAGCCTCATAGCACTGCCCCAGGATGGCATGGATCCTGGGATGCTTCGGCACGGACTCCGAGAAGGGCTTGAGATAGCCAATGGCGTATTTGTAGGAACGCGTCCTGTAGTAGTTCATCCCCATGAAGTAATTCGATGCCGGGTCCTGGGGAAAAAGCTTCAAGCTCCTCTGGAGGTACTGGACGCTCTCCGCGTACCTGTTGCCGGCATACCTGATGGCACCCATTCCCCTCAGGGCGGGCTGATAGTTGCCGTCGATGCCGAGCGCTCTTGAAAAGTACCGCTCCGCCTCGGGAAGATTGTTCTGTTTCACCAGGATGCTGCCATAGAGCGCGTAGAACGGTGCCTGCCCGGGGTCCTGGGCTATGGCCTGCCTGACAAAGGACAGGGCCTCCGCGGTATTGTTCTTCTCAAGGGAACGGACGGCCTTGTCATAGTAGTTCACGTAGACCGCGTTGACACGGCGGATGCTCGCCACGGCCCCCTGGAAGCGCTGCCGTGCGGTGCCGTCGCCTGATATGGCCGCCCGGGGCGTCTGATTGATGATGCTCTGTATCTCCTCGACACGGATGGAGGTCCTGGGATGGGAAGACAGCAGGTCGCTGAAAAAACTGCTTTCCTGCCTGCTCTGGCCGATGGACCGAGCGTACTGGTCGGAAACCTTCTCGAGGTTTCTGTGGGCGCTCAGGGCACCCCGGGGGTCGTAGCCGAGCCTCGTCATGTACTGGACACCAAGCCTGTCGGCTTCGAGCTCGTCGTTCCTGCTGAACTTCAGAAGGATGAGCCCGGCACCCGCGGACCCCAGGGTGAGCGCCGCGTCGGAGTATTCGGAACCGGCCATGGCGACCGCCGCACCGGCGAGAAGGAATTGGCCGAGCATGCTGTACGTCATCTGCCTCGCAGAATGGCGCGCTGAAACATGCCCCATCTCGTGGCCCATGACGTAAACGAACTCCGCCTCATTGTCGAGCGCCGCAAGAAGTCCCCGGGTGATCACAACGTGCCCCGGTATCGCCCAGGCATTGGGCACGGAGGTATTCTGAACGGCAAAATCGACAGGAAGGTTGGGTCTGTGCGACACGCGGTGAATGTTCACGACAACGCTCGACAGGTAGGACTTCAAAGCCGGGTCCCTGAATTCCCCGCCCCCGCCCTCTCCACTCCACAGGGCGTTTGGGTAGAGCTCATTGCCGAGTTGTATCTCCTGGGCCTCGGAGACAAGCATCAGCTCCTGCTCGCCCGTCACGGGATTGATGGCGCAGCCGGCAGGGGCAAGCGCAAGGACCACCAGCAGAAGAATGCGACAGAACAACGTGCGGAATGATGTGATCGGCATGACCGCCCCTTTCACCGTGATCTACCCTACATTCTTATGCCCTCCGCAAACCTTTGTCAAGAAAGGAAATGACTTGACAGCCGAACATGGGGAAAGCGTAAAATAGAACAGCGTCGACAAATTCCGGGAGGCATCATGGGTACAGGCTTCAATCCTTCAAAGGTAGTGGCCGTGGGGCTCAATTACAGGGACCATGCCAGGGAACTGAAAATGGACCTTCCCGGCTATCCGCTCATATTCATGAAACCGTCCACGTCAGTCATCGGCGACGGAGACCCCATCGTCTTCCCCGTGCAGACGCAGGAACTCCATTACGAAGGAGAGCTTGGCATCGTCATGGGCAAGCGGGCGCGAAATGTTCCCGTCGGCGAAGCCCGCGGTCTCATTGCCGGGTACACCTGCGCCAACGACGTGACCGCAAGGGACCTGCAAAGAATGGACGGCCAATGGACACGGGCGAAGTCCTTCGACACCTTCTGCCCCCTGGGGCCGCGGATCGTCGGGGACATAGACCCGACCGCCCTTGAGATCATGACGCGCGTGAACGGCCAGATAAAGCAGCAATCGACGACAGCCAACATGATCTTCGATGTCTACGACCTAGTGTCCTTCATCTCAGGGATAATGACACTTCTTCCCGGTGACGTCATCATTACCGGCACTCCTCCCGGAGTGGGCTCTCTTCTCCCCGGTGACACCGTTGAGGTGGAGATCGAGGGCATAGGGATTCTTACGAACACGGTCACGGCCGCCGGGCCGTGAATACCCTGACTGCCGGCCCAGAGGCCGGCGTCATTGAACCCAAGGAGCAGCCATGGACAACATCACGTTTGACGATTTCATCAAGATCGACCTGAGGGTGGCAGAGATAAAAACCTGTGAGGATATCGAGGGGGCGGACAAGCTCTACAAGCTGACCATCGACATGGGCGAAGAGCGTCTGATCGTCGCCGGTATCAAGCAGTACTACACGAAGGAGGAACTCACGGGAAAGAAGATCGCCGTCGTTGCCAACCTCGAACCCCGCAAGCTCAGAGGAATAATGTCCCACGGCATGCTCCTCGCCGCCTCCAACGAAGACAAGTCCTCCGTCGTCCTCCTGACGCTTGACAAGGCCATACCGAACGGCAGCAAGATATCCTGACAGGGGATGATCCACCACATCTTCCTCTTCCTGGCGGGCCTTGCTCTTTTCCTCCTGGGCATGCTGAAGCTCAGCGAGCAGATGCAGCGGGTGTTCAGTTCCCGGATACGGGAGTATATCCGCTTCTCTGTCAGGCAACCCTTCTACGGGCTCGTCATGGGGCTCGTCACGACGATCCTCTTCCAGAGCAGCTCGGCGACGACCCTGCTCACCATGGGGCTTGTCAGCGCCGGCCTCGTGAGCTTCTACCATTCACTGGGCATCATCCTCGGGGCCGACATCGGGACGACCCTTACCATACAGCTCGTTGTCTGGAAGGTGACGGACATTTCTCCCCTCTTTCTCTTCGGCGGGATAATCCTTCACTTTCTCGGCAAAGACCGGCTCAAGGTCATCGGCGAGGCCCTTCTCTATTTCGGCACCATCTTTTACGGTCTGAGCCTCATCGGCGACGCCGCGGCGCCGCTCAAGGAGAGCCCGGCCTTTACCCGCTATTTCCTTTCGACCCAGAATCCCCTGACGGGCCTTCTCATAGGGCTTGTCTTCACGGGCATCGTGCAGGCGTCGGCCATACCCATCAGCATGCTCGTGATGCTGGGGATGCAGGGGCTCATATCCCTCGACAATGCCGTCCCGATAGTCATCGGTGCGAACATCGGCACCACCGCGACGGCCATCATCGGCAGCGTTGCGAGTAATGTCAACGGCAGGAGGACCGCCCTCGCGCACCTCATCTTCAAGTGTGCCGGCGCCCTTGTGTGCATGGCGTTGCTGCACCCTTTCATCGCGGTCCTGAAGACGATATCGTCAAGTATCGCCCAGCAGGTGGCCCTCTGCCACTTCCTGTTCAATTTCGTCATGGCGGGCATCTTCATCTTCTTTCTCACCCCTTTTTCCAATGTCATTCGCAGGATCCTCCCGGGAGAACACGCCGTTATCCCTGTGTGGCCGGAGTATCTTGACACGAAGCGTCTTGCGGAGCCCCGCGAGGCCCTCCTGTGCGTGAGGAGCGAATTGGAACGCCAGATCGCCCTGGCACAGAGGATGCTCAGGGAATCGCTGGAGCTCTTCATCACCTACCGAAAGAACAGGCAGCAGAACGTCACGTACATGGAACTCGTCATGGACAACCTCCAGACGGAGATCACGACATACCTCTGGGGCATATCCTGCGGTTCCCTTTCCCAGCCCCTCACCAAAAAGCTCTTCGCCTTCTCCTCCTTTGCCTATGAGATCGAACGCATGGGTGACCGTTCCGTCAATCTCGGTGAACTGGCTGAACAGAAGTCGAGGCGCAAGGCCCACTTCACTCCCGCCGCGAACGAGGAGCTTCGCGACATAGGGACCCTCGTCCTCGAGAACCTTGCCGACACCGCCAGGCTCGTCGAGAAGAAAGACCTTGCGCTCATACGCATCGTCGTCGAAAGAGAGCGCAGGATAGACGTGAAGATCCAGAACGCCATCGCGAACCATCTCGAGCGGTTCTACAGAAAGTTCTGTGTCGCCGAGGCCGGACCCATATACGTGGACGTCCTCGTCAATCTGGAGCGTATCTCCGACCACTGCCGCGTCATCGCCCGGCTGACGAACGAGTTGGAAGAAGACGGGCAATAGGTCATGGGTAATGGGTCATGGGAAGAAGGCTAATGACCCTAACACCCATCACCCATAACCAATAAACCTGCCTTCTAATTATGTTATAATGGATGAAAAAAGGAGGACAGAATGGCTGAGGCAACACTCAAGATAGACGGCATGAGCTGTCAACATTGCGTTATGGCCGTCAAAAAGGCCCTCGGCGCCGTCGCCGGGGTTGACTCGAGCGATGTGGAGATCGGGAGCGCCGTCGTAAGGTACGATGAGGGCAAGGCGAGCGCGAAGGACCTCGAAACGGCCATCGAGAAGGCGGGGTTCTCCATCAAGCATTGAATCGCGGGAAAGGAACACAGCAGATCATGGACGAGCTGGTCAGGGCGATACACAGTGCCCAGGATCTCGAGAAGAAAGTGGAGTACTACTTCACCCTCACGGGCGATGAGAGGGTGTCCGTGCTCAAGGGACTGGGAAAGGAAAGGAACGAGGAGACGGGAGTTCTTCTCAACGCCATCTACCTCCAGGAAACCGACAGGCAGGTCCGCAAGCTTATCCGTAAGACCATATTCCGGCTGAGGTCCTCGGGCGTGAAGGTGGAAGAGCTCCGGCCGGAAGGTGAACCCGTCCTCAGGAAGGTGGAAGAGGAACGGGTCAACATGGGCTTCCTCACGAACTTCGACCCTTCCGGATCCAGGATGGTCATGGCTGCGTACGAGGTCAGGAAGAACACCTTCGTCTTTCTCAACGGCGATCTCCACTTCCGCGAGGGCCTGCGCGAACTCATGAGCTCGCCGGTGGACAGGAGGTCCCTCAACGAGATCGTTGCCGCTTACAGGGGCAGCACGAAAGAGCCTGCCTTCCTGGTGGAGATATCTCCCTCCTACGCGGCCTTTGTCGTCGAGGAAGGGGCGAGACTGTCGGGTCGCTTCACCGACGCCATAGGGTCCCTCAAGTCCTTTGTCGCTCAGCTCAAGGATGCCGTTCACAAGCCGGATGACATCCACTCCCTCCCCGTGGCCGACG
Source organism: Syntrophorhabdus sp. PtaB.Bin047 (assembly GCA_002067235.1). GTDB lineage: Bacteria > Desulfobacterota > Syntrophorhabdia > Syntrophorhabdales > Syntrophorhabdaceae > Delta-02. The sequence goes on from MVQP01000099.1 coordinate 5,365, forward strand.
ACGTCGCCCCCCTGCCGCTTCACGATGTTCTCAGACACGAGATCTTCGCGCCCTTCTCCCTCTCCTGGGAAGGCATTGATGAGGACCGCAAGTCCTACCTCTCGACGGGAGGGTCGACGATCGTCCTGCCCCGGCATATGATGGAAGAAAAGAAGGATAATTATGTCAGGGACCTCATGGAGCGCCGGGATATCGCATCGCAGGAACCTCTTTTCAAGCGCCTCCTCGAGGACTACGCCTATCTCTTCCACTGCATGGGAGACCATGGCCGGTACCGGGGAACACTCTCGATCCTTCGGGACAAAATGTCCCTCGACCACGCCTTTTCCTTCTTCTTGAGGAAGAGCCTGGAGGCCCGGCAGGACAACCCTGCCGAAGGCGATCTCATAATCGATCCTTATGGCTAGGTTCATCCTTAAAGACCCGTTTTACAGGAAGGCGAAGCAGGAAGGGTTCCGGGCGAGAAGCGCATACAAGCTCAAGGAGATCGAGGACAGGTTCCATCTCGTGCACAAGGGGGATGTCGTTCTGGACCTCGGCTGTTCGCCGGGGAGCTTTCTTCAGGTCCTCTCGGGGATGGTGGGTGAAAAGGGAACCGTTATCGGCATCGACATCCTGCCCACTCCGCCTCTCCCCATGAAGAACATAACCGCCATAGAGGCGGACATACGTGAGACGGATTTTCCCGGCCTTCTTTCCCGCTTCTCTCTCACCGCCGTCGACACGATCACCTGCGACATTGCGCCCAACCTCTCGGGGATACGCGAGGTGGACGACGCGCACATCCAAGAGCTCTTCACCTGTGTCCTCAAGGTCGTCGATGAGGCCCTAAAACCCGGAGGCCATTTCATCATCAAGTCCTTCTCGACGGGCATTCAGAAACCTGTCACAGCCGAGCTCCAGATGCGGTTCCGCAAGGTCTCCCAGTACAAACCCGCGGCCTCCCGAAGCGTAAGCTCCGAGGTGTTCTTCGTGTGTGTGGGGAAGAAGACAGTCACAGGTCCCAAGTCTCAGGTCTCAGGCTAGAAGCGTCGCAGGGGTCAGGGAGCAGCAAGTTTTTTCGGCCTTTTTTGCCTTTGGACCTGTGACCTGAGACTTGGGACCTGTGACCTGAGACTTGGGACCTGTGACGTGAGGCGCCAGCCTCACTTGCTTCCCAGCATCTCCTTGAGCTTCACGTAATCCGGCTTGCCCGTGCCCAGCTTCGGCAGCTCCTTCATGTAGATGATCTCACGGGGGAAGGTCAGGTCGGAATACCCTTTTTCGCGCAGGACATCACGCACCTTCTTCAAGTCCGCGTCCCTGGCATTCGTTACGAGGACGAGCTTCTCCCCCTTGCGCTCGTCGGTGACGGCCATGACTGCGAGTTCCCTTCGCTCGCCGAATATCCCGGCAAGGACCTCTTCGATGGCGGTGAGTGATATCATCTCGCCGCTGATCTTGGAGAAGCGCTTCAATCGCCCCACTATGGTAACGAACCCGCTGTCGTCGACCTCCACTATGTCGCCCGTATCGTACCAGCCGCCGTCCTCCACGAGATACTTGCGGTTCGCGGCCTCATTGTGGAGATACCCCATCATGACGTTCCGGCCCTTTACGAAGAGGCGGCCCACGCGCCCTTCCTTCGAGTCAATGCCCGCCACAGGCATCACCTTGTATTCGATGCCGGGAAGCACTTTGCCGACGCTGCCGTGCCTGTTCTCGAGGGCACTGTTCATGCAGACGATGGGCGCGCATTCCGTGGCGCCGTAGCCGGACATTACCCGTATACCGAAGACCTTCGCGTAGTGCTCGAAGACGGCCTCGCTCAGTGCCTCCGCCCCGCAGAACACGTAGCGCATGGAATGGAAATCATAAGGATGCGCCCTTCGGGCGTAGCCGCTCAGGAAGACGTTCGTACCCATGAGAACGGTACAGCCCTCCTCGTAGGCAATCTCGGGCACGACCCTGTAGTGCAGCGGGCTCACGTACAGGAATGAACGGGCGCCGGCAATGAGGGGCAGGAATACCCCGATGGTGAGGCCGAAACTGTGGAATATGGGAAGGGCGTTGAGGAAGTAGTCCCCCGTCCCCACGTCGATGCGGGAGAGGGCCTGCCATATGTTGGCTATGATGTTCTCATGCGACAGGAGCACCCCCTTGGGCAGGCCTTCCGAACCCGAGGTAAAGAGAATGGCGGCGGGGCCCTTGTGCTCTCCGTCAGACACGCGGGCAAGCCCTCCGGGGAACACCGACCTCAGGACCGCCCTCAGCTTGTCGCCCACGCCGATGGAGGCCTTCAGGTCCTCAAGATAGATGATACGGGCGCCCTCGAAGACGCCGGGATCGATCTTTACCCGCTCGAGGAACGCCCGGGACGTGACGATGGACTTGAGGCCGGCGAGTTCCATGGCATGCCGCAGGGCCCGGGGGCCGCCGGAATAGTTGAGGAGGACGGGAACTTTCCGGAACATGAGGAGCCCGTAGATGACAAGCGCCGTGGCGACGAGGTTCGGCAAGAGCACTCCCGCGTTCGCCCCTTCATGGCGGGAGAGTCTCTCCCCCAGGACGAGCGACCCGACAAGGGCCTTGCGGCAGCTCACCTCGACCCCCGTCGCATCCTTGAAGAGCGGCTTCGGGCCTCTCTTCCTGCATATGCGGATGAACTCGCGGCCAAGGGTCGAAGGCCTGTAGTGCGCCTCGTAGAACATCTCACACAGCATCCCATAGATGGCCCGTGCAGCCTCACGTTTCCTGTCATGGGGTTGAAAGCGTTCGAGGTCGATGGGAGGACGCAACTCGCCTATGGTCAGTGTTATCGGGGCGAATATCTTTCTTCCCGGGTGTTTCTTCGCAAAGATGGTGTCGTAGCTGCCGCCGAGATGCACGGGCAGGATCCTCGCTCCTGTCTTGTACGCGACGAAGCCGGCGCCTTCGTAGATCTTCATCAGATTGCCCGTCCTCGTGATGCGTCCTTCGGGAAAAACAAGAAGCGCCGTTCCCCGGTTCACCTCCTCGATCACGCCTTTCAGGGAATAGGGGTTCATGGTGTCGATCTGCACGGTGTACCGGTTCTGCATGAAGGGCCTGAGCAGCATCTCCTGTGCCCTGCCCCGATTGACAAGTATCCTCAGGTCCACGTCGATGTAGGTCCACAGGATGATACCGTCGAGCAGGCTGGCGTGGTTCGATATGACCATGAGTTTGTTGAAAGTGCGGGGAAGTCTGCCAAGCCCCTCCACCTTGATCCGATGAAACACTTTCAGATAGGTCTTGAATATGGCACGCATACCTGCTTCGAAGATCGCTCTGACAAAACTGCGTTCCTTTCTCATCTTCCGTCCCGCCCCCCGTCCGGTATCAGTTTCTCTTTTGCGTTGCTCCGTACCTTCTCCAGTGTCCTGTTGAGGCGCACCAGATCCGACCGGGATATCCCAGACATCAGGAGCCCCACCCCCTTGAGGTAGCCCGGCTCCAAAACACTGACCACCTTCTCACCTTCCGCCGTCATTCTCACGAGGTTCACCCGGCGGTCCTTGGGATGGACAGAGCGCTCCACGAGACCCGTTCTCTCCAACCTGTCGACAATCCCCGTCATATCCGCCTTGTTGACGACGAGGCGCCTTCCAAGCTCCGCCTGAGAGAGAGCCTTTCCATCGCTGTACTTGAGCTGGACAAGCACGTTGAACTGAGCGTCGGTGAGACTGTGCCCCTGGAAATACCTGAAGGCGGCCCTGGCAATCATGGTCCCGGTATAGACGATATTCAACAGGCTTTCATGCTCGATCGTCTCAACAGGCCGTTCAAGCCCCAACTCCTCTGCAAGCCCCATGAAGGAACCTCCTAATTGTTTAGATGTGAACTGTTTGAATGTATACTATGGTTTCGGGAGGGTGTCAAGGGGGAGGGGGAAGTGCGCGAAAAGGGGCGGATAGGACCTATAGGAGAATAGGACCAATAGGACATATCGGACTTATAGGACACAGATAGGACCAATAGGACATTTTGAAGGCAATTGCCCGCCCGCAGCGGGCGATCGATCGGTCCTATAGGTCCTAAGCGTCCTATGGGTCTTACTGGTCCTATAGGTCATATTCTCCTATTGGTCCTATCGAGGTTCCCGCTTCCCTCCCCCCTATCCCCTTAAGTTTCTCCCCCATCCTCCGATAAAGCTTCCAGAGGATGATATGATCGACCCTGTTTCTTCCATCATGAGCTACGTCATGACCCGTAATGAGGCCGCCATGTCCCTGGCAAAGAGCCGGATGGAGGCCGAGGCGGCGGTTGCGCAGGCCATACTGGAGGCCGCGAGGAACATCCAGCGTATGACCGAGGCGTCTTCGTCCTCCGCCTCGCCTTTTGTCGGATCGAATATCGATATCTACGTTTAGAAAACGCTGAACGCTTAACTTCTTTCCTGCCACCCCGGAAACTGATATAATCTTGGCACCTGTGACGGGGGCGGGGTAGGATCCACGCTCGCACGGAGGAGGAGGTCAACAACATGGCAAGAGACATATCTTTCAAGACGGGAAGGCGAACCCCCACCCTTTTCAGGCTCCTCAGAGACCGCTACCTGAAGGACGGCATCGATGACGGTTACATTACCCTCAAGTGGGAGGAGTGGGGAAAGAACTCTTCCATCACGGTTTTCCGTGCCGTAAAGAACAACAGGGTCGTGGGATGGATCTTTTACGACAGGAAGACAAGCACCATCGAAGAAATACTCGCGGAGGGTACATGGAAAGGTAAGGACCCCCGCCCGGCAATGCTCGACACGCTCATCGCCCGTGAAAGCCTGGTGGCGGCTTCTCTTCTCGCGACAGACAAGGAAAAGTACGGGCTTCTTCTCGAGTACGGTTTCAGGCCCACACTTTTCTTCAGCCGCAACGGCTTCGATCTTGTCAGGATGGAATTGAGCACATCGGTACTGCTTAAGAAAACGGCCGCGGGCAAGCCCTTTCACGCTTACCGGAAGAAGGAGAGCGTTGCCGTCGAGAAGATACCCTCCGCCCAGACATACGAAGAGATCAAAAAGGGCCTCACCAATCTTATCGACAGGCTCGGCGGGCTCAGGCGGTTCGTCAAACCAGGGCAGACCGTCGCGATCAAGCCGAACGTTGTGAGCGACCACGGCCTCAAGGACGGAAAGGTCGTGGGCGGCGTCGTCACCGATACACGTGTCGTCAAAGCCCTGACGGAGACGCTCCTCGGTCTCGCATCCCACGTGTACATAACCGAAGGCGCCTCGATCAACCGCAGCGCGACCTCGAAGATGTTCAGTCATTACGGTTATGACGAGATCGTCGCTCTTGACCCCGCGAGGGTCAGTCTCGTCGACCTCAACACGGACAGGTTCATCGATAAGCAGGTCCCGGGCTGCAAACGCATGTCATCACGGAAGATCCCCGCCACCCTTGAAATGGTCGATGTCATCATCAATGTGCCAGTCTTGAAGATCCATTTCGCCGCCATTACTTCCCTGGCCATCAAAAGCCTCCAGGGTGCCGTACCGCCCATAGAGAAATACATGTCCCACTTCTTCGGCCTCTGGCAGAGCCTCGTGAACATCCATCACCTCGTCAAGCCGAAACTGACCATAATCGACGGCCTCACGGGCCTCGAGGACTTCGGGCCCGTCTCGGGCACCCCGATAAAGATGGATGTCCTGATAGGCGGAACGAACCCGGTGGCCGTCGATGCCGTAGCCATGGAGATCATGGGTATCGACCCCAGGACGTCACCCCCGGTATTCCTCGCCTGGATGCAGGGCCTGGGACCGCTCGAGAAGAACAAGATCAACGTCGTCGGCACCCCCATTGAAGAGGTGGCGAAGAAATTCGTGCAACCCGCCATCGATGTCAGCGGCGGCGCCTCGCTCAGGATCCTTGCCGACGAGGCGTGCCCGGGGTGCAAGGGTTATCTGCACTTCGTCCTTTCCAAGCTGCGCAGGCCCGACCCAGCGGACCCCACCCGGTCCCTCATCGACCGGCCTCTCGAAAAGAAGGCCAATATCTTCCTGGGCCCGTCGACGTCCGTTCCCGTCAACCCCGAGGAGACGAACATCTTCATGGGTGTCTGCCAGCAGCACCACGCGGGTCTCGGCACCCATATGCCCGGCTGCCCTCCCCATGCGGAGGTCATCACCAAGGCCGTTTACAGCCTTTTTCCCGACATAGAGCCTCCAAAATACGCCGACGAAACGGAAGAAACAAAGCTGGGGAAATTGCTGGAGGAAATACTGCAAAACCGATAAAGACGGTTTCAGGTCTCACGTTTCAGGAGAAAACTCTTTCTCTTTGGAACCTTGTATGTTACTCCCAATGGAATATCACAGGCAGTCCATGATAAGAAGAATGAAAGTAAGGTTACCGGCGT
>MVQP01000100.1 GCA_002067235.1 Syntrophorhabdus sp. PtaB.Bin047
ACGCCGGTAACCTTACTTTCATTCTTCTTATCATGGACTGCCTGTGATATTCCATTGGGAGTAACATACAAGGTTTCAGGCAAAAGAATCTCGCGCTCCCCTTCTTTGGCCTTTAGCCTGGAACCTGAAACCTGGAACGGTCTGTTAGTGTGTCATGAGTTGTTTCGCGGCTTCGTAGACATCGTTCAGGGCCGTGGGGTGGGAGAGGATGGCGCCTTTCGAGTCTATGCCGAGGTAGGCCAGGGTCCTGTGTTCCTCGACGCTGACGCTCCGAAAAAAGGCCGTCGCCGTGGCGCCGGCACAATCGGCCCCCACCTGTTTCTTCATCCCGCCCACAAGGATAAGCAGTCCCTTGCGGTGCACGGCCCCGTGGAGAGGCATGTTGTGGATATATTTCTCGCACCACAGGGGCTGGCAGCGGTCGATCATGGCCTTCGTCTGCGCCGACAGTCCGGAAAAGTAGATCGGCGAAGCCAGGATGATCCTGTCCGCCTTCCTGAGGGCGGGATAGACCTGCTGCATCTGGTCCTTCTGGACGCACACCCCCGTATCAGTGCATCCTCCGCAGTTCTGACAGGGCCTGATGTTCATTTCGTTGAGACGAAAGACATCCACGCGGTGCAGGTGCCGGTCTATGCCCTTCAGGACCGACGTGACGAGGAGGTCCGTGTTGCCTCCCAATCTGGGACTACCGTGAAATACAACGAGTCTCACCTATCCTCCATAAAGAGAGCGCAGGGGGAGGACTGCCTCTCCCCTGCCCTTCCTGGATACCGATATCAGGCCACTTTGTAGAAGGCCATCTTCTTTGCCTTGCAGACCGGGCACTCATCGGGCGGCTCTCCCTCCACGGTATTGCCGCACACCTTGCAGACCCAGTAGTCCCTGTCTTCGTTCCTGCCCAGAGCGTCGAGCGCTTTCTGGTAGAGACCCGCGTGCACGATCTCCACGTCATTGGCGTACTGGAAGGTCCTCACGGCACCCGTGTTCCCCTCCGCCTTTGCGTCTTCGATCATTGCGGGGTACATGGATTTGAACTCGTGTGTTTCACCGCCGATCGCCTCCGCGAGGTTCTCTTTCGTGCTCCTTATGCCCTTGAGTTCCCTGAGATGATTGTGGGCGTGAATGGTCTCCGCCTCCGCGGCCGCTCTGAAAAGCTTCGCTACCTGTTTGAAGCCTTCCTCATCCGCCTTCTTCGCAAAGGCGAGATACTTCCGGTTGGCCTGTGATTCACCGGCAAATGCTTCCTCGAGGTTCTTCTGCGTTTTTGACATGATCCCTCCTTTTGACGTCACACACTCATATGGCAAGGCCGTCTAGAACTTCTCGTGGTACTCTTTCAGACGCTTCGCGAAGTCCCGGCCGAACTCGTAGCACCTGTCCATATCCTCCGCGGACGGTTTGTACAGCACCTGGAAGCCCGGTTCAACCGTTTCGAGACCCATCTGCCGAAACCTGGCGTAGGCTTCCTTGACCGCACCGCCTCCCCATCCATAACTGCCGAACCCGCCGACGATCCTGTCCTTCGGTCTCAAACCCGCGAGGTGATACAGGAACTCCGCAATGGACGGGAACATGACGTTGTTTATGGTCGGGGTACCGATGAGACACCCCCTCGCCCTCCAGAACTCCTTTATGGCCTCGCTCATGGGTGTCGACCTCAGCTTGATCACCTTGCAGGGCACCCCTTCGTCCTTGATGCCGTTCATGATGGGATCGCTCATGAGCTCCGTCGAATGCCACATGGTATCGTAGATGATGACGGCTGCGAGGTCCGCCTTGCCCTTCGCGAGGTCGAGATACCGCTGTATGATGTAACCCGGGTCCTTTCTCCATATCACGCCGTGATCGGGGGCTATCATATCGATCTCGAGCCCCAGCTTCACGATCTCCTGGATCTTCGCCTCTATGAGCTTGCCAAAGGGCATGAGGATATTGGCGTAATAATCCACGATGGCATCGTCGAGCTCGAATTGCGAGTGACAGGAGAAGAACTCGTCATCGAACCTGGCGGCCGAGGCCATGTGCTGACCGAAGGCGTCCTGCGATATGAGAAGCTTCGCCTCGGGTATGTAGGTCACCATGGAATCCGGCCAGTGAAGCATGGGCGTCTCCAGGAAGGTCAGCGTGTACTTCCCCGTCTTCAGGGTATCACCGCTCTTGACGATCCTGAATTTCCAGCGCGAGGTGTCGAAATGGCGGTCCAGACCCTTCTTTCCCCTCTCCGTGATGAAGATGGTCGCATCGGGGGTGTACTCCATGATCGCCGCGATGCTGCTGGCGTGGTCCGGTTCAATGTGGTTTATCACGATGTTCTTTATCCTGTACGGATCGACCACACGCCTTATATTCTCCACGGCCGTCGAGTGGAAGTCATGCTTGACGGTGTCGAGCAGGGTCACCTCGTCATCCATGACAAGATAGTTGTTGTACGTAGTGCCGTTCTTCGTAATGTAACCGTGAAAGTCTCTGACGGCCCAGTCGATCACCCCAACCCAGTAGATACCCGGTTTGATCTCTATCGGCTTCATTTACCCTCCTTTTCAGTATGCTGGAAAACGCCCTGTTGACGTACTAAAAGATAAAACCTCGTTGGAAAAAAGACAAGCGCCGGATGCTCTTCCGCCTGTAGAAAAAACGGGTAGGACCCGCGACGACCTACCCGTTCCTGTCCGCCATGGGGGAGCCTCTAGGAGCTCTTGCCCCTTAAGGCCTCCCAGCTCTTGAGGATCTGCAGGCCCATGTGAAGCTGAAAATCCTCATCCTCGAGGTTCTTGATGGTGATATCTTCAGGTCTCCTGGGCATGGGACTCCTGTCATTCTTCTTCTCGAGGTCCTTCTCCGTGATGGGGGTCAGTTTCTCCCTCGACCTCACAAAGGTGTTCTCCACGGTGATGTCCGGCACGATCCCTTCAGACTGGATGGATCGTCCCTTTGGCGTGAAGTACTTCGCCGTCGTCAGCCGCACCGCGGAGCCGTCTCCCAGGGGGAATATAGTCTGTACCGATCCCTTGCCGAAGCTCTTTGTACCTACGATGATGGCCCGCTTGTAATCCTGAAGGGCACCGGCGACGATCTCCGACGCGCTCGCGCTGCCTTCGTTGACGAGCACGACCATGGGGCCCAGGAACTCCTGACCCTTCTTCTGTGCGTAGAACTTCATCTTGCTGTCATCGGCGCTCTTCTTGCCTCCCCTGCCCTCTATGGATACGATGAGGCCCTCGGAGAGAAACTTGTCCGACACCTCCACCGCCTGCTCAAGAAGACCCCCGGGGTCGTTCCTGAGGTCCAGTACCAGCCCTTTCAGCGGTCTGCCCTTATTGCTCTTCTCAAGCTCTCTGAGCGCGTTGTCCAGGTCCTTCGACGTCTTTTCCTGAAACTGCGCAAGACGGATATAGCCGTATTCGTCGGAAAGCATTCTGAACTTGACGCTCTTGACGAAGATGATATCGCGAACGACGGTGTACTCCTTGAGGCCCTGTGCCCCTTCCCGGGCCACCGTCAGGGTAACGGCCTTGCCCTTGGGCCCCCGTATGAGCTTCACAACATCCAGGAGTCCCATGTTTTTCGTTGGCTTGCCGTCGATCTTCACGATGTGGTCTCCCGCCTTCATGCCCGCCTTGAAGGCCGGCGTGTCCTCTATGGGGGTGATGACCGTCGGGAACCCATCCTTTATGGTGATCTCGATGCCGATACCGCCGAATTCACCTTTGGTATCGGTCTGCATCTCCTTGTACATGTCAGGGGGAAGAAATGATGAATGGGGATCCAGGGATTCAAGGATGCCTTTGATGGCCGCATACACGATATCCCTGTCCTTTACCTCCTCCACGTAATTGCGCTTGACGAGGTCGATCACATCGGAGAAGGTCCTCAAGTATTCGTATATCTCCTTGCTCTCCCCGCCCTGCGCCGTCCTCTTTCCATAGGCGCCGATATAGATCCCGAGGAGAAAGATGGACACCAGGAACAGGCTTACAAAGATCTTTGTTTTCTTGTTCATTCAACCCTCCGTGTTGGATGATGATACTACAATACCGTTGAAGTTTCAACCATCTGACCCTTTGTGGTATGATGGATGATGGAAACGGTCCTTGTCGCCATGAGCGGTGGATTCGACAGTTTCATGGCGGCATATCTCCTCAAAAAGGCGGGCCACCGTGCCATCGGCGTGACGTTCACGCTCTTCGAAGGGACCCTGTTCGACAGCGGGGATTCTGCACGGTCAGGTTCCCGGTCTGCCGCCGCCGAGGCGCGCGACCTCTGTCGTGACCTTGGCCTGCCCCATCACGTGATCGACCTCAGTGACGTTTTCGCCGGGCGGGTCGTCGAGCCCTTCATAGAAGGCTACCGCCGGGGCACCACTCCCAACCCCTGCGTCCTGTGCAACCGGTTCGTGAAGTTCGGCGCCTTCTACGATCGGGCCGTGGAAATGGGGGCGGACATGGTGGCCACCGGGCATTACGCGCGCGCCGAGCGCCACGACGGGGAGGTCATTCTCAGGAAAGGTAGGGACGTGAACAAAGACCAATCCTACTTCCTCTACGCCATTGACGAGAAGACGCTCCTGAGGACGGTCTTTCCCCTCGGGGGGCATACCAGAGAGGGGCTGCTGGTCCTTGCCCGGACCGAGGGGCTGCGCCTGCCTCGCTCCCGTCCGAGCCAGGATGTGTGCTTCCTGGCTGGCCGCAGGTACACGGATTTCCTGTCCCGGTTCATCAAACGCCGGCAGGGGCGTGTCTACCTCGCGGACGGCACACTTCTCGGGCGCCATGAAGGCATCCACCTCTTCACCATCGGACAGCGAAGGGGCATAAACATCCCTTTTGGGGAGGCGCTCTACGTCGTCGACATTCGCGCCGACGAGAACACCGTCATTGTCGGCACAAAAGCGGACCTTGCCGCCCATGCCCTGACAGCCCGGGATGTCTCGATCCGCTATCCACTCGGCGAGGGTTTGAGCGCCAGGGTCCGTTACCGTCAGCCCGACAGGCCTTGCACGTGCGCCGTTCGTGGCGATACCCTTTCGGTCAGGTTCACCGAACCCGTGGACGGCGTCGCGCCCGGTCAGTCCGTGGTGCTCTATCGGGACGACATCGTGGCCGGCGGCGGCGTCATAGAAAAACGTGTTGCATTGGAGAAGACCATATTATAATATCTTGGACAAAGGGGGTGATCACATGCCGATATACATACTCGTAAGCAAGCTGACCTATGAGGGCAGGAAGACGATCAAGAACAATCCCGAGCGCATCAGAGAGGTGGATCAGGAGATCGAGAAGATGGGCGCCAAGGTCCTCGCCCAGTATGCCACCCTGGGCATGTATGATTTCATCAACATCGTTGAAGCACCCGACAACGAAACGATCGCCCGCGTGTCCACCGAACTCGGCGCCCGCGGCACCGTGGAAATAACGACATTATCCGCCATACCCGTCTTCGAATTCGTTGAAAAGATGGGGTAGAAGAAATCGCTTGAATCGCTTGAAAGCATAAGGAAACGAGATAAGAAAACCCCGGAGCATCATCCAGCGCTCCGGGGTTCTTTATTGCATTTTAACCTTCAACAGAATCAAGCCGTTCAAGCGGCCTTTGACCCTGTCCTTACCCCATCCTGTTCCTGAATATATCCCTGGCTATGACGACCCTCTGGACCTGGTTGGTGCCCTCGTATATCTGGGTGGCCTTCGCGTCGCGCATCATGCGCTCCACGGGATATTCCTTGGTGTAACCGTACCCGCCCAGTATCTGGACCGCGTCGGTCGTGACCTTCATCGCCACGTCGGCCGAATATACCTTCGCCATGGCGGAGAGTTTGTCGACGCCGATAGCGCTCATCTTGTCCCTTTCGTAGACCTTCATGTCGAGGAGGTGCGCCGCGTCATAAACAAGGGCCCTCGCCGCCTCGACCCCCGTGGCCATGTCGGCAACCATGAACTGGATGCCCTCGAAATCCGCCAGTTTCTGCCCGAACTGCACCCTCTTCCAGGCATATTCCACGGCGAAATCAAGGGCCCCCTGGGCGATGCCCACAGCCTGCGCCCCGACGGCGGGACGGGAGAGATTGAGGGTAGACATGGCGATGTCCCATCCCTGCCCCTCTTTCCCCATGAGGTTTTCCTTTTCCAGCCTGACATTGTCGAATATGATCTCGGTGATATCGGAGCCGATCATGCCCATCTTGTCTTCGCTCTTACCGATGATGACCCCCGGGTAGTCCTTCTCAACGTAAAAGGCCGAGATCCCATTGGTACGCTTCGCAGGGTTCGTTGAAGCAAACACCGAAAAGAATTGTGCGTTCGCCCCGTTTGTGATCATCGATTTCTTCCCGTTGAGGTAGTAGTGATCACCCTCTCTCACCGCGGTCGTCCTCATGTGGGAGGCATCGGAGCCGGCATCGGGCTCGGTGAGACCGAAGGCAACGACGTACATCTTGTCGGGCTCGCAAAGCTTGTTGTAGATGTACTCCTTCTGCTCCTCGTTCGCGGCTATCATGATGGGCATAACACCGACATTGTGCGCCAGCGGTATGAGGGAAGACGCACCGGACACCTTGGCCAGTTCTTCTATGACAAGGCACAGGGACGTGATATCACCATCCAGGCCACCAAACTTTTCAGGGAGCATGAGATAGAGAAAACCATGTTTCTTATAGATATCCACGAGGTCCCAGGGGAAAGCGCCAGTGGAATCGATCTCTTTCGCGCGGGGGGCCACCTTCTCTCTGGCCAGCTTCTCGGCGATCTTCTGTATCATGCCGTGTTTATCCGAAAGATTCAGCATCCGTCTAACCTCCTTAATTGTTGACAAAATCGCCTAACTTCTAACATAATTTGCCTGTAAAGGGAACAAAAAAGGAGCCTCCATGAGTACGGTATACTTCACGGATCTGCGAACGACGCCAAAACGCAGCCTCCTCGACAAGATTGTCGACCTCATGAACGCGGCGCGGTTTGACAGGAAAATAATAGAGAACGACCTCGTCGCCATCAAGGTGCATTTCGGCGAACTCGGCAACACGGCATACCTGAGACCAGTGTTCCTGAGAAGGATAGCGAGGCGTGTCAGGGAAGCGGGGGGCAAGCCCTTCCTCACGGATACCAACACGCTCTACAGGGGCTCACGGAGCGACACCGTCAGTCATCTCACCACGGCGGTGCACAACGGGTTCGGCTATTCCAGCGTCGATTGCCCCATTGTGATAGCCGACGGCCTTAAGGGGGGGAGCGGAACTCGGGTGCCCATCGCAGGAGTGGTCCTGAAAGAGGCGCACGTAGCAAAGGAGATCGCCGATGCCGACGCCCTCGTTGCCGTAACCCACTTCAAGGCCCACGAGCTTTCGGGGTTCGGCGGATGCCTCAAGAACCTGGGCATGGGGTGCGCCACGAGGGAAGGAAAACTCGTCCAGCACTCGACGGTCTCGCCCAGAGTAAACGTGGAGACCTGTCGGGGATGCAAACTCTGCACGGGCTATTGCCCCGCCGGGGCCATCTCGGTAGCGTCGAAAAAAGCCTCCATCAACGGAAGGAAATGCATCGGCTGCGGAGAATGCATCCTTATCTGCCCCTTCAGCGCCATCGAGGTACAGTGGAACGAATCACCCGATATCTTCCAGAAGAAGATGATCGAGTACGCCCTTGGGACGCTTACAGGTAAGAAGAAGAAGTCGCTCTTCATCAACTTCGTTGTCCAGGTGAGTCCCGCCTGCGACTGCTACCCCAACAGCGACGCGCCCATAGTAAGGGACATCGGAATCCTGGCCTCCGACGACCCCGTGGCCATCGACGCCGCGTCCTGCGACATGGTCAACAACGAGACCTCCCTGCCCTGCACGGCCATCGCGCACACCCTCCATAAAGGCGAGGACAAATGGCGCGCCCTCTTCCCCGAGATAGACTGGAACATCCAGCTCGACCATGCCGAGAAGATAGGACTGGGAACGAGGAAGTACAAACTGAAAAAGGTTTAAAAAACGGTTCCAGGTTCCAGGTCTCAAGTTTCAGGTCAAGAACAAGATCCGAACCTTTCCAACAACAAAGAGGGTTGCTTCTTTGGTCTTTAACCTGAGACCTGAGACCTGGAACCTGGAACCGTCTCTACTTCCCAAACACCGTCTTCAGGAGGTCCGTTACTCTTGCCGCCGGGTCGGTGCGGATCTTTTTCTCCTCCTGGCCTATCATGTAGAAAAGGCCGTCGAGGGCCTTCGTCGTCACGTAATGGTCGAGATCCATGGAATCCATCTTTGCGAAGGGTACGGATGAGGTGTAGGTTCCCACCATGTCCTTGTACGACCGCGTCACGCCGACCTTGTTCATGCTGGCCGATATTGAGGGTTTGAACTCGCTGTAAAGCTTCTGCTGGGTCTTCGACTTGAAGTACTCCGTGGCCGAGGTGTCGCCCCCGCGCAGTATCCCCATGGCGTCCTCGAAGGTCATCTGCTTGATGGCATCGACGAAATACCTCTTTGCCTTTGGAGCCGCGTTCTCGGCGGCCCTGTTCATGCTGAGGATAAAGGCGTCCACCTTCTTCTGGTAACCCAGTTTCCCCAAGACATCCGCTATGGTCTGGATATTTTCGGGAAGGAGGATCTTGATGAACTGATTCGTAAAATAGCCGTCGACCCTGGACACGGACGTAACCGCGTTTCCCGTTCCAATGGACAGCGCCTCTTTGAGGCCCGAGGCCGTCGTGGCTTCGTCTGCACCGCCGCCGCTTCGGGCAGGCGGGAGCTTGACCCCTTTCAGGAGATCGTCGAGGGGGCCGGCCCACGTGACTGCGGCCCAGATCAGCGAAATTGCCATAACAACAACCACTGTAATCTTCATTGTTCCTCCCAATGGCATCGCGTCCCGACCGTCCCCCCAGGACGAACAGACGTCAGAACCATTTCTTCTTTTTGAAATAATACAGCATCGCCAGGCTTACAAAGACCATGAGGACCACCACGGCCGGGTAGCCGTAGGGCCAGCCTATTTCTGGCATGTTCTTGAAGTTCATTCCGTAGACGCCGGCTATAAAGGTCAGCGGGATAAAGATGGTAGAGATGATGGTGAGTACCTTCATGACCTGGTTGAGACGGTTGCTGACGCTCGAAAGGTATATGTCGAGCATGCCCGAGAGCATGTCACGCAGTGTCTCGATGGTATCGATGGCGTGGATAGTATGGTCGTAAATATCCCGGAAGAACACATGCAGTGTGCCCGATATGAGCCGGGATTCCCCTCTTTCCAGGCCGGAGAGGACCTCGCGCAGAGGCCATACGGACCTTCTCAGGTAGATCAGGTCTTTCTTCATCTTCTGAAGAGCGTTGAGCGTCTCGACCCTCCCTCCCGATATGAGCTTCGTCTCGATCTCCTCGACATTGTCCCCCATCCGTTCGAGAATGACGAAGTAGTTGTCGACAACAACGTCTATAAGAGAGTACAGGAGATAATCGGCCCCGCTTTTCCGGACACGCGATCTGACCATTTGCAACCTGTCGATAACGCCCTTGAAGAGATCGGTCTTGCGTTCCTGGAAGGAGATGAGGCACCTGTCCCCGAGCACGAAGCTGATCTGCTCGGACTCGATCCCGCCCGTCCCATTACCGGGGGAAAGCACCCTGACGACCAGGAAGAGAAGATTATCGTAATCCTCCATCTTCGGCCTCTGGTCGGTGTTCATCACATCTTCCATGAGAAGCGGGTGAAGGTTGAAGTGGGTCCCGATGGCTTCCACGGTCTTCGCGTCGCTGATGCCATCGACATTGATCCAGGTCACCCTGGACGGGTCAACGAGGGAAAAGCACTCCTCAACGCTCGACGACTCCTTGATCCTGAACTCCCCTGCGTCGTAGGTGGCAACGGTGATCGTCGCCTTCCCGGCGGCATGCTTGCCCACATGCACGAGCGACCCCGGCGGCAACCCCGCCTTCGCCGAACGCCTCGAACGTGACCCCGACATAGCCAAACGTTACCAGAGCAAAGCCTCAGATGTCAACGGATCAAACCGCAAAGGTAAGGAAGACCGTTTCCCCCCTTGAACCTGAAACCTTGAACCTGAGACCGTCTTCTACATCCCATGACCCGCCTTTATTACCTCGTACACCACCGACATGTCGAGGGGCTCCTTGTTCTCCCTGAAGGTCAGGGCGAAGATCTCCTTCGTCACGGCCCCTGTGAAAAGGGGTACCCGCAGCGCCCTGGCAAGGTCCTGGAGGTAATGGAGGTCCTTGTATATGAGGGCGGCCGAGAAGTGCGTGGTGAAATCCTCTTTGAGGATCCTCTCCTTCTTCGCGTTCATGACCCCCGAATTCCCCGCCCCGGCCGCCAGGATATCGAGGACTGTTTCCTTCTGTATCCCTGAGCGCTCCCCCAGCACCGTCGCCTCGGCGATGACGGCCATGAAGGTCCCGAGAACGAGATTGTTGACGAGCTTCATCCTGTTGGCAAGGGTCTTGTCCCCCAGGAAAAAGATGTTCTTGCCAAGCCTGTCGAGAAAGGGTCTGGCCCTCTCGAACGCCGTCGTCTCGCCGCTGACGAGTATAACCAGGTTTCCCTGCGAGGCAGGGATGACACTTCCAAGCACGGGTGCCTCGAGGTAGGAGCATCCCTTCTTCGAACATGCTTCATAGAAACCCAGGACATCGACGAAATGGTTCGTTGTTGTGTCGACGAAAAGCTTCCCGGCAACGTCGCCTTCAAGAAGGCCCCCGGGGCCGATGAGCACCGACCTCACCGCCCCACTGTCGAAGAGATTCAGAAAGACGATATCCGCGTTGTTCGCCACCTCGGCAGGCGAGGCCGCGACCTCCACCCCGAGGTCCTCTGCCTTTTCCACGGTCCTGTTCCAGACAACAAGGTCCAGCCCTTCCGAAACAAGACGTTTTGCCATTGCCCCTCCCAGGTGCCCAAGCCCTATGAATCCTGTCTTCCTCATCGGTCATTTCCTCCTTCTCCCTTCCTTGTACCATCATGGCGCGGCCCCTTCCAAGCGATTATTTTGACGCGGAGGAGTCCCGTTGAGGTAGAATATCCTTAAACACACGATCAGGATTCAGGGAGGTATCCATGGGAAAGGAATTCAAGGAATTCATCATGCGGGGCAACGTCGTGGACATGGCCGTGGGCATCATCATCGGCGCCGCCTTCGTCACCATTGTGAAGTCCCTTGTCGATGACATCATCATGCCGCCTATCGGGCTTCTCCTCGGCAACATAGACTTTGCCAACTTCTTCGCCGTCCTGAAGGAAGGCAAGGTCCCGGGCCCGTACCCGACACTGGCACTTGCCAGGGCCGCAGGTGCGGTAACGATCAACTACGGTCTGTTCATCAACACCGTGATCAGCTTCCTCGTTGTCGCCTTCTGCGTATTCATCCTCGTGAAGAACGTCAACAGGCTCAAAACGGAGCCCCCTCCCGCGGAACCCGAAGCGAAGGAGTGCCCCTACTGCCTGTCGACAATACCCGTGAAGGTAACGAAGTGCGCTCACTGTACGGCGGAAATAACGTAGGGAACCGTTCCAGCAACTGTGTTGAATGTCAATTGATTTCTTTTTCATGAACGGGCCTCCGCCCATGTTGCTTTGTTCTTCATCA
>MVQP01000101.1 GCA_002067235.1 Syntrophorhabdus sp. PtaB.Bin047
GTACGTTCTTTTCTATTCCCATTCCAATGCACCTTTTTTCCAGATGTAGATATACCCAATGAAGAGTATGAAAACAAAGACCAGCATTTCAATGAAGCCGAAGAGCCCGAGGCGACGGGAAATGACTGCCCAGGGATAGAGAAAGATTATTTCAATGTCGAAGACGAGGAAGAGCATGGCCACGATATAGTACCGGATGGTCATGATGCGGCGCGTTGGGCCGCTCGTCGTCATGCCGCATTCATAAGGGGCAAGCTTTGTTTTGCTTTTCGTCCTGTGTCCGAGGACATGTGAAGCTCCGATTATCACGGCCGCGATGATCCCGGCAAGGCACATCATGACAAAGATCGCTACGTACTCGAGCATGTCTCAGATCCTCTTTAGAAGTATGATGCAAAAAAAACTTAAAGGTGGAAAATGAAACTGTACGACCCCTTTGTTCACAATTTCACAATGGCAAACTTTACCCAATTGTGAAAGATTTGTCAATCATAAAATATCCCGTTATTTGCTTTTTCTTTGTCCGCGGAGAGGTTGCGGAAACAGAGACTGAGTGCAGTATAAGGTCAATAATATCCGTTTGTTACAGATGGATGCTCCGAGGCTCAGCGTACATCGATATAATCGTAGCCTTTCATTTTCTTTATGAAGGTCTCCTTCTTTTCCACGGGAACATTTATCCGGTAAACACCCCTGGGAAGGTTGTATCTTCTCAGATGAAGGTTGTTTATCCTGAAGGTCCGGTAGGGGGTGTCCATAGCCTTCGCCAGGATGTACGAGTGGAATTCCCGGCTCGCCTCGATGGTCACCTCCGAAAGGACGACGGGCCGGTAGAGATCCTTGTCATCTATCCTTATCCCGTAGCGCTCGCGGTTCGCGATGATCTCCTTCAGCGCCAGGATCCTGAAGACGTATCGCTCCGTCTCCTCCGGCAGGTACATGTCGAAGAAATCTCTGGTGGCCTGATTCTCGATGGCCTCGCGCACGCGACCCGGGCCCGCGTTGTAGGCCGACATGGCGAGAAGCCAGTCGTTGAATTCCCCGTTCAGCCGTTTCAGATGGGTCAGGGCCGAGCGTGTCGCCTTTTTCACGTTGAAGCGTTCGTCGATATGGTCGTTGACCAGAAGACCTTCGCGCTTGCCCGTCTCCTTGATGAACTGCCACATTCCGGCCGCGTTCGCCCGGGAGACGGCCCTGGGGTTCAGATAACTTTCCGTCACAGCGAGATAGACGAGGTCGGGGGGCGCACCCATGCGCTGGATCTCCTCGCTGATCATGGGAAGGTACTTGTAATAGCGCTTGATGACGATCGTCAGCAGCCCCTTGTTCTCCAGGAGTTGAAAAAGCTCGCGCTCGAACCGCTCCCGAACGTCTCCCCTGTATATGGGGACCTTCCTGTCGCAGAGGGTCAGATTGTCGGGCAGGGCGTCGAGATTGAAGAGGTCGGCCTGCCGCTGGAGCCTCATCACATCCTTTTCGAGATCGCCGATCCGTTTCTCCGTCGGGACGTTCGTCTTTTTCGGCACGCTCTGGGCCGACGATGCCGGCGCGGCGGTAAGGCCGGCAACGAAAATGATGCCGAGAAGAATGGTCAGGAAGGCGGCGGGATGGAAAGCCCCTCTTTCCGTCTGCCGCGTGATCGCCCTTCGTCCGATCACGACGCTTCCCTCACCATCTTCGTCAGGATGGAGACCCTGTTCCCCATGCGCTCTATGACTCGTTTCATTTCCACCTGCACGGCGGCGAGGTTGTCATATTTCCTTCTGTAGACCCCTTCTATCTCGTTCTTCCAGTGATCGACGATCTCGATCTCCTTCCTGTTCATCTCGATGTCGAATTTCTTCCGGAGCTCACGCATCATCTTCTCATTGATCTCCATAGGTCTCCCTCTCCTTCTTGTTCACGATATACCGGTATATGAGGATGAACAGTATGACGAGACCGAGCACCACCGGCACGATGACTGTTTCATATTGCTTTATATCGTCCACAAAGACCAAAATGACCTTTCCGAAAAGGTATCCGATGACGCCCACCAGGATGCTCCAGCAGAGCGAGTTGAGAAGGCTGAAGAGGAAGAACCTCCCTATGTTCATGCTCGTGCAGCCGAGAAGAATGAGGACAACAGCCCTTATGCCCACGAGGAACCGGATGATGAATATGATGAAGTTCCCGTAGTGCTTGATGATCCTGTCGGCGAGAGGCACTTTGCTCTTGATGAGGTCGAAGCGGTCGATGATGTTCTTCCCGAAACACCTTCCGATGGAGAAGAACGTGCAGTCTCCTGCCAGGGTCCCGGCGAAGGCATAGAACATGACCATGAAGATGTTCATGTATCCCAGCCGGGAGAAGATCCCCCCGAGGAGCACCGTGGTCTCTCCTTCAAGAAAGGTGCCGACGAAAATGCCGATATAACCATATTTTGCGATATACGCTTCCATGTCGCGAAGCAGTCGGCTCACCTTCAGGGTCCTCTATGAGGCCCCTTTCCGGCGGGCGCTTCATGTCCTCCTCGTGGTCATTCATTTTATATAGATGTCACGCAATGGTCAACACAACATTTCCTGCTTCTTCGCGGGAGGCGGCCGGGATCGCATCCTGACGCACAGGCTCAGGAGTCTTTCGCCTTCTGTTTCTCGACCATCTTTACAAGGATTATGCCGATCTCGTAGAAGATGTACATCGGCACCGCAAGGAGCGAGAGGTTATATACGTCGGGCGTGGGCGTGATGAGGGCCGAGGCGACGACAATCCCGAGGAGGGCGTATCGCCGCGTGCGCACCAGCATCCTCGCCTTGACGATTCCGAGCTTTCCCAGGGCGAGAAGGATAAGAGGCACTTCGAAGGTGGTCCCGAAAGCGAAGACCATGGCAGTGGAAAAGTTGAGGTATCGCTCCACGGATATCATGGCCTTGAGGGCCTCGCCCTCATAACCCGTGACGAGGAACTTGATCCCCGAGGGAAGCACTATCCTGAAGCAGAAGAAGCTGCCGCCGTAGAAGAGAACTATCGCGGCGAACACCAGGAGGTACCCATAGACGCGCTTGATCTTGTACAGATCCTTCATCTCGTGCCAGGCGAGAAAGATGATGGCGGGCAGGGCAAAGAAAATGCCGGCGTAGAGGGCAAGCTGCACGGTGGCTAGAAAGACCTCCTGGATGGTGAGGTAATAGACCTTGATCCCCGTCGCCTTGACGAGAAGGTGGAGCATCTGCTTCGAATAGATGAAGCTGACGATCCCTGAGGCGGCTATGAAGGCCAGCGACTTGAGAAACACTCTCCGTACCCCTGTCAGGGCGCCTATGATCTTTTCCCGTTCCATATGGATCCGCTCCGGGAGGTACCCAGTGAGATGATGTACTTCAAGGCCTCATCCGTGGTCATATCAAGAAAAAGAAGGTCTTCTTCCTTCGCCAGGATGATGTACCCCGATGTGGGGTTCGGCGTGGTGGGCACGAAGACGGCGCAGTGCTTGAACCCCTCGATCTCGACCCTGTTCGTGACAAACCCCATCGTGTACCTGCCCTGAAAAGGGAACTCGATGAGGACAACCTCCTTGAAGGATTTGATCTTCTCCGAAGAGAAGGCCTCCGTCATGTCCTTGACGGAGCCGTAGATACTCTTCACGATGGGGATCCTCTTCACGAGTCTCTCTCCCCGTGAGAAGAGGGTTTTGCCGAAGTAATTGGAGACGAAAAGACCGGTGAGGTACGTGATGACGACAAAGATGATGCAGGCCGTGCCCGTCACATAGACCTCGCGCTGGAAGACCTGGAAGAAGATATTCCTCAGGGCGGGTCCGATAAAGCCCTCGATGAAGGAGACGACAAAATAGACGATATAGGCCGTAACAATGAGGGGAACGAGGACAAGAAGCCCGGTAATGAACTTTTTCTTCAGGTGCTTTGCCACGCTCATGGTGTCGACATACTATCGTCGGAAGGGAGGAAAGTCAACAGCGGAGACAGTTCCAGGTCACAGGTTTCAGGTTTCAGGCCGAGAAGACAAGAAACTCGATACTCCCGTTCCTGACAGTGGAAGATGGATTAGAGCGTTGACCGATCTTTCAGGAATTTCTCCAGTCCTTCGACGGAGATGAGGGGTTCGAAACAGGTCGTGGCTACGCAGGGGATGATGACGTTGCCGCCGGGGTCGCCCCAGGTGATACACGTATAAGGGTGATGAGCGAAGAGGGACGCTTCCGCAAGTTCTGACCCCGCCCCGGCGCGGATCTCGAGTTTTACCATCCGGTAGAAGGCTTCGAGGGCACAGAAGTAGTAGCCCCCATGGATCGCCATGAGGGACGCCTCGGACGAGAAGGCCTCGAGGGCCTTCACAGCCTGGTCGCGGTACCTGTCGTCGCCTGATATCGCCGAGAGTCTGAGGAGCACAAGGATCGCAACGGCGTTAGGCGATGGTCTCGGTATGTCCTCGATGCCTTTGAGGCGTATTCCTATGACCTCTTCCCCGGTGTCGAAGAACCCCGCTCCATCCTTGTCCCAGAAACGGTCGATGCACATCTCGATAAGGCCTTTTGCGTGGTCGAGATACTTCCTCTCACCCGTCGCCTCCCAGACGGCAACGAGGGCATCGCAAAGATACGCGTAGTCCTCGAGGAAGGCCTTCACGCCCTCAGAGTGATAGAGTTCCCCGTCCCGCACGTTCACATCCAGGATCCTCTCGAGCGCCAGCTGTGCACGGTCAAACACCGTCCTGTCGCCGAATGTCCTGTAGGCCTTGCAGTAGGCGGATATCATCATGCCGTTGAGAGACGTATACAGCGCCGTGTCGATGAAGGGCTTCGGCCTCTTTTCCCGCTCGGCGAGAAGCTTCTGTTTTCCCCGCGCTATGATCTCCCCCGTCGTCACGGCATCGAGGCCCGTCTTGCGGGCAATGTCGTCGACGGTCTCGCGGACGGAGAGCACCACCTTCCGCGGGTCGTGGTGCACGACGTTACCCGGGTTAAAGAGATGCATCGAAAGTACCCGGTATTCCTCCGTGCCGAGTGTCCGTTTGAGGTCCTCATCGGTCCAGGTAAAGTATCCTCCCTCGTCGTCGGGTGTCACGTCGGCATCCATGCTGGCGTAGAAACCGCCCTGCGGGTCCGAAAGCTCGCTGTCAACAAAAGAAATGATGCCCCGGGCCGTGTCCTTGAGGTCCGGGTCACCGAAGAGCCGGTAGGCGTCGCAGTAGTTCCTCAGAAGCCAGGCGTTGTCGTCGGCCATCTTCTCGAAATGAGGCACGGCCCACGCGCCGTCCGTCGAATAGCGGTGGAAACCGCCACCGATCTGGTCGTGAAAACCGCCTTGAGCCATGGCCGAAAGCGTCTTCCCCAGCATGAGGGCGAGGCCTTCGTCACCCGTGAAGAAATACCTTCCCAGCAGGAACTCGATGGCGCCGGGCATGGCGAATTTCGGGGCGCTTCCGAATCCTCCGTTCGTCCTGTCGAAGGCGGCGAGCATCTGCCCCGCCGCCTCATCGACGAGCGCGCCCGAGAGGGGCCCTGACGGTCTCCTCTCTCTCCTGATGGCGTCAAGGAACATCCCTCCCTGTTCCTCGATCTCCTCCCTCTTCTCCCTGTAGTAACGGCTGATCGCCAGGAGGACCGTCCCAAAGGCGGGGATGCCGAAGCGCTCGACGGGCGGGAAGTAGGTCCCTCCGAAGAAAGGTTTCTTCTCGGGGGTCAGAAAGACACTCAGCGGCCATCCTCCGCCCTGCCCCATGGCGGCCACCGCCTGCTGGTAGCGGCGGTCGATGTCGGGCCGCTCGTCGCGATCGAGCTTGACGGCCACAAAATGCTCGTTAAGGA
Source organism: Syntrophorhabdus sp. PtaB.Bin047 (assembly GCA_002067235.1). Taxonomy (GTDB): domain Bacteria; phylum Desulfobacterota; class Syntrophorhabdia; order Syntrophorhabdales; family Syntrophorhabdaceae; genus Delta-02. The sequence goes on from MVQP01000101.1 coordinate 5,810, forward strand.
TCGCCGCCACGCCGTCATCTTCGAAGCTTTCCTTCGCCATGACATGGCACCAGTGGCACCAGATGGCCCCGGAACTCAGAAAGACGGGTTTGTTCTCCCTCGCGGCCCTGTCAAAAGCCTCCTGCGACCAGGGCTGCCAGTCAATCTTCTGGTTCGCTGCATGCCTGAGATACGCCGACCGTTCCTGGGCCAGTCTGTTCATATGTCCTCCATCCGTCAAGCGCCGAATACGCGTCATCGAATATCAGCACGAAAGGATGCGATGTCAATGACGACGTGCCGGGCATCACTGCCGGGCATCATTGTTCCCTTGCCAACCGACGGCTCCCGGGGCATAATAGACATGAGGAAAGACACAACAGGGGGCAGGACCGTGATACAGGGTGGACTTCACAGGATATTCTTTGCAGTTGTCCTTGCGGCGCTCATATTGCCTTCTGCAAGGGGGTATGCCATGGACCTTATATTCAAGGATGCGCAGTACTCTTTCCAGACCTTGCGGGCGATATCCGCAACAGCCGCCGGCGGCGCCGACATCGGGGAATGTCTCAAGACCGCCTACCGCATCACGGAAGGCGATGATGAGAGCTGGTACCGCGAGTGGTTTGTGACAGCCGAGCAACGCAGGAAGGCAGCCGATGCCCTGGCCGCCGAAGGCAGGACTATAAGCGCCCGCCAGGAATACCTGAGGGCCGCCAATTACTACAGGACCGCCGAATTCTTTCTCCACAGCAACCCCGGGGACCCCCGCATACTTGCCACCTGGCGCCAGGGCCGTGAGAGCTTCCTGAGGGCGGCAGAGCTTTCCCGAACACCGATAGTCCCCGTCGAGATTCCCTTCGAGGGAACAACGCTCCCCGGGTATCGATGCCTCGTGGACGACCTGAAGGTAAAGCGACCGCTCCTCATCATCCAGACAGGCTTTGACGGGACCGCGGAGGAACTCTATTATTCCGTCGCCGTCTTCGCTCTCGAAAGAGGATACAACTGTCTGATCTTCGAGGGTCCGGGCCAGGGGCGCGTCATCCGCGAGCAGAAGATACCCTTCCGCCCCGACTGGGAGACTGTCATAACACCCGTTGTCGATTTCGCACTGAAACAGGAGGAAACGGACCCCCGGCGTATCGCTGTAATGGGGATCAGCTTCGGGGGATATCTGGTGCCCCGGGCGATGGCCTTCGAAAAAAGGGTCCCCTTCTGCATCGTCAACGGGGGCGTCTACGACTTTCACCGGACCGCACGTCTCACACCCGAACTGGAAGAGATGATCGATTCACCGAAAGGCTCGGAGGCGATCGACAGGGAGGTCTATGCCAGGATGGAAAAGAACCCTTCCCTCAGATGGGCGGTCGGCAACGGCATGTTCACCTTCCATGCGAGGACGCCGTCGGAATGGTTCAGGATGACACGGGCTTACACACTGAAAGGCATCGCGGACAGGATCACCTGCACAATGCTTGTCGTCGACTCCGAGGATGACAAAGACATGCCGGGCCAGTCTCGGACGCTATACGATGCCCTGAGGTCTCCCCGGGATTATATGCTCTTCACCAGGGAAGAAGGGGCGGAGGAACACTGCCAGGTGGGCGCCACCCGCATATCGAACGCGCGCATCCTCGACTGGCTCGACGATAAGATGAAGAGAGAACAACGATAACCTGCGAAACATCGCATCGGGCTGGTATGCCGCAGATCCGCTGTTTCTTCTTTCCTGCTTTGATCACCGGGGTTTGATCACCCGCTGCTCCCTTCCCGATACGAGCACAGCGGCTCCTCCTGGAGGTAATCTCCCGTCTCCTCGTGGGCACGGGCGCGGCAGCCGCCACAGATGCGGATATAGCGGCAGGAGGCGCATTTTCCCCGGTATGACGCGAGATCGCGCAGGCGTCGGAAGACCTCCGAGCCTTCCCAGACGCCCCTCACACCGTCCTTTCGCACGTTGCCCGAATCTATCTCGAGGTAGCCGCAGGGCTGGGCGACGCCGCGGTGCGAGATGAACATGAAGCTCTTTCCGGCAAGGCACCCCCCGCTTTTCGGCACCTCCCCGTCATCCTTCACGATGCGGTAGTAGTGCGGGGCGCAGGTGACCTTCATTTCCAGCTCGTCCCTTCTTTCAATGGCCCGAAGGCGGTGGAGCACATCCTCGTAGGCTTCGGCGGAAAGTTCCTTTCCCTTGAGGCCTGTTCCCCTGCCGACGGGAACGAGGAGAAAGACGTGCCAGGCAACGGCTCCGAGAGACTTCACCAACGCGTAGGTCTCATCGAGGTCGTTGACATTGAGCGTCGTCACCGTCGTGTTTATCTGGAAGGGCAGGCTCGTCTGCTCAAGTGTCCGCGCCGCCTCGATCACGGCATCGAAGGACCCGTTGACACCGCGAAAGCTGTCGTGGCGGCCTGCGTCCTTTCCGTCGATACTGAGGCTGACCCTTTTTATGCCCGAAGCCTTGAGCCTCTGAGCCGCCGTCCCGTCGAGAAGGGTGCCGTTGACGGCGATGACCATTCTCAATCCCCTGTTGTTCCCGTATTCGATGATCTCGAAGATATCCGGCCTCATCAACGGTTCCCCGCCGGTCAGGATCACCGTCGGCTCCGAGAAGGACAGGATGTCATCTATGACGGCCTTGCACTCTTCCGTCGAGAGCTCGCCCTCGTGAGGGCCCGACGCCGCCGACGCGCGGCAGTGGATGCAGGAGAGGTTGCAGTTGCGGGTCAGCTCCCAGGCGACCATCCTCAGAGGGTGTGTTCTTTCGCCCACGTGCCGATCTCCTTCGCGAAGTAGGTGATGACGATGTCCGCCCCGGCGCGCCGGATGCCTGTCGTGGATTCGATGACCGCCCTTTTCAGATCGAAGGACCCCTTTGCGGCGGCAAATTTGATCATCGAGTACTCCCCGCTGACGCTGTATGCCGCGAGCGGTATGTTGAACCTTTCCCTCGCCTGGCTCAAGACGTCAAGGTAGAAGAGTGCCGGCTTCACCATGATTATGTCCGCCCCCTCCTCGATGTCGAGCGCGATCTCCCGCATGGCCTCACGGCTGTTGGGGGGATCCATCTGGTAGGACCTGCGGTCGCCGAACTGCGGGGCCGATTCCGCCGCCTCCCGGAAGGGGCCGTAGAGACAGGATGAATACTTCGCGGCATAGCTCATCACCGGCACATTGTAGTCCCCGTGAAGGTCGAGCATCTCCCTGATGGCCCGCACCCTGCCGTCCATCATGTCCGAGGGTGCGACCATGTCGGCGCCAGCCATGACGTGGCTGAGCGCGCTCTTCGCAAGGAGCTTCAAGGTCTCGTCGTTGTCGACGTACCCGTCCTTCACAATGCCGCAGTGCCCGTGGCTCGTGTACTCGCACATGCAGACGTCGGTGATGACGAGGACGTCTTCTCCGAAGCGCGCCTTGATGGCCCGCACCGCCTGCTGGACGATACCGTTCCTGTCGTAGGCGCCGCTACCCGTGTCGTCCTTCTTCTCCGGTATGCCGAAGACGAGGATCGCCGGCACACCCGCCTCGAGGACCTTCTCCACCTCGCCGAGCACCCCGTCGACGGAGAACTGGCTGATCCCGGGCATGGCCTCGATGGGAACCTCGCGTTCACTCATCTCCTTCACGAAGACGGGGTAGACGAGGCAGTCCGGCGAGAGCGTGGTTTCGCGGACCATGTTCCTCAGTTTCTCGTTCTTCCTCATTCTTCTCGGCCGGTACGTCGGGTAACGCATGAAACCTCCTTAGATGATAATGACCAATGGCCAAATTCCAATAACCAGGGGGAAAAGCCACCAAGGGACCAGGCACTAATGACTACGAACCGATAATGACCAATTTACCAGATTCCGATTTACCAGACAACAGTCACGTCAATGGTCGACCGGCCTGACGGTGATCTGCGCCTTGCCCGGTCATTGATCATTGGTCAATTGGTTATTGTCTGGTTATTGGAATTTGGTCATTGATTATTATCATTTTATTTCTTCTTCCGTCAGATAGCACTGCGGGTCTGCGGACCAGAGGTTGCCCGTTGCCGCTTCGGCGCGGACGCGGAAGTTGCCGGCACAGACGTCGAGCCACCTGCAAGCCGCACAACGACCGCCCACGTACTTCTTCTTCTCCTTAAGCTTTGCCATGACCGGATCCGCAAGGTCCGTCCAGATCGCGCTGAACGGCCGCTCCCGGACGTTGCCGAAGCTGTAGTGCCTCCAGAACTGGTCCGCGTGGACATTCCCCTTCTCGTCGATACAGGCGATGCCGACGCCTGAAGAGTTCCCTTCGTTCATCCTGAGCAGTTCCAGTACCTCCGCGGCCCTTTGCGGGTCCTCCTTAAGGAGCCTCAGGTACAAGTAGGGCCCATCGGCATGGTTGTCGACGGTGAGGACCTCGGGCGATCCCCCCTTGTCGAAGAGGGCCTTGGTTCTGTCCATGATGAGGTCCACGACGCGTCGGGTCTCGTCATGGGAGAGGTCCTCGTCCATGAGCTTCGATCCTCGCCCCGCGTACACGAGGTGGTAGAAGCACACGCGCTGGATGTTCTGTTCCTCTATGAGGTCGAAGATCTTTGAAACCTCGCCGATATTCCTCTTGTTGATGGTGAACCTGAGGCCCACCTTGATACCCGCATCCTTCGCGTTCCTGATACCCTCCATTGCACGCGCGAAGGCCCCCTCGACCCCGCGGAAGGCGTCGTTTATCTCCTTCAAGCCGTCGAGGCTGACGCCGATGTAGGACAGGGAATACCTGGCAAACACCCGGGCCTTTTCCCTGGTGATGAGAGTTCCGTTCGTCGAGATGACGGCCCTCATGCCCCTCTTCACCGCATGGTCGATAAGCTCCGGAAGGTCTTCCCGGAGCACCGGTTCCCCGCCGGAGAAGAGAATGACGGGTACACCAAAGCGGGCCAGGTCGTCGATAAGCACCTTGCCCTCGTCCGTCGACAGCTCGTCACCCCTGTAATCTTCGCCTTCGGCAAAGGCGTAGCAGTGAACGCACCTGAGATTGCAGCGCTTCGTTGTGTTCCAGACCACGACGGGCCTCTTGTCCTTCGAGAACTGCAGAAGGTGCGAGGGCAGAAGCGACGAATCCCTGCCGTACCTCAAGGGGTCGGAGGCCTCCACGGCCCCGCAGTAGAGCTTTGATATGCCGATCATGGTGCCCTTATTGTGAGCCGAAACGTGAAAAAAGTCAACGCCGTTGTCCCTCACCCCTTTAGGGTCCAACTTATTGAAAAGCGGCTCTTTCTGTGATATGCTGGTGGCTGATCGGGGCGTGGCGCAGTATGGTTCAGCGCGCTTGCCTTGGGCGCAAGAGGCCGCTGGTTCAAATCCAGTCGCCCCGACCAAAAAAGACGGTTCAAGGTTTCAGGTTTGTGAACCGTTCAAGGTTCAACTCCCCTGAACGCGAAGCCCAGGCGGAGCATCCTTCCTTTTCCGCGGTCATCTTTTCAACGTGAAACCTTGAAACGTGAAACCTTGTATGTTACTCCCAATGGAATATCACAGGCAGTCCATGATAAGAAGAATGAAAGTAAGGTTACCGGCGT